>LJUC01000010.1 GCA_001303695.1 Phycisphaerae bacterium SM23_30
ACCAGGACTGCGGCCAAGTAGATAACGACCCGGACGACGGCGACGGCCACGGCACGCACGTGGCGGGAACCATCGCCGCTATCACAAATAATAATCTCATGGCGGCGGGGGTGGCGGGGGGTTTTGCGAGCGGCAGCGTCAGCAGTTGGGGTAATGGCGTTGAAGTCATGGCTATGCGCATTGGTTATCACGCCAAGTACCAGGGACAAATCACGGGCATCGTAAGAATGGACTGGGCTGCCGAGGCGATGAGCTACGTGGCCGACCAGATAGATCGTCATAATATTAACGTGGCGGCGATCAACTGCTCCTGGGACTCCTCCAATACGGGAGGCATAGATGCGGCAGTGGATAATCTTTTAGCCCACGACGTGATGATTATCCACAGTGCGGGCAATAATAATTCCGCTACGGCTGATTATCTGGGTGCTAAGGCCGGGGTGATGAACGTGGCGGCCACCGACGTTAACGGCGCGGGCGCCGGTTTTAGCAACCACGGCGCTTGGGTCGATCTGGCGGGGCCCGGGGTTGATGTTTTGAGCACTTACGCGGAGCCCGGCGATCCCGACAAAGATAATCATTATATTGCTTTACTTTCCGGCACTTCCATGGCGGCGCCGCATGTTGCGGGCGTGGCCGCCCTGCTGGAATCGTTTGATCCCAATCTCTCCGGACCGGAAAAGTTAGATATTATGGTTAATACCACCACACCCTACAACGATAGCCGCAATTTGGGCGCCGGGATCATAAACGCCTATAACGCCCTGCAGGCTATTGGTCCGCCGGAGTCGCCGACAAACGTTAACGCCGAACCCCACACCCAATGCGACGAAGTTTTACTCAGCTGGATCGCCTCTGCTCGTGCCGCAGGCTACCGAATTTATTATCAGGAAAATACGCCGGGTCCGCCTTTCGATCCCTGTCAACCGGGAAATCCCGCTTCCGGCGCCGACGTGGGTGATGTAACGGAGGTAATAATTTCGGATTTAATCCCGCAAACCACCTATTACTTTGCGGTAACGGCTTACGATGCACTCGGAGAAAGTGATTATTCCAACCAGGACAGTGCTGTTTGCGCCAGCAACTGCAAGGTAATCATCTCCGGTTATATACAAACGATAAGCGGGTTCGGGATAGAAGCGGTAAAAGTTAACGCCAATAAAGGCGGAGGCTCGGCTCTTACCGATCCCAATGGTTATTATCAGTTGGAGGTGCCCTGGGGCTGGACCGACGGTACGGTCACTGTGGGTAGGGATCGGTGGATGTTCGATCCCAACCATCTCGAGTACCCCGGAATGGTTACGGAGAATCAAACGGCCCAAAACTACATCGGCCGCGCCTCGGCTGACTTTGATGCAGACGGCGACGTTGATATTGTTGATTTGGCCTTTTTCCACCGGTATTGGCTGCAATCGGATTGCATCAGTAAAAACAACTGCGACCAAACGGACCTTGATCTCAGCAACAAAGTTGATATGATCGATTTTGGCCTTTTCGCCGAACAATATTTGAAAAAGTGAAACTAAAGTATTATTATTGGTATTCAATAAAAACTATCTAAGTCGGCAATTTTTACTATTGGATTATCTTCAAATACTTATATATCGGGTAAACCACGCTGTGTTTTTCGGCGCCGAGGGCCATGAGGTAATCGTTTAGCAGATTCCAGCCGACAAAGCCGTCTCCGACCTGGGGTTCCAGGCAATAAAACGCCATATTGGCCAATGGCTGGGCCATATCAACCTGGAAAGTCCCCGCCGGAAATTCCTTCCGCGGCGAGCTAAAGAAACCGCCCTCCAGCATTGTCATGTCATAGCCGCCCTTTCTAATCGGCACCAGCTTGTCAATGATGAATTCTGCGCCGCTGACCACGATAGGTTTATCGAGGATATTTACTCTGATATTATGGAGGCGCAATTTTTCCACGATAAATCCCATGTCGGTCGGTATCAAATACCCTCTGGGAACCATCGCTTCTTTGGTGCCCACCGGCTTGGTCACCAGCTCCACATTGGGGCATAGCTCCGGCGGCTCATTGCCGATGATGCTCTGTCGGACGCTGGTGCCGGGAATAATTTTTGAGGGGATATTCCGATAGGCGTAAATATCAAACTTGCCGTAGGATTCATATATACCTTCGACAAAGTTTTTCAAGCGGCCGCTTTCGGCCTCGGTGTGAACCTGGTTTACCACCTCCTCATCCGCCCGGCGGCAAATCTGCTGCATCTCCTCGCCGTGTTCATAGGTATATTGCAAAAGCTCCCTCATGTAAACATACTGGCTGTAAATTTTCTTCTCAAAGGACTCATAACCCGGCGTCTCCACCAAAATCGACATGCGGTTTCTGAGCCCGTAACCGCTGACCATAAACTTTCCTTCCGTGGACCAGATGGCGTTGTCATGGGTGAATTCCGTAGGGGGCCAGCCGCGGTCCAGGCCGGCGTGAAAATGAATCTCGATGCCCCCGTTCTCGCGGGTCATCTTTTGCAGGGCGGGGAAGATTTTTTCGGTAACATAGCCGCGCGGCCCCGGGTGCGCGGCAGGCACGTTGGAAGCGGCCTGCACGATGGCGTAACCGTGCCTCGCCCCCCCCATGCGGTGGGTGTCATGAATAATAATCGGATCCCAACCGTTGAACACATTTTGATAGGCGCCCCGCATGTTGGTGGTCTCCAGCTTGATGGCGTCGCGATTGACATCATAGCCCTGGGCGTTTTGCCGCGTACCTGATAATTGGGGCAAACCATCGGCAACGCTTAAGGTTTCATTGCCGTCGAGATTAAAATTCGGACAACCCAAAATGATCAACTTGTCCAGCCAGTATTTTTTCTCGCCCAGCAGGATATCGCGCATCAGCATCAGTAAGGCTTCCTTGCCTTCACATTCGCTGGGGTGAATGCCGCCCTGCAGATAAACCACCGTCTTGCCGGAACTCCGGGCCTGGACCGCCGACGTGACCCGGGGATTGGCCATGACGATTACCGGACAGCTTCTACCCCGGTCGCTGACAAACATATTAAAAACGTGGACATTTTCGCTCTGCCATTTGAGGGTGGCGAAAAAATCCAGAATGTCCCGGTTGGTGGCGGTGCGGGCAAATTCGCTTTTTTCCGCCGGCGTCTTAAGATTTTCCGGCCAGTCGCCGTTCCACCCCGCCGGCACCTCACTGCCCCAGTAAATCTTCCGCTCCTGAGCGGTAGCCAAGCTAACTACAGAAAAATTCAACAACAAAATCAAATAAAGTGTCTTTTTCATTTTCTTTTCCTTTTGTTTTGCGGCATTGGTTTATAATTCTTTCGCGCTAATTTAGTCCATTCTTTAGCCAGTTCCGGTACTCTTTTAATTACTTCACGACCAAACAGAACTTCGTCTATGTATCCCATATGAAGCATATCAACAATACGGCACAGATATGAACATCCGCATTCCCACCAGGTATAATAGGCGTCCACCATCAAATAATGTTTGACATCAATGTCTTCATTTAGTTTGAGATCCTCAATTTCCATGCCGTCAAGTAATGATTCATATACACCATCAGCAACTCTACTGCCAAAGGTCGTTGTGTAGTAATATTCCTTTATCTCCCAGATGGCGATGGGATTCACAGGAGCAGGAAAAGCGCCGTCAATTCGGCGGGCTAAAGTTCGAACCGGAAAACCCTGTTTTGTTATCGTTGTCAAAACTTTTGGGTCATAGTCACAGGGATAATTGGCGGCGTTCGCTTCAATCAGCATATTTATCATACCAGTAAAATATGCCGGAGTTTTCTTTTTCCCTTTTTGTTTGTTCATGGGAATAGGGCAAGCAGGTCGAAGTTTTTTCTTAAGGGTGTTAAATGCTTTTTTAGCTTCAGATACGTTCATTAAATTAGGCTCGGCTTGCCTGTGCAAAATATCCGCTCGGTAACGAAAATATTTTAACAACAATCTGCCGAAATCAGTTGCTTTATTAGTTTCGGCATTAATAATATGTTCCGTACCGAGAGTTAGTGTCTTAAAAACTTTTTGTATCTCCTGAAGCGACGGCACTTTGATACTTTTTTCCCCTCTTTTCGTATAACCGACTCCCTGGCTGATTAGTCGGACGTGAGCCCAGAAGGATTTGGGCAAATTAAGAAACCTCTTATCCGGAGTCATGAAATTTCTTTCTCAAATCTCTTAACGAAACTATTTAATGAGAGTCCCATGGCCTGACATACGGTACGAAGCTCTAAAAGATCAAGACATAGTTCTCCGGACTCGTATTTACTAACAAATGATTGAGATCGACCCAGGCGCGCTGCAAGCTCTGATTGACGTAAACCCTTTTCGTTTCTGATTTTACGAAGCAACGCCTTTAATTTTTCCTGTTCCAGGCTATGGAGGCTCTTTTTCATAGAACGATGATTTTATAATCCCTTGACGAATATTCCAAAATGGAATATAATGTCGTTTAGCTATTATAAGCTCGAAAAATTGGATTGTCGGCTTATAATAAAATCACCGTGGCATTTTTGCTGGTTATTTGTGGAATTTTGGATTTATTATAGAACATGGGTAAGTACTTATTTAAAGAGCTGGAAGTTTCTTTAAGAGCGTCGGAACCGCCTAAAAGACAACTCTTGAAGTGGATAGGCAATAAACATAGATTCGCCCAGGAAATTGTCTCGTATTTCCCTTCTGATTTTAATACTTATTACGAACCTTTTTTAGGCAGCGGCGCAGTCCTAGCCACTTTAGCCTGGGAAAAATCCGTCGGCTCTGATATTTTTCTGCCGCTCATCGATATTTGGCAGACATTGGCCAAAGCGCCCGATATGATCAAAAAATGGTATTTGCAAAGGTGGAAAGCATACTGCACCGAAAATCGTAAAGAAGGTTATGAAAAAATTAAGGCCTCCTACAATAAAAATCCCAATGGCGCAGATTTATTATTTTTATGCCGTTCTTGCTACGGAGGAGTAGTAAGGTTCCGGAAGATGGACGGTTATATGTCAACTCCCTGTGGAATACACGAACCGATTTCCCCTGAAGCTTTTTCAAAGCGAGTAGATGAATGGTATGTAAGAGTAAAAAGAGCCGAGTTTGTTCACCTGGATTATCAACAAGCAATGGGAAGGGCCCAACCTGGAGATTTAATATATTGCGATCCTCCTTATAAAGATACTCAACCGATTTTATATGGCGCCCAATCTTTTAGCATTAAACGGTTGTTTGAAGTAGTTGCAGAATGCAAGAAAAAGGGGATATACGTAGCCTTAAGCATTGATGGATCAAAACGGTCCGGTAAAATTGAATGCAACTTGCCAATACCCAAAGGACTTTTTGAAAGGGAGGCGTTTGTTAACTGCGGCCGATCCATGCTAAAACGCTTCCAAATGAACGGTCGCACCCTGGAAAAAGAAGTAGTACACGATAGACTGCTTTTGACATATTAAGTCAATTATTATTTGGTTTCAGATGATTATCGAAATAATCCCAACGGAATCGGGTAACGCCGCCGAGGTCGTGGCCAGCGTTGGGGAATAGTTATATGTCGTAATTTTTTCCGATATTATTCAGGGCTCTGATATAATTCCGTCCTCGGTGCCGCCTGATGCCGGGTCATTTACCGCCCGTGGCCCGGAGTCTGCGGCCTGCAGCATTTTTCTCACCTCCGAGGCAACACACAGGCCGATCTCTTCTTCCTCATCAACGACCGCATACGCTCCGGCGCGAATTAAAACCGAACGATATATGTGATAACGCGAACGGGCGATAATGGCGGTTTCGGGTGATAACGAACGGATAAGCTCGATAATCTGCCGGGCGGCAGTTGGATCGGGCACCGTAACCGCGACCGCCTTGGCCTCGGTGAACTGTAAATGCTCCAGAACTTCCGTTCGGGTGGCATCACCGATATAAGTTCGAAGGCCACACGCCTGCGCTCTCGCGGCAGACCTGGGATTCAACTCGACGACGACGAGCGATTCTTGATCCCCTTTTAGTGCTTCGGCGACGCGCTGGCCTGCCGGGCCAAAACCAATGATCACGATATGACCGCTCAATCTTGGGTCAGATTCGGGCCATGCTTCGTCCAAAGAACGCAACACCTGGAGGTCATGAGCCAAAAGTCTGCCCAAAAGTCCAGCCAAGATGGGCGATACCGCAACCAAATACGGCGTAAGGAACAAAGTTACAATCGTTGCCGCAACGATCAGTTCAAATAAATCGCCTGTGATTAATTGCCCCTGCCGCGCTACCTCGGCGAGCACGAAGGAGAACTCGCCCACCTGGGCCAGGCAAATGCCTGTTGCTACCGCATGAACGGGCAAGGAACGGAACAAAAGTGCGACAGCGGACACAATGACCACCTTGCCGAACACGATGGCCGCCACTGTAGCCGCCACCATAGCCCCATGTTCCAATATCCATGCCGGATTGCTCAGCATACCGATCGAGCTGAAAAACAATGTCACGAACAACGTTCGCAAAGGGGCAACGTCGGCGCGGATTTGCGTGGCAAAAGGTGACGCGGCGAGCAACATTCCCGCAATGAAGGATCCAAACACCGGGGAAAGACCGAGCTTGTGGGATACCCACGCCGATCCCACCGCGGTGACAATTGCCAGCAGGATCGGCAGCTCACGATTGCGCGCCGCTTCTTTTGCCCTTAGCAGCCGCGGCACGATAAAGTTCAGCAGCAGGTACAGCATTACCCCCAGCAGTGCGGCCATCCCGACGGTCCTGCCCAACTCCCAAATAATATGAACACCTGATCCTCTGCCGCCCAGAACTGTCACGACGAGTACCAGGGGAACTACCGCGATATCCTGCAGGAGCAGGATTCCCAGGGCGTTACGGCCATGGACGCTATCGACTTCCGCGCGGTTTACCAGCAGCCGCAATACACAGGCGGTGCTGCTTAAGGCGATTGCAGAACCGACCGTAACCGCCGCTGGCCCCCCAAGCCCAAATATCAGGCAAACCCCGGTTGCCAATGCGCCGGTCAATAGCACCTGCAGAGTTCCTCCGCCCAGGGCAATCGGCCCGATGTTTCGCAGTCTGCGCCAAGAAAATTCCAGACCAATGGTAAACAAAAGCAGCGCCACACCCAATTCCGCTATCGTAGCCACCGCCAGGTTATTCGGCATCCAGTCCAGGGCATTGGGCCCCAGCAACGTGCCGGCGAGCAAGTAGCCCAGTATCGCACTTTGTTTCAAGCGCTCGCATAGCGCACCCAGCACCAACGCCGTCAGCAAAAGAATCAATATGTCAAGCAGTGCCGTCCAGAAATCCATAAAGATCCCTACTTATGCGACCTGAAATCGCTGTATTTTGAGGTATCATTCCCTTTATTTTTTACTCATATATTTCCTGATAGATTTGCATCGTCTGCTCAAGGGTGGGCACGATGGGATTATGGGCGGTGCAGCCGGAAGCGAGGGTGTCGGCGGCCATCTTTTCGATCATGCTGTCGTATTCTTTTTTGTCGATTCCGAACTGCGCCGGGGTCTGCAATTTTAGATCGCGGTTGAGTTGAAATAATTGCTCGACCAACATCCGGCAGCATTGATCGTCCGTCTGTCCCGGCTCGGACAGTCCCATGACGCGGGCAATGTGGGCATAGCGAGCCGGGGCTGCGGTAATAGAGAATTTGGTCACCGCCGGCAGCAGCATAGCGTTGCTTAAACCGTGCGGCACATGAAAACAGGCCCCCAGCGGTTCGCTCATCCCGTGCACCAACGCCACCGAGGCATTGGAAAAGGCGATCCCTGCCTGGAAGGAGCCGACCATCATGTTTTTCCGCGCCTCTTCGTTGGAGCCGTCCCGGCAGGCGGCCCGGATTGAATTCCATATCAGCTTAATCGCACTCAATGCATACGGATCGGTGCTTTCATGAGCCAAGCGAGAAACATACGCTTCGATGGCATGAGTCAGGGCGTCCACCCCTACTGCCGCCGTCAACGCCGGCGGCATGGTCATGGTCAGTTTATAATCCACCAGCGCCGCCGCCGGCACAAACGAGCGATCTCTCCCCGACATCTTGACCTTGCTTCTTTTATCGGCAATAACCACCGCTACCGTCGTTTCCGAACCGGTGCCGGCCGTCGTCGGTATAGCGATAACGCCGACGCCGGGTTTCTCCACCGCATTTAACGCCATAAATTTTTGCACCGGTCCCTCGTTGGTTGCCATGACGGCAATAGTCTTGGCGGTATCCATGGGGCTCCCCCCGCCCAATGCCACTACCCCGTCGCATTTATCTTTATGATACTGATCCAGAGCTTCCTTAACCATTTCCGTATCGGGCTCCGCCGTTACGCCGGCGTAAACCGATACCGCCAGGTCGGCTTTCTGCAGCAACTGTCGAATCTCCTCCACCCGCCCTTCCTGTTCCATATATGGATCGGAAACCAAAAGCACCCGCGACCAGTTCAACCGACGCGCCTCCTCACCTGCCGCCTTGCGCGCCTCCGCCCCGATTACCGAACGGGCCGGAAGATCAAGAGTGTATTGCATTTTAAATTCCTAATCAGAGAAAAGGTTATAATTTGCCGAAGCACCATATACATTATCTAAATAATTGAACGAACTCTAACACCAACTGTTATTGATTTCAAGGAATAAACCGAGGGCGAATATCAAACTTATTGTTAAACTCATTTATAATCGGCATAAATTCCTCCGGCAGCCGGTTCTGCACTTGGGCAATGATTTCCGCCGGTATTTCTTTATAGTAGGCCTGGGCGATCCCTCCGGTGATGCAGGCCAGCGTGTCGCTGTCGCCGCCTAAAGATATGGCATTTCTGACGGCGTCTTCAAAATCATCCGACTCCAGAAAAGATATGATCGCTTCCGGCACCGTACCCTGACAAGACACGTCAAAACCATATTCCGGTCTAATCTCATCCAGTTTTCGATCCAGGTCATAGCTAAAACGTTCGGCGATCTCGTTTTTAATATCATCTTTACCGGCGCCGGTCCGGGCCAAATAAATCGCCAGCGCCGCAGCCTGGGCGCCTTTGACGCCTTCCGGATGATTATGAGTGACGGCGGCGCTTCTTTGCGCCTCTGTTAAAACCTGCTCAACCGTATGAAAGGCAAAACCCACCGGCGATACCCGCATGGCCGATCCATTGCCCCAACTGTGGTAAGGGCTGCTGTCCTCAGAGAATAACCAGAAAATAAAACTGCCCCCATAGCCGGCACGGGGATAACGGCGGCCCCAGCTTTTGAGAGAGGCGGCGTAAGCAACGCCTTTGAGAATAGCATCGGCCACCGCCACCGTTAACACGGTATCGTCGGTAAAGCTCGAGCAATCGGAAAACAAAGGAAATTCCGTCGTCTTGATCGGGTAATGCTCATACAACGAACCGATAATATCGCCGGCAATAGCACCTATCATAAATTATTTCCTAACTTGACATTTGCATAACTTTGTTTAATAAGTTATACTCATCATCAAACCTGATCTTAAGGAGATAGTATCATGTTTTACTCAAATTTACATCCATTTTTACTCGTGATAATTTTATCGGGATCGTTAACTCTGGCGTTTGGTAATAAGGCGGTTGAGGCCCAGAGCCCGGCAGATAAACCTAACCAGGATACGCCCCGGCCCAATACCAGCTCTAATGTTGAACAACAGATACAGGCCGATTTATCCCTCGATGAGTCTTACAAGCACATGACCTTCCTGGTCGAGGAGGTGGGTGAAAGGCTCGCCGGCACCAAGAGCATCGCCCGGGCGGCAGGCTATATTAAAAATGAGCTGGAAAGTTACGGCCTGGAGGCGCGGATCGACCGGTTCTATATGTACCACAGCTATCCCAGGGAGGCGGCCCTGCGGGTTATCGCACCGGAAACACGGGTGATAAAGGCCCGGCCGGTCTGCCACATCTGCTCCACCCACCCGGAGGGACTCAGCGGCGAACTGGTCTATGCCGGGGCCGGCGGTTATGAAGATTACGAAAATATCGAAGTTAAAGACAAGATCATTCTCACAGATATGACCTGGTCTCCTCCGCGACCGGAAAAGGCGCGGATCGCTTATGAAAAAAAAGCCCAGGCCCTGATTATCATGAACTGGGGCACCTCCGACAATCCGGTTATCCAGATGGGGGCGGTAAAATCGGTATGGGGCAATCCCACTCCGGAAAATTTTCAGAAGATCCCTCAGCTCCCGGTAATCAGTATCACCCGGGCCGCCGGAGAATACCTGCAGCAGCTCTGCACCAAAGGCGAAGTCCGGGTTTGGCTGGCCGCCGAGGCCACTCGTGAATGGGTGCGGGCCAATCAACCCGTCGCCTTCCTGCCGGCCGCAAAACCCACCGACCAATTCGTCCTGGTCGGCGGCCATCTGGAAGCCTGGGGGAAAACCGCCATCTGCAATTCCTCCGGCAACGCCCAGACGCTGGAATTGGCGCGGGTCTTCGCCAAACATAAAGACAAACTTAAAAGAAACATAATCTTTGCTTTTTGGGACGGCCATGAGATCGCCGAAGCCGCCGGCTCCACCTATTTTGTGGACGCCAACTGGGATCAATTAAAAAAACACTGCCTCGCCTACGTCAACATCGACAATCCGGGCATCATCGGCACCAGCGTCCCCATGACCAAAAGCGGACCGGAAATCCGGGATTTTCAAATGGAGATCATTGAGCAGGTGTGGCAGCAGCCGGGCCAATGGTCCTTACCTTACAAGGGCGGCGATGAATCCTTCCTGGGAATTGGAGTGCCCTATATCAGCTTTGCCACCGGCTATACGCCCGCAGAATTGATAAGATTAAATTATGCTTCCCTGAGTCCCTGGCTGCACAGCGAAGCCGACACCATCGATAAAATCGATAAAAAACTTTACGAAAAACACCTCCATTTCTTCGCCAGCCTGATCTTAAAAATCTGCAACTCGGAGGTGGCTCCTTATAATCTTACCGATCTAATCAAGGAATTTAAGTCTCATCTTGAATCTCTGGAAAGGCTCTCGGCAGGTATCGAATCGATTAAACTGGACGACCTCCTGGAAAGGACCGGCCGGCTCGAGCAAGCGATTCAAACTCTGAATGAGCATAAAGAAAAAATACTATCCCGCCCCGCCGCCGAGAGAATTGAAGCAGTTGATCTTATCAATAAAGCATACATTAAAGTCACCCGCCAACTTTCGGCTGTCCTCTGGACCGAGGCCGGCCGATACGATCAGGATCCATACGGTTATTACCTGGTGGGCAAGCCCATCCCCAGGTTGTATCTGCCCCTCATCAAAATGCAAAAACTAATCCCCGACCAACAAGAATTCCATCTCTGGCACACGAAATTAATACGGGAGAAAAATCGCGTCTCGGACGCCATAGACAATACCATAGATCATGTAATTTTAACCACCAAGTTTCTGGAAAAACTCCCATAAAACACCGGATAATTGGAATATATTCCCGTAAATAGTAAATATATGCGGGCAGTTAAATTTTCATCTTGATTTTTTTACACAAACCTATTATATGTTTAATTTCTCAGGTTTCTTGATAAGGAACCTGGAGAAAATTTCTGTCATGGTTCAAGGCGCAGCCATCGCGAGAGCCCAACGTGCAATATCTATCGGGCCCGGCATTCTTTGCCCTGCGTAAATACTTGTACAGAAACAACTTATTGACTCAAACGGACCGTTGCTCATCGTCATTCTTGCGACCGGCTCAGGTCAGGCCACAAGCCAGAGCCGAAGGATCCGGCCTTAAAGCACTGTTTTTATGTCGCCGGAGTTTTAGGATTCCGGGCAGAACGCCAAATGACAATCTGTGTTATGTTATTATAGAGAAATAAGTTATACAAATATTCGTTGATTCTTTTGTCGGTTTGAGTTACTAAGTTATTATTGTTCTTAAAGGAGTAGAAATTATGCAACCACCAAACAAACGCTGGTTCATTATGAGCTTTTGTGCCCTGGTCATTATAGCCCTCACCGCTCAAGCGGCATGGGCCCAGAGCCTTCAGGAAAACCTCATCAAAGACCTTCGCTGGCGCAACATCGGCCCTGCCAACATGTCCGGCCGTGTCTCCGACATCGAGGCCCTGGAGGATGATTTTGCTGCCGTCTATATCGCCTCCGCTTCCGGCGGGGTCTGGAAATCGGTCAACGCCGGCGCCACCTTTGAGCCGATTTTCGATACCTATGGGTCCGCTTCCATCGGCGACATTGCCGTCTTTCAAAAAAATCCGAACATCATCTGGGTCGGCGGCGGCGAAAAAAACACCCGCAACAGCGCTACCTGGGGCGACGGCGTATATAAATCCACCGACGGCGGTGAAACCTTCACCCACATGGGACTAAACGACACCTACACCACCGGCAGAATCATCATTCACCCCGACAATCCGGATATCGTTTATGTGGCGACCACCGGCTGCGCCTGGAGTTTCGACGTCGGAGATCGGGGCCTGTTTAAGACCATCAACGGCGGAAAAACCTGGCAGAAGCTGACTAACGGCCTGCCCGATGACGGCAAAACCGGCGCCATCGATCTGGTGATACATCCGCAGGATCCCGACACCTTATACGTCAGCTTTTGGCAAAGACTCCGCCGGCCCTGGCGCCTCGACAGCGGCGGGCCCAACGGCGGCATCTTCAAAACCACCAACGGCGGGCGAAGCTGGCGCCAACTGACCAAAGGCCTGCCCGAAGGAGACAGCGGCAAAATAGGCCTGGCCATCTCCCGCAGCAATCCCAAAGTCCTGATGACCATGTATGAACATGGTTTTCAACCCGGACGTAACGATCCGGATTACAACGACATGACCAAACTGGGCACCGGGCTGTATCGCTCGGAAGACGGCGGCGAAAGCTGGATGTACATGAACCGTTATAACAACCGGCCCTTTTATTACAGCCACGTCTGGATCAATCCCCGGGATGACAAATTAATTTATATATTGGCCGGCAGCTTCCAGATCTCCTACGACGGCGGGAAAACCCTGCAAAGCGGCGGCAGTGGCCTGCACAGCGATTACCACGCCTTATGGCTCGATCCTCATGACAAAAATCGTTACTATATCGGCAACGACGGCGGGGCCGCGATTACCCATAATCACGGCGACGGTTTTATCTTCTTCGATAATTTTGTCATCAGTCAATTTTATATGATCGGCGTTGATATGCGCGACCCTTACTATGTCTATGGCGGCCTGCAGGACAACGGCACCTGGGGCGGACCCTCCCGCAGCCGCGAAAGGGCCGGCATCTTAACCGATCACTGGTTCACTATCTGCGGCGGCGACGGCTATCACGTCCAATGTGATCCGACCGACTGGCGGACCGTTTATTCCGAACCTCATCCCGGCAACACCGGCGGCAGAATCCAGAAAATTAATATAGAAACCCGCCAAACCTGGCAAATTCGTCCCCAGAAAGGCGAGAACATTGTCAATTACGATGATTACATCACTCCTGAAATCGAACAGTTGCAGTTGGAAAAAGGCTGGGGTCCTTCACCCGGCAACGGCTCAGGGGCCTTCCGCTGGAACTGGTCCACTCCCATCGTGATGTCGCCGCATAATCCCGACACGATTTATATCGGGGCCAATCACCTGTTCAAGACCACCGATCAGGGCGAAACATGGTACCTGATCAGTCCTGATTTATCAAAAAATGAATTTCACAAGACTATCAAGGAATCGGGCGGCCTCACCCCTGACCACGATCCCGGCGGCGGGGCCGAGTTCCACGGCACCATCATCACTATTTCCGAATCCCCCGTCAAAGCCGGCGTTATCTGGGTCGGCACCGACGACGGCAACGTGCAAATTACCCTCGACGGCGGCACCACCTGGAACAACGTCCGCGAAAATGTGCCTCTCGAGCCCCAGGATATATGGGTCAGCCGCGTCGAGGCCTCGCATTTCGACGCCGGAACCTGCTACCTGACCTTCGACGGCCACCGCAGCGCTATCTTCAAGCCCCTGGTATTTAAAACCGCCGACTTCGGGAAAACCTGGAACAACATCACCAATAACCTTCCCGATGATGAACCCGTTTATGTTATTAAAGAAGATGTGGAAAACCCCCACCTGCTTTTTGTGGGCACGGAATTTTCCGTTTTCTATACCATCAACAGCGGCAAAACCTGGTGCAAAATGAATAAAAATATGCCGACCGTGGCGGTGCACGACCTGGTGATCCATCCGCGGGATGGAGACCTGATCGCCGGCACCCATGGTCGCGGCATCTGGATCATGGATGATATAACTCCTCTGCAGCAGGCGACTGAAGAGGTACTGGCCTCTGGCGCTCACCTGTTTGAAAACCGACCGGTCACCAGATGGCTCAACATCAGCCGGGGCGGCTCCCGCGGACATCTCTATTTCCAGGGTGAAAATCCCACCAACAACGCGGTTATTAATTACTACTTGGGACCCAAAGCCGCCGGCACGGTGGAATTTCTGATCAGCGACATCACCGGCAAACTAACCCGCAGCTATACCCTCACCGCCGAGCCCGGCATCAACCGCTTAGAATGGGATATGCGATTTAGCGGCACCGAGGGCCAGAGCCGACCCCAAAGCAGGGGCGCCTTGGCCGGCAGAGGCGGTCAAACAGGCCGACAGGACCGAGCCGGTCAGGCTGCCAGAGGCGCCCAAGCCGCTCGTGGAGGTCAAGCCGCCCGAGGAGGTAGAGGCGGTCAATTCACCAGAGGCGCCACCGCGGAGGTCGGCGAGTACCTGGTGAAAATGACCTACGACGGCGAATCCTATACCGGCAAAATTGTCATCCGGAACGATCCCATGTTATCAGGCAGCAAATAACTAAATCCATAACCATCACCCAACCACGTATCAGGAGGTATCAAAATGATGCAGAAACTATTAACATTCATGGTGGCATTTTGCCTGTTGCTTGGTATTGCCGGATGCAGTGAACCATATACCGGTCCCCCCGCCGACCTGGTGATTACCAATGCCAAGATCGTCACCATCGATGATGAGAACCCCCGCGCCCGGGCGGCGGCCTTTAAAGGGGAATGGATCATCGGAGTAACTTCCAACAAAGACATCGAGCAATACATCGAAGAAGGCACTACCCGGGTCATCGACGCCGAGGGCCGGCTGGTGGTGCCCGGCTTCAACGACGCCCACTGTCATTTCGGCTCGATCGATCCTGATTATATTGACTTGCGCTATATCACCGATCCGGCTATTATCACCCAACGCGTCAAAGAGGCGGTGGCCAAAGCCCAGCCGGGCGAACTGATCAGCGGCGGCAACTGGGAACACGAAATGTTCTACAACAAACAATGGCCCACCAAAGAACTTATTGACCCGATATCGCCTAATAATCCGGTGGTATTGAGCCGGGCCGATGGCCATTCCTGCCTGGTCAACAGTTATGTCATCAAGAATTCCGGCATCACCAAAGATACGCCTGATCCCTTCGGCGGGGAAATTCAAAAAGATCCCGTCACCGGCGAACCCACCGGCATCTTTAAGGAATCCGCCAAAGGCCTGCTTAAATATGGCGCTATACGGATCCAGCGCACCCCCGAAGAACAGGAAAAGCGCCGCGCCGAAAGCTGGCAGGCGGCCTTCGATATGGCCAAGCGTTTAGGCGTCACCTCGGTGCAGATGCCCCCGGGCGGCAATCATGAATTTTATCAAGACCTGCTCGATAAAGGCGAACTCACCATGCGGGTCTATATCGGCGGCAGATTGACCGCCAATGAGCAGCAACTGGCGCGGTTCCAGGAGATGGAAAAGAAATATCCCAAATCCGGCAACTGGGTGCGTTTCGGTTATCTCAAAGGCTTTATGGACGGCACGCTGGGTTCGGGTACGGCCATGTTTTTCGAGCCGTTTGAAGACGAACCTGATAAAACCGGCCTGCCCCAGATGACCTACGATGAACTGGTAGAGAGGGTAGTGGCGGCGGATAAGGCGGGGTTGCAGATCGGCATTCACGCCATCGGCTCCAAGGCCAACAACTGGATCCTCAACGCCTATCAAAAGGCCCAGGAGATCAACGGCAAAAGAGACAGTCGCCACCGCAGCGAACACGCCCAAATCCTGATCGACGACGACATCCCCCGCTTTGCCGAACTGGGCGTCATCGCCTCCATGCAGCCGACCCACTGCATCACCGACAAACGCTTCTGCGAAAAACGCATCGGCCGGGAGCGCTCTCGCGGCGCCTATGCCTGGCGCCGGCTCTTAAAAACCGGAGCAAAAATCGCCTTCGGCACCGATTATTCCGTCGAACCCCTGGACCCCATGGAAGGTCTCTACGCCGCCGTCACCCGCAAAGACCGCCTCGGCGAACCCGGCGAAGGCTGGTTCCCCGACCAGAAACTGAACATGGAAGAAGCTATCCGCCTATATACCTTGGATTCCGCTTACGCCGAATTCATGGAAGATCGCAAAGGCATGATCAAAAAAGGATACCTGGGCGACGTGGTTATTGTCAATCAGGACCTGATGACTATTGACCCCGACCAGATCATGAAAACCAAAGTGGATTACACCATCGTCGGCGGTAAAGTCGTCTATAAAAGAGAAGGAGCAAATTAATTACAAAGGGACGATTTCACCAAACTACCCTTAAATAATAACTTATCTCAAGTTACCGATTACCTTTTCAGGTATATAAACCCGCAGGCAACAGGGCGGCGAGGGTAAATGATCCCACCGCCCTGTTATGTCCTTACAACATGTGGTATTTTCAAGCAATAAAAGATGTTACAGAAACGTTTTAATATACCGAGGTAAATTCAACCCGGTAAATTGCTCAAAATAATTTGTTGACTTCAGTTCTATATTGATTATATACTAGATTTTCGTGGTTTTCGAGGTATCAATTTTCGGAGAATTTCGCCTATGACTTAACAAATAATGATCCGGGGAGAAGATAAACTCGATTTCAACCCCTCCTCCCAGATGACGGTTTCCCCCCGGCATTCATAACTTATTTAAGAGAATTGGTTTACACGTACTGATTACATTTTTAAGGAGAAAGATTATGTACCTGTCAAAAAAACACCCCTTTTTACTTGTTCGGCTCTGGGCGGTGTTCTGTTTGATCGGACTGGCCGCCTCGACCGGTTGGGCCCAAAGCCTGGAAGAAAGCCTCATTCAGGACCTAAGCTGGCGCAGCATCGGCCCTGCGAATATGTCCGGCCGCATCTCGGACATCGAAGCGGTGGAGGATGATTTCGCCACCGTATATGTGGCCTCAGCCTCCGGCGGCGTATTCAAATCGACCAACGCCGGCACCACCTGGACGCCCGTCTTCGACAAATACGGCGCCGCCTCCATCGGCGACATCGCCATCTTCCAGAAAAACCCCGATATTATCTGGGTCGGCACCGGAGAAAAGAACAGTCGCAACAGTATTGCCTGGGGCGACGGGATTTACAAATCCACCGATGCCGGCGAAACCTTTACCAACATGGGCTTAAAGGACACTCACTGCATCGGCAGAATTATAACCCACCCCACCGATCCCGACATCGTTTACGCCGCGGCGGCCGGTCATACCTGGGGATATTCGGGAACCCGAGGTCTGTTTAAGACCATCGACGGCGGTAAAACCTGGGATAAACTCACCAACGGCCTGCCCAACGACGGAAAGACCGGCGCTATCGAACTGGTTATACATCCGGAAGATCCCGACATCCTGTACGTTGGTTTCTGGCAGCGATTACGGCGGCCCTGGCGCTTCGACAGCGGCGGGCCCAACGGCGGCATCTTCAAGACCACCAACGGCGGAAAAACCTGGAGAAAGCTTACCAACGGCCTGCCCGAAGGAGACACCGGAAAAATCGGCCTGGCCATCGCCCGCAGCAATCCCGAGGTTCTCGTGGCCTGGGTCGAAGCCGAACAAACCAACGACCTGGAAATCCCCGGCTCCGGTGTTTACCGCACCGAAAACGGCGGCCGAACCTGGGAATATGTAAATACTTACAATAATCGCCCCTTCTATTATAGTCATATCTACATCAATCCCTTTGACGACCAGATAGTTTACTGCCTGGCAGGCAGCTATATGAGGTCCTTCGACGGGGGACGCACCCTCGAAAGAACACCCGGCGGCATCCATGGCGACTATCATGCCCTCTGGCTCGATCCTACCAATAAAGATCGCTACTATATCGGCAACGACGGAGGCAGCGCCTTGACTTACAATCACGGTGACAGTTACAAATTCTTTGACAATTTGTGCCTGTCCCAGTTTTACGCTATCGGCGTGGACATGCGCGATCCCTACTATATTTACGGCGGCCTGCAGGATAACGGCAGCTGGGGCGGGCCTTCCAATCACCGCAGCGGCGAAATCTTAACCGACCATTGGTTCAGTATCGGCGGCGGCGACGGGTTTCACTGCCAGGTCGATCCCACCGACTGGCGCACCCTCTATGTGGAAAGCCAGGGCGGCGCCATCCAGCGGCGAAATGTTGAGACACGGGAATCATTCAGCATTCGCCCCAGTCGTAATAATATCGTCAATTATAGTGATTATATCACCGAGGAACCCCCACCCGCCGAAGGTCAACGCGGTGGACGCGGTAGAAGTCCTTTCCGCTTCAACTGGAGCAGTCCCATTGTTCTTTCTCCCCATAATCCCCATACCGTGTTTTTCGGCGGCAACCATTTGTTCAAATCGGTGGACCGCGGCGACCACTGGAAAATCATCAGCCCCGATCTAACTACCAACGACCCGGTTAAAACCGATCGCAATACCGGCGGCCTCACCGCTGACGTCACCGGCGCCGAAAACCACTGCTGCATCATCACCATCTCCGAATCGCCTATCACCCCCGGCCTGATCTGGATCGGCACCGACGACGGCAACGTCCAGATCACCCGCGACGGCGGCGAAACCTGGACCAACGTCCGCAGCAACATCCCCGGCGTACCCAGAGAACTCTGGTGCAGCCGCGTGGAAGCCTCCCATTTCGAGGAAGGCACCTGCTATGTAACCTTCGACGGCCATCGCAGCGACAACTTCGATCCCTGGGTTTTCAAGACCACCGATTACGGCCAAAGCTTTACCAATATCACCAATAATATCCCTTATGGACAATGCGTTTATGTTATTAAAGAAGACCTGAAAAATCCCAACCTGCTCTTTGTGGGCACGGAATTCGCCGTCTTTTACTCGATCACCGGCGGCGAAAACTGGTGCAAGCTCAATATCAACCTGCCCACCGTCGCCGTCCATGATCTGGTGATTCACCCGCGTGACAACGACCTCATTGCTGCTACTCACGGTCGGGGAATATGGATCATGGACGATATAACTCCCTTGCAGCAAACCACGCCGGAAGTGCTGGAATCAGATTTCCATCTCTTCGAGAGCCGACCCTCGACCAACTGGGTGCGATACGCCAGCCGGGACGGCTACGGCCGAGGCCATTTCTTCTTCCGCGGCCAGGCCGCCAATAATGCCGCGAATATCAGTTATTATCTGAAGGAACAGGCCGCCGACGGGATTGAAATCGTCGTTTCCGACGCTCTCGGCAACACCCGAACCCTTACCGGCGACGGCTCACCCGGTATTCACCGCCTGGCGTGGGATAAACGCTTTACTCCCCCCGAAGGCCAGGCCGAACCTGCCGCTCGAGGCGGCCGCGCCGCCGGAGCCATGGGTATGGCAGGAGCAGGCGCCCGACGCGGACAGGCTGCCGTCGCAGCCGCCGGCCAACGTGGCCGAGTCATCGCCGAAGGGGCCGGTCAGCGCGAGAGATTTGTAGCCCGCATGATCGAACGCATCGAAGAAGCCATCCAGCAAACTACCGACCAGAAACGCCGCCAGCAGCTTCAGGAGCTACTCAAGCAAATCAAAGAAATTGGGATCGATCCCGAACGCCTGGCTGAGGCGCAGACCAGAATGCAGCAGCTGCTTGGCGGCCAGCAGCAAGCCGGTCAACAGCGGGCCGGTCAGCAACGCGCCGGGCGACAGCGCGGCGGCCAACAGCAAATCGGCGGCCAGCAATTCATCGCCCAGTTAACCCAGCGCATCGAAGCGGCCATCGAAGAAACCACCAGCAGGGAGCGCCGCGGCGAACTCCGCCGTCTGCTCCGACGCGTTCAAGAAGCCGGCGACGACATGTCGCTTTTAATGGAACTGCGCCCCGAAATCGAAAAATTAATCCCCGGCGCTTTTACCGCTATGTTCGGCGGACAACGCGGCCAAGCGGGAGGCTTCGCCGGCATGCGCGGCAGGGCCCGGGGACCGGCCGCCGGAGCCGGTGAATACGCCGTTAAGATGACCATCGGCGGCAAGACCCTCACCGGCAAAGTCGTCATCCGCATTGATCCATTAAATGTGGGCAAATAATCATGACCGTAACGAAACTTGAAAAAAGCAAATAATTGATAATAAACATATTTTAGGAGAGAAAATTATGTATCGTTCCAAGAAACAACGCCTATCATTTTTCGGGTTATCGGTTGCGGTCTGCATCGTCATAACCGCTTCGGGATTATGGGCTCAGACCTTTGAAGAAAGTCTCATCCAGGATCTTCACTGGCGCAACATAGGCCCGGCCAACATGGCCGGCCGTATCTCCGACATCGAAGCCTTTGATGATGATTTCCGCATCGTTATGGTCGCATCGGCCTCCGGCGGCGTCTTCAAATCCACCGACGCCGGCACCACCTGGACGCCCATCTTCGACAAATACGGCTCCGCCTCCATCGGCGACGTCGCCTTCTTCCAGAAAGATCCCGACATCATCTGGGTCGGCACCGGTGAAAAGAACTGCCGCAACAGCATCGCCTGGGGCGACGGTATCTATAAATCCACCGACGGCGGTGAAACCTTCGCCAATATGGGACTTAAAGACACTCACTGCATTGGCAGAATCATAACCCATCCCACCGATCCCGACCTGGTTTACGTGGCCGCCTCCGGACACCTCTGGGGCTACACCGGCAACCGGGGCCTGTATAAAACCACCAATGGCGGCCGAACCTGGCAAAAAATCACTAACGGCCTTCCTGACGACGGCAAAACCGGCGCCATCGAGCTGGCAATGCATCCGGAAGATCCTGATACCCTTTGGGTCGGCTTCTGGCAGAGACTCCGCCGGCCCTGGCGCTTCGACAGCGGCGGGCCCAACGGCGGCATCTTCAAGACCACCGACGGCGGCGAATCCTGGACCCAACTCACCGAAGGACTGCCCGAAGGCGATACCGGCAAAATCGGCATCGCCGTCTCCCGCAGCAACCCTGATGTCCTGATGGCCATGGTCGAGGCCGAACGCTCCCGGGACCTCAGCGTCCCCGGCTCCGGTATCTATCGCTCCGAGGACGGCGGCGAAAGCTGGGAGTACGTCAACACCTCCAACAACCGCCCCTTTTACTACAGCCACATCTATATCAATCCCTTTGATGACGAACTGGTCTATGTCTTGACTTCCAATTTCCAGTTATCCCGCGACGGCGGACGCACCCTCGAACGCGCCGGCAGCGGCCTCCATCCGGACTTTCACGCCATGTGGCTCGACCCCCACGACAAAGATCGCTACTACATCGGCAACGACGGCGGCGCCGCCCTTACCCATGACCATGGCGGGGCCTTTGTCTTCTTCGATAATATGTGCATCTGCCAGTTTTACGCCGTCGGCGCCGATATGCGCGATCCCTACTACGTCTGGGGCGGCCTCCAGGACAACGGCACCTGGGGCGGACCGTCCAACACTAGAGAAGGCTCTAATCTAACCGATTTCTGGACCACCATCGCCGGCGGCGACGGATTCCACGCCCAGGTCGATCCCACCGACTGGCGCACCGTCTATTGTGAAAGCCAGGGAGGCAGCATTCAAAGGATTAATATCGAGACCCGCGAATCTTCTAGCATCCGTCCCAACCAGCGCAACATCGTAAATTACAGCGAATATTTCCCTGAAGAAGAACAGCCCCCCGCCGAGCAAGCCCAACGAGGACAACGCGGCGGCAGAGGAGGACCCTTCCGATTTAACTGGTCCAGCCCCATCGTCATGTCTCCCCATAATCCCCGGACAATCTTCTTCGGCGGCAATCACCTCTTCAAAACGGTGGACAGAGGCGACCACTGGAAAATCATCAGCCCGGACCTCTCCACCAACGACCCCGAAAAAACCCGCCGCGACACCGGCGGTCTGACCCCCGACACCACCGGCGCCGAGACCCACTGCACCATTATCACCATCTCCGAATCGCCCATCACCCCTGATTTGATCTGGACCGGCACCGATGACGGCAACGTCCACATCACCCGCAACGGCGGCAATGATTGGATCAATATCCGTAAAAACATCCCCGGCGTCCCGGAAGAACTCTGGTGCAGCCGCGTGGAGGCCTCGCACTTTGAGGAAGGCACCTGTTATGTGACCTTCGACGGCCACCGCAGCGACAACTTCAACCCGTGGATCTTTAAGACTACCGACTACGGCCAAACCTGGGAAAACATCGGCTATGACATTCCCTTCGGCCAATGCTGTTACGTGATCAAAGAAGACCTGAAAAATCCCAACCTGCTGTTTTTGGGCACGGAATTCGCCGTTTTCTATACCATCGACGGCGGTGAAAACTGGTGCAAGATGAACCTCAACCTGCCCACCGTCGCCGTCCACGATTTACTGATTCATCCCCGCGATAACGACCTCATCGCCGCCACTCACGGCCGCGGTTTCTGGGTCCTCGACGACATCACCGCCCTGCAGCAGGCCGCTCCGGAGGTGCTGGAAGCGGATGCCCACCTGTTCGAGAACCGCGTCGCCACCAACTGGCTCAGCATCAGACGCGGCGGCAGTCGCGGACACCTGTATTTCAGAGGAGAGGATGCCCCGCGCGGCCCCACCATCAGCTATTACCTTAATGAAGACGTCACCGGCCAGGTGGAATTTGAAATCACCGACATCATGGGCAATAAACGCACCATCACCGTCGATGCCGAGCCGGGAATCCATCGACTGAGATGGGATGGACGCTTTGGCGCTGATGAGCAGCAGCAGGCTCAGAGAGGCCAGTTCGCCCAACGCGCTGCCGGAGGCCAACGCGCCCAGGCGGGACAACGCGGCGCCGGCGGTCAGCAATTTATTACCATGATCACCCAGCGGATCGAACAGGCCATCGAAAAAACTGAGAACAGACAACAACGGAGAGAGCTCCGCCGCCTCCTAGACCAGGTCAAGGAAGCCGGTAGTGATATGACCGAATTCGCCGAATTACGAACCCAGATAGAAAAATTAATCCCCGATGCCTTTGCCGGCATGTTCGGCGCCCAACGCGGTCAAGCCGCCCAACGTGGCGCCGGTGGTCAGCGCGGCGGACGGGGCGCCGCCGCAACCCCCGGCGAATACGGCGTTAAAATGACCGTCAACGACCAGACCTACACCAGTAAAATCACCATCCGACAAGACCCCATACTCGACGGCGTCCAGTAAAAACGCAAACAAAACCTCTTTAAGGGCGCCGCAGCCGTGTCGGCCCGTGCCCATTGACATAATTTTGCTTTAGGTCTTAAAAAACCGACCCTGACATTTGGACCTTCACAGGGCGGCTTGAATCCCCATCCAGGCCGCCCTTTTTTTATATTTATTGTCAAAAATAAGAACAAAACCTGAAAAATCCCCATATGTTGTGAACATATCCCCATACTTGCCGAAATGAATAAAAATATTTATAATTTATCCGGACTTTATTAACTCCCACAAGAAAGGCGGCAACCATGAGACGACGCATCTTATTGTTAATACTAATCTTACTGACGCTCCCCTCCCGCAGCTCTCCGGCGCAATCAACCCCCCTCAATTACCCCCGTGATGCCCAGCAGCTATTTGCTCTGGCCCGGGATCTGTGGGCGCCGGTCGAACTGCAGGGCTTAGGCCTGGTCGGCCCTGATCTTGATCCAAAACAGGCCCAATACCGATTGCGTCAGAGTTGTCTGTTTCTGGAGGCCGCCGCCGAATTTGACCCCACCTATGCCCCCGCCTGGCATGACTTAACGACTTTATACACCACTGACGCCATCAACGACCCCAACCGGGCCGCTGATGCCCTTTCTCTATTTACCATTTTGAATCCTGATGACCAACAGCTTATCAAAACCTGGCTCAGTTATAGTCTTGACCACCTCGACGATCGTGAAAGCCGCGAAAATTTACTCCTGCAAAACCTCGCCGGTTTGAGCGAATATCCTTTAATCTACAGCCAGGCCTTAACCCAACTGGGAATTTACGCTTTGGAAAAAGGGTTTATCGAAGACCCTCCCGCCTCGCCGGATCAGCCGTCTTTCGGGGCTCGCTCTTACTTCGGACAGGCCTTTAGCGTCTCCGGTTACAACGATTCAGCTTTAGCTCAGATCTTAATGCTGGACCTGCCGCTGCAAGACCCCTCCGGCCCATTAACCCCCCAGCAAAGCGCCGAACTCCAGCAACAATTGCAACAAGAATACGATCTGTATTCCGCCTTGCGCTGGCGCCTGCGTCTGCGCAACAACCCCTACGACCTGTCGGCCCTGCCGAATTTGATTGACACCCTCGAAGGGCTGGGCAGATACCAGCTCGCCCAGCAATATTACCCCCACGCTTATACCCTGCTGACTTCGGCATCTGAGTTGGAAACTACCATTGACGAATCTCTTGCCCTGCTGCGGCAATTGAAAATTAAACAACTTTCAGGAGCTTACACCGGAAAAATTCATACCGATAGTATAGTCCTGGCGCAGGAACTCTTACAGGACGATCCCAACAATTTCATGTTTAATGTCTTGCTCGCTAAAAGCATGGAGCAAATCCAGGCGTACCGCCCTGCCGAAGAGATTATGCATCGGCTTACCACGCAGATCCTCCGGAAATTACAGAGCGCCGAACCGCAGGATTACCAACTCCAAAGCGAGGCCGCCTGGTTTTTCTGCTTTATCAATCCCGACCCCAACACCGCCCTGCAATATGCCCAAAATGCCTATTTGAATCAACCGAACCGGCACACCATAGCTACCCTGGCCTATGCCCAATTACTCAACCAACAGCCTTTTCAGGCCCAGGCCTTGCTGGCAGAGGGCGATCCCAACGATCCTGTCGCCTCTCTGACGGCAGCCGGAATCGCCCTGGCCCGCGACGAAAAAGATACCGCCTTGCAATATCTCCGGCAAACCGAATCCGCCCTTCAAACCCTAAAAAGAACAGATCCTTTTCCGGCGGCGATCCTCAACGATCACCTCGCCCGGCTCCGCCTCGACCTCCTGCCGGAAACCGCCGATCCGACCTCGCCGCAAAAGGACCTCATCGCCGAAACCTTCGCCAAGGAATTCAACAATAATGATCTGCTCCTCGTCACGGCCCCGGAAAAGTTCTTGCGCTGCAACTTGAGATTCTCCACGGACGTTTTTTCGTACGGCGATCCCATGATTGCCCAATTGTTACTATCCAACCTCAGCAACCTCAATAATCTTGATACCGATTTGGTGCTCGGACCCGAGATGTTGATTGATCCGCACGTGGTCGTCACCGCCGAAATTAAACCGGCCTATGATGACGTTCGCCAACCCGGCGCCGCGGCAGTCGCCGACAATTCCAAGCCCATTATCCTGACCCATCGTTATCTGCTCCAAAGGGCCGTCCTGCAACCGGGACAATCCAACACCATCAGCGAAGCGCTTAATATCTCTCGGTTGCGCCAAATCCTTCAGGACCAGCCCCAACAGGCTTATCAGATTACTTTCCGCCTCTATCTCGATCCCGTCCTCGACGAAAAAGGCGGCTTCACCAGCAAAATCTCTGCGGTGCAGCCCAACCCCGTTACGGTCATCCGCAAGGCCTTTACGCCTGCTGCGCCCAGGATGGACGCCGTTTTTAACGCCGCCCGCTCGGGCACGCCCCGTGAACGCATTAATGCCATTTGTCTCTTGGCCGGCTTATTACGCGAGGCAGACCTAGCCCGGCGGGGACTCTTGAGCTATCGGCCTCAATCCGTCAATGCCGGAGATATACGCCAAAAGATTATGGAAAATTTCAACCATCCCGACGTCCGCGTGCGGGGTTGGTCTGCTTATGCCCTGCATCAACTGCCCATCAACCCCAACTCGCCCGAGGCGTCACACCTGGCCCAAATGCTCTCTGATGCAAGTGATGCTAATTGGTTTGCTCGTTTTATGGTCATCCATACGCTTAATCCCATCGCCGACCTGACGGAATACCTCCAGTGGGCCGACCTCGTCGAAAAAAATCCCCTATTAATACGACAGTCGCAACTATTGCAAGACCGGCCCTGGCGGCAATTCTGACTAAATCAATCCCGATTTGAATAACATTTCACTATCGCCAAAAGACTGTAACTTCCTGATCAGGTACAATATTTCTTCGCCATTCAATTAGATAACTTGTTAAATGACAAATATTTAAGAAATTTCCCCTGAAATTAAAAAATTCCCGCATATAATTTTATTGAAACCGAATATGGTTTCTACTATAGACATTCCCAACGGGGACCGACCGGACGAGCCAATATCCCGAAGCGTCGGTATAAACCTGACGTAACTGGGGATAATTATAATAATTAAAGCTGGAAAAATTAAAAAAATCGTAGTTGAATTATTTGGAGGAAACCTATGGCGGTAATAGTTGACTTGGATAAATGCAACGGGTGCGGCACCTGCGTGGAAGCTTGCCCCAGCGAAGCCCTTAGCCTGGTTGATGAGAAGGTCTCCGTGGACGAAGACGCCTGCGTCGATTGCGGGGTCTGTGTTGATGAGTGTCCGGAAGAGGCCCTTTCTATGGACGAATAGTCGCCTGACCGGAAAACATTATTATTGATGCCCCTTTGTCGGCAGAAATTTACACCTTGGGATAGGTTTAGAAGCCCTCTGCTGCAGAGGTAACCAGTCTCAGAAAATAACGATCCCTGGTACTGCGTTTCATAAATCCTTCAAACATGTGGAAATACCGTACCAGCGGCTGATTATAGAAGTATGCGCCCGAATTTAAGCGAAACGCAACGCAAGCGGACATATTTAATCCGCTCACCTTGGTCTTATAAGGGTTGTGGATTTTTCAGATAAAATATCGCTCGGAGTATGGTCGAAAAGATGGCATCTTGCACGATTAACGAGTGCAAATAACGTGCTCTAGTTTCTGCAATGAGTCGAGGGCGTGGGCCAAGGGCCGCATCAGGGGTTTGATTCTATTCTTCTCACTCTCTGAAATCTCTTTACCCGTCTGCCGATATACTACCACCACCCCTATAAATCTCCCTTCGTGGGCGACGGGTAATCCCAGCAGCGACCAGCCCCCCAGCAAACCCTGTTGTTCCGATGAGATGGGCGTCAAGGTCCCGGCATCCCTTACCAGCAGGCAATGACCGGTTCTTAAGACTTCTTTTACTACCGTCTTCGTGAATAGTTCTTCCAGATCAGCGGGATTATCAATCTCTGGTTGTTGAAAAGCCGCCACATGCGCGGCAAATCCCCCCGGATTACAAAGATAAATGGCGGCGCTGCTGTCGCTTAGATGTAACTTGAGCCCTCCCAAGGCTTTATAAAGCATATAACGCCGATCAAATTCTCCGACCAGACTGCTCTGAAAATCATAAACCCGCTGCAGATCCTGCAGCGTCTCGGTAAACTGAATATTTGAGTTTACCAGATCACGACATAGCAAATCCACCTTATCCCGCAATTGTCGCCGCTTACGATTGACCTGTCGGCAAAGCCCCCGCACCCGGCTGTAACGTTCGATATGATACCATCGGCAGCCGGCCCGTTGTAAGGCGCCTTTTAGCCTTTTGAGGGTATCCGCCGCCTGCCACGGCGCCGTCCAGAGACCGTCAAATCCCAACTGTGCTGCTTGTTCCACTTCGACTCGGTCGGCGTCTTTTAATACTACCCCGGTGGCGGTCGGCAGCCGTAACCATATCGGCCCGGCCCAAAATTGAAACCCGGATCGCGCCGCCGGCATCTGCAGCAACTCGCCCAGGGCTGCCGAACTCAGCTCAAATACGACCAGATCGTAGGCCTCCACAGACAATCGTGCCCAGAACCGTCTATCAAAAAGAGCTGTCGGCCACCGGATACTCGCGGGCACCCGCCCCCGAAAATATTCCACCTGCTCTTGATCTACCAGGGTTCGACGAAAACACACTTCCAGGTCGCCGCTAAGCAGAGAGAGTATCTTTATCGGTAGGAAGTCTCGCGCTGCCAAGTTTCCTCTCCTCCGGGACAAGTTTCCTCTCCTTTGAAAAACACCCGGTTAAAAGCCCGCTTCGAGGTTAACCGGGTGTTTCTCCGCCATTTGACACACCGGCAATACCAGTCGGGCCGTCGTGCCGGTGCCGGGTTTGCTTCTCAAGCTGAGGCGCCCGCCGTTCTCTCCGATGTATCGGCTGCTGCGGCTCAAACCCAGACCGCGACTACGCCCGGCCTGCCGCAGAGAAAAAAACGGGTCAAATGCCTTTTGCACGGTCTCTTCAACCATCCCGCAGCCCTGATCGATCACCTCGAGCATCACTTCATTTTCCAGTTCGCTGTGGTCGCCCGTGAGACGCACCGTTCCCCCTTGGCCTTGATATGACTCAATGGCGTTCAGAATCAACTCCCGCACCGCCATGATGATCTGTTCTTCATCAACAAATATCTCCGGAAGAGTTCCCGGCAATTCGACTTCGATTTGCACATTCTCCCGGGCGGCTTGATCCCTTAAGGCATCCGCCGCCCTGTTTATCAGCTCCTCCACGCGGACGGAATCGGGCTTGGGAAGCGATGGTTTGGCAAATTCCATTAACTCTGAAACAATCTTGGTGATCTCCTGACCGCAGTGGGAAATCGTCTCCAGGATTTCACGCCGCTGGGAGTCTTCCTCGGAAGAGGCCAGCAGTTGCGACCGGCCCACCACCACCGCCAGCGGATTATTTACCTCGTGTGCCGCCCCGCAGGCCATCTCTCCCACCGCCGCCATGCTACGTTTTCGCACCAGTTCTCGTTGGGCCTCATGCAGCAGTTGATTGGCCTGCGCCAACTGCTCGCTCAACCTTAACAGTTCTTGATGCTTTTGCGCCTGGCAAATCGCCAGGGCCGCCCCCGCCGCAAAGGCCGCTAAGTAATTTATTTGCCCCTGATATTTCCTTGCTCCTTCGGCCTGCTCCCACAGCACCCCCCCCACCGTCTCGCCTCCATGCCGCAGCGGTATCATTAACGTCGAGGCCATCTCGAAGCCCGGCGAGACTTGTTCGAAAAACCAACCGTGAGATTCGCCCGCCGGTTTTACTCTAAAACCTGCCCCCTCTTCATTATCGGCGGTTTCCAATGAAATCGCCTCCGGATCATCGGTTCGATCCACTAAAAACACCGTTGCCTGGGCTTCGTCTTTCAGCTTGACCGCTCCTTCAATTATCAATTCATCGGCCTCTTTTGAATACACCGCACAGTTTCCGCCGGCCATCTTCCGCTGCCAAAGATCCGCGATCAAACGACATACGTCCACCAAAGACTGGGTCGCCGTCAAGCTGCCGGTCAATTCACTGAGAAGCTCAAAATATACGCTTCTTTCCCGTAAATTCCGGTTCTGCTGCTGCAAATGTAGATTCAGCTCCCCCAATTCCCGGTTCGCCTCACACAAGGCCTCGTGATAAAGTTCCTCCGGATCCATCTCATCCAGGCCTAAAAGCACCCCTCGCTCGCTTATCTGTTCCCGCAGTCTGCGCGCTACTTGATCCACCTGCTCCGCCGAACATCCCAGCTCTCCCGCCACCGCCTGGGTCGAATTGGTGAGATAATAATTACCGGAGTAACCAATGTGCTGCTCCCGGGCCAATATATCCGCCAAGTGCACGGTCTGCACGATACTGCGATGCTTGACCGCCTCCGGCAGGGCCTGCACATAATGATGATGCAGCCACACCGTCTCTTTTATTGATTCCGGAAGATTCCATTTCTCCGTCAAACGCTTGCCCACCACCGTATGATCGATCCCCAGAATCCGCTGCTCCAGCTCGGCAATATTGCCCCGGGCCGACTCGGTTAACTGCACCACCCGGGCAAAACTCTTCGGCAAACATGCATCCAACGCCACTTTGCCCATATCATGCAGCAAGCCACACACGAAAACCTCTTCCGGATCCACCCTTCTATCTATGTGACGGACCAGCATCTTGGCCGCGCAAGCCACCGCCAGACTGTGCTTCCAAAATCCCGCTCGGTCAAACTGACCGCCTTTGCCCTCATCCGGCCCCCCCAGAGCCTCAAATACCTTGATGCTCAGCACCGCATTACGCACCGCCTCAAATCCCAGCAGCACCACCGCTTTGCTCAAGGACGCCGACTGTCGCTTGATGCCCGTGCTCGCCCGGGTCGCCATGGTGATAATGCGGCTGGCCAGCGCCGGATCGGACTCTATCAACTGCACCACTTCCTCGGCCTGGGTATCGTTCCTGACCGTTATCTGCAGCAAACGCGCCGCCACCGCCGGTAAGGTCGGCAGACTGTTGAGTTGTTGAATGATCAACTCAATCTTTTTACTTTTCGATCGCTTGGTTTCCGGTTCTTGATTCATATGATCCCCAACTCCTTTAGGTCCGGTGATTATTGGTTCCTGTAAAACCGCTCAATTAAGTTGCAGCAGTCCGACCATCTCGTCAACCAGTTCATCAATACTGAAAGGTTTCTTTAAAAAGGCGTCCGCCCCTACTTTCATAAGCTGCTCGATCTCGTCCTGATTGATCACCCCGCTGACGATGATTATCTTCATATGTGCAAACGCCGAATTCTGCCGGATAGTCTTACACACCACATTGCCGTTCACGTCCGGCAGCATATAATCCAGGATCATCAAATCGGGGCGAAATTCTTGCGTCAACACTCCCGCATCATATCCGCAGTTGGCCGTCCGCACCTCGAATCGTCCATCTCGCTCAAAAACATCAACCATTAATTCCACAATCTCAGGATCATCATCCACCACCAGCACCTTCCGGCGGTCCGCCTCTTCCAGCAAATCCAGCGGTATATCATTTTCCCGCATAAACTTGATCATGCTCTCGCGGGGTATCCGCCGAAACTTCGATCCCGGCACCCGAAAACCTTCCAAGCGGCCCGAATCAAAACAACGGATTATCGTCTGCTGACTGATCTTACATATCGCCGCCGCCTCCCCGGTCGAAAACACCCTCTTGGAAGACTCCGACTCTGACCGATTCTTGGTATTGCTGCCCATAATCTCACCCCTTCATCATATTAATGGGTTAATGGGAAAAAACCTAAATTACTTATTTTACCTAAATTTCCTAGATTAACTATCGTCGCCTCTATCTGTCAACTTAAATCCTTAGCACTTCGTAACATATTATTTAATAGTAGGTTAAGTCGTTTTGTGACGGTCGTACCACCTCGAATCATAAGACTATCTCGGCAAATAACTTACAACCCTTTTGGGCATACCAGTAAACTGCCCGCCCTTAAAATCTTGTCGCTACAAACCTGTTTTTCTGCATAGTCGTCAACTCACGGACTTTTTTTGCCGTTGTCTTTTCCCAATCGTCCACATAACAAATCGGTATCGATCCCTCCTTCGCTTCATTTTTTAAAGTCTTGTCCGCACAGACCTTATATCTCGAATATCCCTCTCGATGCCACCCGCTTTATCTCACCTTTTTATTATAATGTTTCAACCATCCAAGACAGGTAACTGCCGCCTCTAAAGAATCCGCTGCTACCCCCACCTTTTCATATACTCATATACCCTTCTTCAGATATATCATTAATACCATAATATCCGCCGGATTTATCCCGCTTATCCGCGACGCCTGCCCCAGCGTAAGGGGCTGAACCTGATTTAATCTTTCTTGTGCCTCAAATCGCAATTGACTTATACCACGATAATCAAAATCCCCGGGCAGCTTCAGCTCCTCGGCACGCTTGAATCGTTCGATCAGGCGGTCCTGCTTTTCTACATAACCGGCATATCGAATATCGTTCACCACCTGCTGAAGGGCCCATTTATCGTAATTTTTCGCGGCCAGTTCCTCATCGACGCCCAGCAGCCAATTTTCATCGTGATTTTGCTGACGCAAAAATTGCACCAGCTTCTTTCCGCTGAAGGCGCCTTTTTCCAGATATTTTTTGATCTCTTGAGCCTGTCGGCGCTTTTTACGAAAACGCCCCCAGCGTTCCTCATCGACCAGGGACCAGCTTCTGCCCACCGGCGTCAGACGTTCATCGGCATTATCGCTCCGCAGCAGCAGACGGTATTCGGCTCGCGAGGTAAACATCCGGTAGGGTTCATTTATCCCCTTGGTCACCAGATCATCGATCATCACCCCAATGTACGCCTGATCCCG
>LJUC01000138.1 GCA_001303695.1 Phycisphaerae bacterium SM23_30
TGACCATTCAACAATTGGGTCGGCATTTTGCCGCCGATCAAGTGCTTTATTTACTCATCGACGACTTTGAACTTCAGCATGAAGCCGGACCCGGCTTTTATAAACCCCGTATCACCGGCTATGGCAAGGTTATCGACGTTGCTTCCGGCAAGCGCCTCTGGCCCCTCGACGAAACCCAGCGACCTTTTACCATGGATTTGGGTTTCATCGAGGCGAATGATTCGTCCCAGGAGCTGCCTTTGGTGCGCGAACTCTGCCGCCAGGCCGCGCAAAAAATCGCCCGGTTTTTTTATAAGCACAAACCAATCCGCGAAGGAACATAACTTTCACTAAAACCATGCTGCGCTCTCTGATTGTATTGGATACGGAAGTGGACCCCCTGTGGCGACGCCATCTGCCCGCGCCGACGAACACCGCTGGTGACGACTCTGCTGACCATAAAAGGATAATAATTGATCTGAAATCACCCCCTTCACCCTTCCGCCGGCCCCATTATAACGACCCGGTTAACTGGCGCCGCTGGCTTTGCGAACATCACATCGAGCAATTACATTGTTACCTGCCGGGCCGAAAAGCCCCGCTGCTTTTGGCGGCGGCTCCAAAAGATACCGAAATCATCCTGCACCTTACCGCATATATCACCCCCGAGGCCCTGAGGCGTCTGAAACTATTGAGATCCTGCGTCAAACAATTTATTTGTGTCGGTCGCTTCATTGCCGCACCCCTGCTCAAAGCTAACTTCAATCCCGAACGAATTACGGTCGAAATTCCCCCCGTTTGGGCCCCTCGACCTGGTATCACCCGCCGGCAGTTATTGCGCCGCCAAATTAAAAAAGATAAAACAGGTCCGTTAATTTTAGCCCTTTCCCGACCCCGGCATGCCGCCGCTTTGAAACCCGTGGTCTGGGCCGCCGCCTTGCTCGGACACGCCCTTCGGGATTTCACCCTGCTGGTGGCCGGCCCCGGCGACCCGATTGTTCAGCAACGTTTGCAGCGTTGGCAGAAGACCATGGACGCCGTTGGCACAATTTATCACGACCCGCAAACTTTTGCATTCGACGATCTGGTAAGCGCCTGCGACGCCGTGGTGGCCGGTCCCGGACCTTTTCATGAGGTTATACGCCTGCTGCACGCTCGTGCCCAAGAACAGTATATCGTGACATGTAACGGCGACAGTGCCGAATATCTCGAAAATTACCCAAAGGTTTATTACGCCTCCTCCACCACCCCCTGCCAAATCGCCGGCGCCGTCATGAAACTCCTCAAACGAAAAAGGGATCGGGAACCTTGCCCGGCCTGGGGGTAGGAATGATTTTTATTTTAAAGTCGCGAGGCTTTAGTCCAGGTGGTGCGTTGTCGGCCTGCCAGAAAACGACCCAATCCAATCAGAATCGCGGCGTTCATCGCTAGAAAATACTTCGGCACCGAGAGCACTTTCAGTATCCCGGTCAGTTTAGGCAGCATCACTCCTAATAAACCGCAGGCATAAAACAATCCTGGCGGAAAGCATCCCTACCAACAACAAGGGCGTCAGCCAGCGCAGCAGCTTATGGCTGATAAAGGCAAAACTTACCCAACCCAGGCGGGGATGCAGAATTGCCGGCACCAAAAACAAAGACTGAAAGTTGCCGGCGCTGATGCGGATCCGCCGCTGTAATTCTCCTTTCCAGCTGGACACCGTCTCGCAGGCCCGGGCCTCCTTGGCGAACAGGCAGCGATAACCGCCCGTCATGATTTTCATACCCAATACCTGGTCTTCCGTGACGGTGGTGGGCGGCAGCTCCTGGAATAATTCCCGGCGAATGGCGAATATGCCTCCGTTAATCGTGGGCACGGCCCCCAGCGCGCTTTCCCACTGTTTGATGCGATTCTCATATCGCCAATAAAGACTTTCCGTACGACAGGCATCGACATCGTCATCCGGTACTGACAGCTCCAGTTTACCAATGACCACTCCCACCTTCTTTGCTTGGAACAATTTCACCAACTCTCGAACGGCATCCGGTCGATACATGGTGTTGGCGTCGGAGAAAACCACAATATCACCCGTAACTAACTTCATCATATGGTTGAGCATCTGCACCTTTCCGCGGCGCATCCGACTGTGCAGGACGCGGAATCGGGGATCGGTGATTTTTTGCAAGATGCCGAAGGTGCCGTCATTGGAGCCGTCGGAGCCGATCAGAAAAGATATTTTATCGCCGGGGTAATCAAGCTCCCGGCAGTTGGCGATCTTTTCCGGCAAAATCGCTTGCTCGTTATAGGCGCTGATGACCATCGTAACCCGGGGCAGGACCTGCTCCGTAACCGGCCAATCCAACCGGGCCGAGTTTTTTCGCTTACGCTGCCAGGAAACCAGGTACGACAGCAGCATCAGCAACAGGGGATATAAAAAATAGGTATATACCATGGCGCCGAAGCTCGACCAGAATATCAATCTTAATATGACGCCGGCTAAAACGGTCATGGACGCACCTTTCGACAATAAACCTCCAGATTACCCAGATGGCGGCGGCTGAGTATTTCTACGCCGCGCAGCGTCAAATGACTGATCGCCTTGGCGCAGTCCCCGAGCAAACTGCGGGTGTTGGCTTCGGTGGAGGTGGTTCGGAGACGCAACACTTCTAATCCCACCCGCCGCGCCATTAGTTCAAACGTGTGTTTGCTGAAGAAATACAAATGCATCGTCGCGCCGAAGGCCGGCCAACGGCTCGATAACCAATCATGTAAGACCACCCCTTTTATTTTCTGCCAGGGTGCCGAGGGAAAACGCAAGGCCATGATCCCCCCCGGTCGCAGCCACTGCCCGCAGCGCCGCAGTACCGCATACGGATCGGCTACGTGTTCGATAACGTCCCAGGCGGTCACCACGTCGAAGCCTTCAAAAGGCAATTGGACTTTTAACACATCATCACGATACACCGGTACCTGGAAAGTCTCGGCCGCATAGGCAGCCCAAATTTCCGCCGGTTCGATCCCACAGACTTCAAAACCACACCGTCGCGCCTGCCCTAAAAAATGACCGCTGCCGCAGCCGACGTCCAGCAGAGTTCCACCGGGCGCATGGCCCTGACGTTTTTGCTGCTTCCTGATTTCCTTGAGTGCCCTCTTGAAAATCGGCGCTTTGGCCTGAGCGTGTCTTTCAATCTCGCCCGGCGCCTCAGAACCTCCCCGTAAATATGTGCCGTTGTGATCGACCAAACGCGGATTGGTATAGACTAAACCGCACTGAAGGCAGCGCACAATCCTAAAATCAAACTCCCGGTCAAAATAAGTCAATCGTTCTTGATGATACGGTTCGGTGTCATTCCCCCCGCAAAGATTACAATTCACCCACTCCCAGAGCACCGGCGCCCTGCTTTTAATCCTCGGTGGTTTTTCACATATTTCTACCGTCATGACGCTTTCACCAAAAAGGGGGCGAAACGCCGCAACGCCTTGATGTTACGCTGCGCTTCGCGGACATCGGTTAATGATTGTGCCAGTTTCTTAAGTAGATAACCTCGGCGCAGATAAAATTGTCGGCGGGCATAATCGCAAAACCGCCTTACCTCATCTGCGCTGAGCCCCGGCAGATCCACTACGCTTGCATGCAGGCCGTCGGCGGTCAGCCATTCGTTATAATCTTCCGTACGCAGGTACCGGTTTTCTTTGGCCCATCGATACATCCGCGTACCGGGATATACGATCATAGGAAAAAATTGCACCGTATCCGGATTCAGCTTTTTGGCAAGTTCCAGAGTCCTTTGCAGGCTGGCGGCGGTTTCGCCGGGATTGCCCAGTACAAAACAGCCGTGCACTAAAAGCCCCGCCCGGCGCGCCCTATCCATAAATTCGTGCGCCTGCTCCACCCGCGTGCCTTTGTGAATGCCGTCCAGGATGTCCTGGTCGGCGCTTTCAAAACCCGCAACCAACAACCGACAGCCCGCTGCTTTCATTAGGCACATCGATTGGTAATCCAGATCAACCCGGGTATCGCACCAGAAGTTTAGACGATTGTTCTTCTCGATCAGCAAGCGGCAAATCTCGTGCAGCCTTTGTTTATCGGCAGTGAAAAGATCGTCCTCGAGGCCCACTTCCCGAATCCAGGGCATCTTTTCGGCGATATAGGCAAACTCAGCCGCCACGTTTGCGGCACTGCGCTTCCGATATTTTCCCCGGTGCATCACCTGCGGATACATACACCAGTCGCACCGATAGGGGCAGCCCCGGCTGGTCACCATCATCACCATGGGATATTGGGCCGCGGCAAAAAAGTAGTCTTCCACCTGCAAAAAATCATTATAAACTTTGCTGACGAAGGGCAGGCGGTCCAAATTCTCCATCAAGGGCCGCCCGGGCGTATATACTATCCGCTCACCCTCGCGCAGGCAAAGCCCTGCCACCGTTTCCCACGATCCGCCTTGCTCCTGGGCCCGGGCCAATTCGATCGCCGTAATATCATATTCTTCCAGGGCGACAGCGTCGATGCGCTCATCCAGATTCAGCACCTCTTTGGGCCGGGCCGTCGCATGGGTCCCCACCATCACCACCCGACAAAAAGGCAAGGCCTCCTTGATGGCGCCGGCCGTGGCGACGTCCTCATAAATACTGGGCGTGGAGGTGTCGCAAAAAACCAGATCCGGCCGGGATTCTTTCAAATGCTCCCCCAATTGCTGCCGATCGTATTTTCTCGCCACCGCATCCAGCAGCTCTACTTCGAAATCCGCCTGCTCTTGCGCCAGCCCCGCTGCGTAAGCCAGCCATATCGGATAATACATAGTCCCGCTTTTAGTAACAGCAGGACTGCGGCTGCTGCGCGAATACGCCTTTCGGCGATAAGGACCGTTGAGATAAACAATTTTCATTTAGCCGTGGTACCTGATTTTAATAACTGCACTTTTGGCGAAACTTAAGTCACTAAATTTATGCCGGAGCTATCTGACCTGCCGGCCAGACCGGCTGCACCGGCAGCAGCGCCGGATAAGGTTGTTCGGCAAAGGCCCGGCTGCCCGCCACTAACATGCCGAAGGTAAACCAAAAATTGAGCCCGCCCCCCGGCAGCATATAGGTGTTATTTACCATCCAGATAGCCCATTGGCCCACAAAACCGGCCAGGGCCCCGATTAAAAACGCCCTCACCCACGCATCCTGCACTAAACGGGTTTGTTTCCAGACGTATCGGAACAAGACCACTAAAAGAACCACAAAGGCAATCACGCCGGGCACCCCCAGTCGGCTGAACAGATTCAACCAAAAAGAATTAAACCCCATCCAAATAACTTCCGCCGGTATCAGAACAAAAGACCAGTTCAGCCCCGAGACTTGCAGCTCCACCGTGTTGCCCCAGCCGCAGCCGAACGGCACCGCCTGTAAAAGCTGCCAGGCCATCACGGGAAACCGCGCCCGCAGGTCGCCCGGATCGATAGTGATCCCGGGACCCAATCTGCCTAATTTGCCGGCCAGTACCGATTCCATCAATGAAGGCAGCCAGATCACTCCCAGTACGACCAGCGCCGGAAAGGTCAACAAGATCCAGCGGGTACGCCAGTAAAGTACGATCAAGGGCAGCAGCGCCAGACAGATCATACCGGCCCGCGAACCGGTAAATATTATGCAGATAACGTTGACCAGCAGGACAAATAATCCTAATACACGCGCCCTGCCTGATAAACCCCGCCCGACGACCATCGCCAGAGAAATCCCCACAAAGAGGATCAACTGGCTGGCCAGAACGTTGGGGTCTCCATAACTGGAAAGCACCCGTGTTCTTACGCTGTCGGCAATAAGGGATATATCCCTACCCCCGCTGGCGTAAGTCACATAAGGAATCAAGGTGCTGGCGCCCAGATATTTTTGGGCTATTCCATAAAGACTTATGACCACCGAGATGCCCAATACCAAATGGGCGAACATGATAAAATGACGCCGCTGACGAAATGTCTCACTGGTGTAAAAAAACAGCCCCATGGCGAAAAGATAAAAGCTCAACTCCAGAAACGCCACCAGTCGCGTACCTCCGGTGCTGAGACCCACCGCCAGGCCGAAACCGACAATAATCGCATAAATCAGAAAATAGCGCCCGAAATTCCGGTGACCCCCGTACGGCGTCTTACGCAGCAGCAGCCATTCCACCACGAATACCGCCGCCAAAAGGTGCGTAAGAGGCAGCGGCAGAAAAACCTGCCGCAAGACGAAACCCGCCCGCGGCAGCGCAAAAAGCAAAATAGTCAGCACCATCAGCCAAACCTCGGGCCGACGACGCGGGCGCAGTGCTATGAAACTGCATAATACCGCCAGGCATAACAACGTCAGAATTATAGGGTCTCGTAATAAATACATAACTGTCGAACCCGGATCCTAAGCTGAAGTTACAAAGTTTTTAGATAACCATCCCGTTCGGTCATCCCCGAGCAGGCGGGAATCCCGTCCGTAAAGTGGGTTTTCGCCCCACGCGTTAAACTAAACCGGGTCTATAGCAATTCCTGATACTTATCGGTTATCCCCTTGCGCCAATGAAGTAGGGACATAAAAGATATAACGATTAAGGCAGTTATGAGGGTTTTGATAAAAGCCGGACCTTAGTTATCACCCCTTGTAACAATCCTTTTTTCCCTATTTTCTTTATCAGGCGTGCCTTTATATTATCGGCCTTTGATAAGCCTTCTCGGCAGGCACCCGTCAGGGTTGCGGCGATAACAGCCTGGCGGCTTATCGCCGGGGATTTACCGAAAAAAACTTATAGTCTCGTGGAAATGCAGGGTGGCAGCTATAAGCCCCATAGGGCGCGCCGATAGCGCTTTTTCACTCTGCGTCTTTGTTTAACGGGTCAATATGCACCACCGCGGAACCGCCCCACTTCTTTTCGATCGCTTCGGTCACCTCTTCCGACAGGTCATGAAGCTTGGTTACCGATTCCTCCGCCGAAACTTCTATATGTAAAGAGATTACTTTGTGTTGACCATAACGATGCACGATCACGTCGTGCACGCCCCGCACTCCCTCGAAACTGCGGGCAGTGTTTTTAATCTCGTCCAAAAGCTCCTGCCTGGGCCGCTCCCCCAAAAGCGGGCTGATGGCATCCCGCCCAATCGCATACCCGCTGTATATAACAATCAAAGCCACCCCCACCCCGGCTACCCCGTCCACATAGGAGTATCCCAGGTAGGCGCAAACCATCGCCGCCAGCACCAGCAGGGTGGATAGGGCGTCGCTGCGGTGGTGCCACGCATCCGCCTGCAGCGTCTTCGATTTGACCAAAAGCGCCATCTCCCGGGCAAACCGGGCCATCAATTCCTTGACCGCCATCGTCCCGATTAATATCAATCCCACCAACCAGGTGATTTCGGCCTTTTCCACCGTCGGTTTGAGAATCCGCTCCACCGCCGACCGCAACAGCTCAAAGCCCGCCACCATCAGCAGCACCGCCACAATCAGCGTCGCTATTGATTCCATCCTCCCGTGCCCAAACGGATGCTCCCGATCCGCCGGCCGCTTGGCGATCCTGAAACCGATCAATATTATTATCGACGTGCCCGTATCCGAGAGCGTATGCACCGCATCCGCGATCACCGCCACGCTGTTCACCATCACCCCCAATACCATCTTGACCGCAAACAACAGCATATTAATAACTATGCTCGTCCACGCCTCCAGATACCCATACCGCGCCCGCACCTTGACATTGTCAATATCCTGGTAATTGATGATAAACTTACGCACCAACCAACCCGTAAACCACTTCATACCGTGCTCATCTACTCATCTACCCATCTACTCATTTTTTATCGGCCAAAACACATAATCCCCTCCCTCTTCGCCCCGGCCCCAAAAACTATTCGGATTCTCCACTCCCCCGTCGTCGTCAAAATCCTCCCCCCAACTGTACAATATAAAATCCCCCCCCCGCCGCTCATATGCCAACACCCCCGGCCCATACGGATCATCCGGCAACTCCTCCAAATACCCCCCCTCCCGTAATTCCTCCAACCTCTCCGGATATATCCCCTGCTCCAACTCCCACCTCTGCAACGACAACACCAATAACAACGATTCGTACATAGATTTGCTTCGGTAATCATAAATAATATAACTATCATTAGGAAATAATGCATAAACAAGCTGATATTTTTTCGATGGCAATTCCTTCATTTTTTTTACTTCACCATGTTTTACTTGATAAGGACGGTATTCAACAAGCTTATTAAATTCATCATACATTTCATTGGCTTTGGCTATGGTTTTATTCCTACCGGCATGTAAGAAACAGTAATAAGTTTTGGTAAATATATTTTCATCAACATTATAATAAATAGCGGGTACTCCTTCAGTTTGTCTGGGAATCATATGGCCTCCTCCTGGACCTCCATCGGTAAACAATAGTTGAACGCTGTCAAGAAAAAATAACCGCTCACTTTCGAATTTCACCAGGGGATACCCATCTGCATGCACTTTTTCTAATCTTTGTTGAACTTCAAAAAGCTTATTATGTGAAAAGGTTCCATAAGCTAAAATCCTAAATAACTGGTCGTACCCCATGTCCAAAATCGAAATACCATTCAATTGTGCTAACGGGGGATCATTACAATTTTTTATTTTTTTTCCTATCGAAATTACTTCGAAGCATTCGTCAATAGCCCGATTATAATTACTCTCCTCTCGTTCAATAATCGTTCGCCAAATCCCCAGCCTACCCAACGTTCGACACCAGCCGGGCCGATTCATGCCCTCCCACATAGTCTTGCTCTCATCATAACTATACCAGCAATAAGGCTTTTTATTGCCGGCCAAAACAGATTGCCATGTCTCTTCATTCTGTTTTAGCCAATTTGTTATATACTTCTCTTCTACTTGACATCGCTTTATCCATTTATCCAAAATCACCGCCGATAATCCTCGATGCCATTTCTCAGGAAAATCCTCCTTAATAATTTTCTCACTAATCCGCCAACCCATCAGGTACAAACGATCGTGTTCCTCTTCATAGGCCAACACCCCAGGTAAATAAGTCTTCAAAATCTCATATTCACTATACCTGTATGTATCCATCATATCATTATCGGAAATCATAACCTTAAATGTAGTTTCATCTTGTTTAATTAATTTTTCATACTCTCCCTTGTTTTGAACCACCCATCGTTGAATCTTTTCTTGATCTTCTGGGGCTAACTTAGAAAACCGATAATGCGATTCATCTTCCCATTTTACAGATCCAATCACATCGGATACAATATCATCAGGATAGGCATATAATTGCATCGCCCGCTCATAATCATTCCACGCGTTTTGATCATCCGTTGCTCCTGCTGGTCGCACCAGCTCATTCAACTTTTTTACATAATTCACCCGAATCACCGGCTCGCCCGTCATGAACCACACGAAGCCCAGAAATAACAGGAATAATGTGGTTCCTAATGCGATTACAATCCCCATCACCACCTTCTTTTTCATAACCTGTCACTCCCTTTCCCGAAAAATCTTAATGATCGTCATTTTTCTTATCCCTTATATCTTATCCTTTCCGCCTCTTTCTCCCATTGTGCCATTTGGGCCAAGCGCTCGATTATATTTAAATGCTGCGTACAGGCTTCTTCGCAATTTCCGCACTCGGTGCAGTGGGCCGCCGTCGCCTCTCGCTCGGCCAGGGTGCCCCAAAAAAGGTAATCATCCATCGCCCTGATCATCTTCTCGTCGCTTCTACGGGCGATTAGTTTTTCGTTGTAATACATCATATACGCTGAAATGGGTATATGCTGGGGGCAGTCTTTCAAACAATAACCGCAGCCCGTGCACAGCTCGTTCATGTTTTCCGACAGGTGTTTTTTTAATCTTTCCAGATCCGCCGGGCTAAACGGCTTACTCCGTTCCGCCGCCGCCCACGCCATATCGATATGCTTTTTCGTGGTAAAACCGTTAAACGTAACCGTAATCTGCGGACAACTGATACAGAACCTGAGCGCCGCCTCCGTCGGCGTCTCTTGCTGGCCGGCCAGGAATTTTAACTCTTTTTCGTACCGAGGAATCAGCCCCCCCGACAACGGGTTCATCGCCGCCACCCCGTAACCCAACCGATGGGCCGTCTCTACCCCCTCCCAGCGATAGGGAAAATTCAAAATATTTATCCCCATCAACACCCCCTCCACTTTCTGCTCCTGCAGTATCCAGCTAATCCGATCGCCGCGCAGGTGCGTTGACAAGACTATATGATCGATCAGCCCCTCCTCCCGGCAGCGCAGCAATCCCTCATATTGCCCCCCCGGTTTCATGGCCGTCTCGTAATGCCCCATCTTGCGGACGCACCATATGTAATAAAAATCAATCTTATCCACCTTTAACCGCCTCAGGGACGTCTCCACCGAGGCCCGCGCTTTATCGGACGTCTCATTCTCATCCGGCATGCCCTTGTCGCAAACGTACCACTTATCCCGCTGGCGGGCCATCTGCTTCAATGCTATACCGAATATGTCCTCGCTCTGGTCTTGGCAGTATCGCGGCGCCGTATCGAAGATATTAATCCCCTTTTCATAGGCATATAAAAGCAGCTCCGCGTTCTGCTCCATCGGTTTACCGGTGTCGAACTGCATACCCCCAAAACCCACCGCAGAAACCTTCTTACCCGTCCGGCCGTAGGTCCTGTAAATCATTTTGAATCCCTTTTGGTTTTCTGCCCTTCATATGTAAAAACTCGGATAATTAACAACCTTCAAAATGCCCTGCATAAAAGACATAAAGCTTAACGTAACATCTTGAAAAATAAGTTATTTATCATTTCAAGCCCCGGTAAATAATACCATATTGTTGCTCAACCTCCACAGTATCACATCAAATGTTGAAAAATATCAACAAGCCGTTTGACTTTTGTTCAAATAAATTGTATTTTATAAACAACGGCAATTCCGGCGAATTGCCTCTAATTCTCCCAAAGGATCATAAGTTAATCGCTTATATATTAATAAGATGCCTGAAAATAAACAAGATAGTGCCCCTCAGCTTGATGTCCCTGCCGCTCGATCACCGTTGCGTTTTGGAGACGTAGGCCAGCAGCTCATAAAAAATATGCCCTTGGGTGTAATAGCCTTTGATTCTCACCTTAATATTACCGACAGCAATCCTTTGGCCTGCCAAACGCTGGCTCCCGGTTCCAACGTCGCCCAGGTATTGGCCGCTGGAACCGGCGACGACGGTCAGGATCGATGGTCCGATAAACTCCTTTCGGCCCTCAATACCGCCCAAGCCTGCACCTTCGAAGCCGTGCCCTATTCCTGGAACGACCAAAGTGTCACTCTTAGCTTGATGTGTACGCCCCTAACTCATGAGAACACTAATCAACTGCTGGGCGGCATCCTCTTGATACATGACGTCACCGCTCTCAAGGCCATGGAAGAGGACCTGGCCGCCGCCGAAAGACTCGCCGCCGTTGGAAAACTCGCCGCCCGCATCGCCCACGAACTCAATAACCCCCTCGACGGCATCCTCCGCTACATCAACCTGGCCCTCCGCGTGGCGGAAAATGCCACCTCGGATCAAATCCCCCATTACCTCCGGGAATCACGCAAAGGACTCATGCGGATGGTGCAGATCATCAGTGAACTGCTGGAGTTTTCCCGCAGCACCTATTCGGCCTTCCAGGAAGCCGACATCAACAAAATTACCGAGGACGCCCTCAAAGTATTCGAGTCCCAGGCCCAGGAAAACCACGTTGAAATCGTCCGGCAGTATGCCTCTGAGATGCCTAATATCCGCAGCGGCAATCTCTTCCAAGTCTTCTGCAACCTTATTAAAAACGCCCTCGATGCCATGCCCGCCGGCGGTGAATTGAAGGTAACCACCTTCTGCAGTTCCGACCAGGCCCGCATCGAATTTGCCGATACCGGCACGGGCATGACCGACGAGGTGCGGAAAAAGCTCTTCGAGCCTTTTTTCAGCACCAAAGAGTCGGGCAAAGGCACCGGGCTGGGTCTGGCTATTAGTAAAGACATTGTGGAACGATACGGCGGGAAAATTGAGGCCCAAAACCGACCCGCCGGCGGCGGCCTCTTTACCGTCGGCATCCCTTTGCAACGTACCAGTTGGGGAAGAAGGTA
>LJUC01000011.1 GCA_001303695.1 Phycisphaerae bacterium SM23_30
GGTGTCGCCGATGGAGAAGGATTCGCCGGACTGGGTGTAGCCGTATTCGGCGGCCAAATCGGCGATGCACTTGATCGCCTGGCGGGCGGTTTTGCATCGTTGCAGGGCGAGGGTGATCAGGTCGGCGTAATGCAGGCCCTGGGGGTCGTTGAGGCCGCGGCGGCCGCCGAAGGTGGTTTCGCCGATGGCTAATTGATGCTCGTTCATGTGTCCGATGCCGTTGGAGGCCAGAACCGCATAGGTGTGGGGCACCTGCTTGACCTGCACGCCGCGGGCCCGCATTTCCGGATAGGTAACAAAAGTCCCCGGTTCATGATCGCCGCCGGGGAGGAAGGCAAGATGGGACGGGAAAGAGGCATCGCAGGTGTAGCAGATGGTGACCGAGCCGGTTTTGGAGGCGCCTTTGGTGATTATCAAATTAGTGCAGGCGGAAGCGACGGGTCCTGGGGTTAATAGGGTGATCAGTAATAAAACCATTAGCATTGAGGTTCGTTTTTTCATTTTTTTTCCTTTCCTTTATGAGCTGAAGTTTTGCAGAAGCCCTGTTGTAAGGTTATCTTCTTTTGTCGTTATATTTGACGAAGAGGCTTTCGGCCAATTTTCGCCAATTTTTAATTACGTCGTTACCGCTATCGACGGTGTATTTGGTAAGGAATGGGCGGGCGTTTTGGGGATCACTTTTATAGAGGGCGAGGGCCTGTTTTTCGATTTCGGGCTGCCGGTTATAAAAATTTTGTTCGATTTCGCTTTGGGTTTTCCGGATATCAACTTTCATTTCGGAATAGCGCATGTTGGCGTAGTTGGCGACGAAATTGATGGCCCACCAAGCGGAATCCCAGGAGAATTCTCTGGTATTGCCGACGGTGTAGGGTTCGGGGATTTCGGTGGTGCCGCAGTAGATGGGGGTGTAGCAGGAGAAATAGGTGTCGTCGGGCGAGTACCAGCAGATGCCGCCGATATGGTCGGGTAGGGAGTCACGGGATTGGGTGATAATGGAGAAGGCGGTGTTAACGGTGGAGATGGCACGTTCGCGGCGGTGATTAGGGCAGCCGAATTTGCCGGCTTCGGGACCTTTGGTCATATCGAACTCGGTGCCTTCGTAGTGGTCGCGCAGGAGATCATAGACGTCGAGCATGGAAAGTTTTTTATCGGGTTTGACGCTGAGAGGATAGCGTGGGGCGTCCTCGACGCCGCGGGCGTAATCAGGGGAAAGGTTGAGTGAGGGAGCAGCGCGGCGGAGCATGCTCCAGACGCGCTGGGCACAGCTTTTTTTGGTGCCGGCCGAGGCCGGATGATAGGCGTCGCTGTAGTTAAAGGGTTTGCCGGAATCGGGATCGTAAAAGCCCTGATCCACGGCAAAAGAGATAACGTCCTGGGAATACATGCAGTTTTCGGGGTCATGGAGGGGGAATTCGGTGATGCGGGACTGGTTGGCGTGGCAGGAGACATGGCCGTCGGGGATGCGGAGAGCGACCCAGACGATGCCTTTTTTATCGGGGCCGTTGCCGATAAGTTCCATGATCCAGGCTTCCCTGGTGTCGCCGATGGAGAGCGATTCGCCGGAGGCGCGATAGCCGTACTCGGCGGCTAAATCGGCGATGCATTTGATCGCCTGACGAGCAGTCTTACAGCGCTGCAGGGCCAGGGTCATAAGTTCGCCGTAGCTGAGGCCGGTTTTATTGCCGATACCGCGGCGGCCGCCGAAAGTGGTCTCGCCGATGGCCAACTGATATTCGTTCATGTGGCCGATGCCGTTGGAATGCAAAGTGGCATAGGTATTGGGGACCTGTTTGACCGGAACGCGGGGCTTAAAACTGGGATAATCCACCAGGCCGCCCGGTGCGTGTTTACCGGCGGGCAGCCAGTGCAGTTTGGAGGCAAAACCGGCGTCACAGGTATAGCAGATGGTAACCGAACCGGTCCTGGAGGCACCTCTGGTGATAATCAAATTGGTGCAGGCCGAGGACATAGTTGTAAGCGCTAATACCCAGAAACATAGCCAAATGGTTGGAGACAATATTTTCTTATTCATGTTTTCTCCTTTCATAATTTTAAGATGGAATAAGAATCAGTTTTTTTTCTATTTACCAGAGCGATCGAGCAGCATATTATCAAACTCACTATGACGGCAAATTTACTTTGGATGGGGACTCCCTGAGGAGAGGCGGCCAAACCCAAATTATGGGCCAGGGCAGCTCCAATAATCATTCCCAGTACCGATATAGCTGAATCGGTATTGCCTTGACCAGTGAGTATAAGTTGGCGCATGGGGCAACCACCCAGCATAAAAGAACCCAGTCCCACTAAGACCATGGACAGAAAATTCCATAGATGAATCGTATGGGCGATGGGTTGTGGTTTAAATCCCAAAGAGAATGCTCCGGTGACAAGATTACCTATCAGGGCGGCCAGAAAGACAGCTATTAAAGCAAAGGTAAGATAAGGATTTTTGCCCCGAAATATATTTAAGAAGCCGCCCACAAAGCACAAGCGGGTGGGCTGCATGGCGAAACCGGCGATCAGTCCTGCTGCAAGGGCCACGATTATAGGCGCCTGCATGGCGCCGGGCCCGGTTTGGCTGAAATAAACGGGCCCGTTCTCTCCGACGGAGCTATACTTGGCGCCCAGTAATAAGGCCAATAAAACTACCATAAGTATGGGTAGGATCCATCCATTCATAGTGGGTTGTTTAACAGCGGCATTAGGGTTGGAGCCGGTTTTGCTAAAAAAGGCTCCCATTAATACGCCGCATAAGAAGCCTGCCGAACCTAACAGGGCGTTTAGGTCGCCGCCGGCCAGGCGCAGCACCATGCGGGTGGAGCAACCAAGGAAAACCAGGGTCCCCACCATAACCATCATTCCCAGAATAAAGCGTATCAAGGGGGAAGATCCGCCTTCTGCCTTAAATTTTCCCAAGATCAACGCGGCGGCAAAGGAACCCAAGACCAGTCCTATGATTTCAGGGCGAATATACTGGAGCGTCCGGGCCTGATGCAAACCGAGGGCGCCGGCGATATCTCTTTCAAAACAGGCGATGCAGAATCCCATGTTGGGGGGATTGCCCCACTGGACCAGCAGCACCGACAAGAGGCCTATCAATGCCCCGGTGATGATGATAAACATTTTATCTTTGTTCATGACAAAAATTTTCACCCCAATGGCAACTTAAATTAACTTACCATTTTTTATAACCGTTTCGACGCGGTTGGAGCCGAAGCGGTAAGGGATATAATTGTAATGGGGTGCGTCGAGGATGATGATGTCGGCTTTTTTGCCGATTTCGAGGCTGCCGATCCGGCGGCCGCGATCGAGGGCGAAGGCGGCGTTGATGGTGGCGCAGTTGATGACCTCGGCGGGGAGCATTTTCATTTGCAGACAGGCCAGGGTCATAATCAGCTGCATATTGTCGCAGGGGCAGGAGCCGGGGTTGAAATCGGTCGCCAGGGCCAGGGCCGCGCCGCGTTGGATCATTTTCCGGGCGGGGGGGTATTTATCGCCCATGAGGTAGAGCACGACGCCCGGCAGCAGGACGCCGATGGTGTCGGATTGAGCCAGTCGATCAATGCCTTCGTCGGAGATGCAATCGAGGTGATCGGCGCTGACGGCGTTTAACTCGGCGGCCAGTTCGGCGCCGCCGAGGGTGTTCATCTGCTCGGCGTGAATTTTGATTTTATAGCCCAACTGCCGGGCGGTTTTGAGGATCTGGCGGGATTCCTGGAGGGTAAAGGCGGCTTCTTCGCAGAAGATGTCGCAGAATTCGGCGTGGGGTTTGAATTTTTCCAGCGAATGGAGCAGTTCATTGATATATTGGGGTTTAGTTTTTTCTTTGGGGACGGCATGGGCGCCGAGATAGGTTTTAACCACGTCGATGGGATGCCGCTGATGGGCCTGTTGGGCTACTTCGAGGATTTTCAATTCGTCTTCGTCGGTCAGGCCGTAGCCGGATTTGATCTCCACCGTGGTTGTGCCGTAAGCGAGCATCCGGTGGAGGCGTTTCAGGGTGATTTCGAGCAGTTGTTCTTTGGAGGCGGCGCGGGTTTTTTTGACGGTATCAAGGATACCGCCGCCGGCTTTGAGGATATCGAGATAGGAATCACCCTGCAGCTTTCGGACAAAATCATCATGCCGGCTGCCGGCAAAGACCGTATGGGTGTGGCAATCGACCAAACCGGGCATAACCACCTTACCGGCGGCGTCGATGATCTGTCGGGCTTTGGGATTTACTTCACGGGAGGGGCCCACAAAGGTGATTTTGTCATTTTGGGCGGCAAGGGCGCCGTTTTCTATGATGCCGAGTTCTTTGAGGTCACGGCCTCTTTTGGGTTTGTCGGTGCGACAGGTGATTAGCTGGGCGGCGTTTTTGATGAGGAGGTCGGCGGTCATGATTATTTGAGCCAGGGGATTTTGAGTTTTTTTTGTCGGGCGATCGCCAGGGCGGTTTCATAGCCGGCGTCGGCGTGGCGCATGATGCCGATACCCGGGTCGAAGGTCAGGACGCGCTGGAGGCGTTGTTCTTTTTCTTTTTCGCCGGTGGCGACGATGACCATGCCGGCGTGGCTGCTGTAGCCGATGCCGACGCCCCCGCCGTTGTGTACGGAGACCCAGTCGGCGCCGCAGGCGACGTTTCCCATGGCGTTAAGGTAGGGCCAGTCGGCGATGGCATCGCTGCCGTCTTTCATGCCTTCGGTTTCGCGGTTAGGCGAGGCCACGCTGCCGCAGTCCAGGTGGTCGCGGCCGATGACGATGGGGGCCTTGACCTCACCGGAGGCCACCAGTATGTTGATGATTTTGCTGAATTGGGCCCGCTCGCCGTAGCCCAGCCAGCAGACGCGGGCGGGCAGGCCGATAAAGGGCACTTTCTGCTGGGCCTTGGTGATCCAGCGGTGCAGCATCTTATCATCAGGAAACATTTCCAGCAGGGCCTTATCGATTTTGAGTATGTCTTCGGGTTCGCCGGATAATGCCGCCCAGCGGAAAGGGCCCTTACCCCGGCAAAAAAGGGGTCTGATATAAGCGGGCACAAACCCCGGGTAAAGAAAGTTGCCCTTATCGTCTCTGATTTTTGCCCCGGCCACTTCCGCCTGGCCCCTTAGATTATTGCCATAGTCAAAACAAATCGCGCCGCGGTCCTGCATTTGGAGGATGGCATGGACGTGTTTGGCAATCGAGGCGAGGGCTTCTTTTTTGAACCGGGCGGGATTTTGGTCTCGGAGTTGGAGTTTTTCCTGCAGATTACCTTCGGGATAATAATAGAGTAAATCGTGAGCTGAGGTTTGATCGGTGATGACGTCGGGGGTGATGTTTCTTTTAACCAGTTCGTCGGCCACGGTGGCGATATTGCCCACCAGGCCCACCGAGAGGGGTTTTTGATTATTTTGGGCTTTTTCGACCTGGGCGAGGGCGTCGTCGAGATTATGGCAGATGAGGTCGCAATAGCCCTCATCAACTTTCTGCTGCACCCGCTCTTCAAACACCTCCACGATCAGGGCCGCGCCCTGGTTCATGGTAACGGCCAGGGGTTGGGCGCCCGACATATTTCCCAGGCCGGCGGTGAGGACGAATTTTCCTTTGAGGTCGCCGCCGAAATGGGCGTCGGCCAGGGCGGCAAAGGTTTCGTAGGTCCCCTGCAGAATCCCCTGGGTAGCGATGTAAATCCAACTGCCGGCGGTCATCTGGCCGTACATGGTGAGGCCCATCTGGTCATACCTGTCGAAATTTTCCTGGGTGCTCCAATGGGGGACGATATTAGCATTGGCCATTAAAATCCGCGGGGCATAGGGATAGGTTTTGACGACGCCGACGGCTTTTCCTGATTGAATCAGGAGGGTTTCGTCGGGTTCGAGTTGTTTCAAGGCTTTTACGATGTTATGGTACTCGCGCCAGTTGCGGACGGCCCGGCCGGCGCCGCCATAGACGATCAGTTCGTCCGGGATCAGGGCCAGGTCGGGATCGAGGTTATTCTCCAGCATCCGGAGGGCGGCTTCGGCTTCCCAGGTCTTGCATCTCAATTCGGTACCCCGGGCCGCTTTGACGGGTGCGGGGGGTTTTTGGTCCATGTACATAGGTCGGGTCATTGCAGTCTCCCTATTTGATTTTCGACGGCCTGCAATATTTCGCCGCTCCTTATCATCTCCCTGACCATGTCCATATGGGGATACATCACCTTATCTTCGGCGAGATAAGGTACTTTTTTTCTCATGGTCTGGTGGATTACCTTTACCCCGCGGCCCAAAGGGGTTTCCCGGAGAAAATCGAGGGCCTGGCCGGCACAGAGCATTTCAATGGCTAAGACGTGCTCCACGTTATCTTTTATTTCACGGGCTTTGCGGGCGGAGATGGTTCCCATGCTCACGTGATCTTCCTGGTTGCCGGAGGTGGGAATCGAATCGACCGAGGCCGGATGCGCCAGCACCTTGTTTTCCGATACCAGAGCGGCGGCGGTGTACTGGGTGATCATGAACCCGGAATTGATGCCGCCCTGCTCGATCAGGAAGCCGGGCAGGTGTTGGCGGACCATAGGATTGATGAGCCGATCGATCCTTCTTTCGGAGATGTTGGCGATTTCACAAAGGCAAATAGCCAATAAATCCATCGCCACCGCAATGGGTTGGCCGTGAAAATTACCGCAGGATAAAAATTCCTCCGTTTCGGGAAAGACCAGAGGATTGTCGGTGACGGAGTTGCATTCGACGGTTACCACTTTGCGTACGTGTTCGAGGGTATCGCGTGAGGCCCCGTGCACGGGGGGAGTGCAGCGGAGCGAATAAGCGTCCTGACCGCGGTCGGGCACGGCGGTATCCCGTCCCTGGAGCAGGGTTCTGAGGTTGGCGGCGCTTTTAATTTGACCGGGGTGGGGTCTAAGAAGATGGATTCTTTCGTCAAAGGCCTTATCGACGCCTTTTAAGGCGTCGATAGTCATGGCGGCGACGATGTCGGCGGTTTTGACCAGCACTTCCGCGTCGTAAACGGTCATGGCCGCTATGGCGGTCATGACCTGGGTGCCGTTAATCAGGGCCAGGCCTTCCTTGGCGTCCAGTTCAATCGGTTCGATGCCGGCTTTTTTCATGGCCTCGGCGCCGCGGAGCAGTCGGCCCCGGTAATAGGCCTGGCCTTCGCCGATCAACACCAGGGTTAAATGGGCCAGGGGCACCAGGTCGCCGGAGGCGCCGACCGAGCCCTTCTGGCGGATATAGGGGTGAACGCCGGCGTTTAACATGTCGATTAAGGTCTGAACCGTTCTTAGGCGAATGCCGCAATGACCGCTGGCGAGGGTATTGGCCCTTAACAGCATGATGGCTCTGACGATCTCTTCGGAGAAGGGTTCGCCCACGCCGATGGCATGGCTGATAATCAGGTTTCTCTGGAGTTTTTTTACTTCATCGGGCAGAACCACTTTGTCGCTGAAGGCGCCAAAACCGGTGGTGACGCCATATACTATTCGTTCCTGCTGGATAACTTTTTTTACCGCTTCTTCTCCTTTTTTTATGTTAGCGACGGCTTGGGGGGCGAGGACGACTTTTGCGTTATGGCGGGCCCCTTTGACAATATCTTCTATGGTGAGGGATTGGGCGTCGATCACCACGGCGGGGAGAGAATCAGCGGGGCGATTGGATTCGATCATTTGTTGTTCCTGAAATTATTGGGGGGGCTAAGCGCCCGCCCTCCAGCCAACCTGGAGTTAATGAAGCGTCCCCGAGAGGACTCGAACCTCTAACCTTTGGCTCCGGAGGCCAACGCTCTATCCATTGAGCTACGGGGACCCGTGGCGCTCTGGTTATTTGAGCAGCTTCGATACTGAAAGGCTAACGACGAAGCGTCAATTTGTCAAGCACTGGGCACGATTAATACCGGGGCAGCATTTTTTTGACGATTTGGGCGACTTTGGCGGCGGCGCCGGGTTGGGTAATGGGTTTTACCAGTTTTTGCAGGTTGAGGCGGATCTGCCGGAGGGCTTTTTCGTCGGCCAAGAGGGCCAAGGCTTTTTCGGCCACCTGATCCTCCTGGCGGTAAAAAGGCATGTATTCGGGCACTAACTCTTTTTGGGCTAATATGTTAACCAACGAGAGGTATTTAATCTTCACCACCCATCGGCCCACCAGGTGCCATTGCAGGGGATGAACGTAATATAAGATGATCATGGGGCAATTTTGCACCGCCACTTGCAGGGTTGAAGTTCCCGAAGCCACCAGGGCCAGATCGGCGTGCCGCACGGCGGCCTCGATGCTGGTGGGGCGGATGTCAATATTGAGATCAGGATCAGCGTTTCTGCGCATGGTTTCTGCTTTACTTTCATCGGGGGCGCAACTGACAAAGCGGGCCCGGGGATATTTTTTGCGGATGGCGTCGGCGATTTGCTGCATCGACGGCCACAGGTGTTTGATTTCGTGAGCGCGGGAGCCGGGCAAAAGGGCCACCAGGGGAAAATTCAACTCGTCCGTGGGCGTCGGCTCGAGGGCTTCAAACTGCCGATCATCGTCGAATAAGGGATGCCCCACATACACGGCGCGGATGCCGCGTTCTGTAAACCATTGCTGTTCAAAAGGTAATATACACGCCACTTGATTGGTCCATTTACGCAGTTTTTTGATCCGCCAGCTTCCCCAGGCCCAGAGCTGCGGGGCGATATAATAAAGCACCGGTATGTCGAGCCGGCGGGCGGCCTTGGCGACGTGAAAATTCCAGGCCGGTGAGTCCACCACCACTACCAGGTCGGGCCGCTGTCGGAGAAAGTGTTTTTTTAGACGTCGCAGCAGTTGGTAATAAAACCCGAATCCGCCGACGGCATGGGCCAGCATGGCGCTTCTTTCGACCAGGTTTTCTAACAGTTGACAACCCTCATCGGCCATCGCCTTACCCCCCAGACCCACGAAACGAAGGTCTTGGGCCTCGATTTTTAGGCGCCGAATCAGCCGGGCCGTGTGGGCGTCGGCACTGACATCGGCCACGCTGAAGAAAATGGTCCGTTTGTTCTCCAGAATCATATCCGATATGCAATCATTTTAGGCTAGACTTGTCAAGATTTCACTGTCAGCGGTCGTAGAGATGCAAGATTACGTCGGGGGCCGGCGGGGCGGGGCTTTGTCCGCTTTTGTCTTATATCGAGGGAGAGTTCAGTTGACAGGGGGGATTTTATAGCAATAATGACGGGTATCTGAGAATGGAGAAAAAATTGACCTGTCGAAACTTTTTATAATATTTTCAGAACAGGAGGCAAAAATGAACAACTGGGCGACCGCAGTAATATTGTTTTTGTTGGTGGGTTTTTCATGTTCGGCAGGGTCGGGTCAATTGCTACCGCTAAGCAGCCATCCGGATACCCAGGGCTGGCAGGATCTTTTAGCGGAGGATTTATCGAACTGCCAGTTCCGGGAGGAGACCTGGGTGCTGGAGGAGGGAGTATTGACCCGTAAAGGCGGGGATTATATCTGGACCAAGGACAGGTACGGCGATTTTATCCTCGATCTGGAATATAAGCTGGAAAAAGGCGCCAACAGCGGGGTGTTTGTGAGGACCGGCAGCATACGCAACTGGCTCAATACGGCCATTGAGGTTCAAATTCACGATACTACGGACGGGACGAAATACGGCATGTGCGGGGCGATTTACGACTGTCTGGCGCCGACCAAAGATGTGACCAAACCCGCCGGACAGTGGAATCGCCTGACGATCACCTGCAAGAAAAACAAGATCTACGTATTAATGAACGGGGCGCAGATTATCGATATGGACCTGGACATGTGGACCGAAGCCGGTCGCAATCCGGACGGGACGAAGAATAAATTCCGCACGGCGTATCGGGATATGTCGCGGGAAGGTCATATCGGCTTTCAGGATCACGGCGATCCGGTGTGGTTTCGCTATATCAAGATAAAGCCGCTGCCCGAAGGGATCGTGGAGCATCCCGATACGGATTATTACGACGGCTGGCGTTTGGCGACCCAGGCCTATTCTTTCAATCGTTATACGTTTTTCGAGGCCATTGATAAGACGGCCGCGCTGGGCCTGGACCGGATCGAGGCCTATCCCGGCCAGCGTTTAAGCCCGGAACACCCCGGGGCGGGCATGGTGCACACCATGTCAGCCGATCTGCGCCGGGCCGTCAAAGAGAAATTAAAAGACGCCGGGATTAAGTTAATCAATTACGGCGTGGTAAGCCTGCCCAATGACGAAGCCCGCTGCCGAGAGGTGTTTGATTTCGCCCGCGAGATGGGAATCGAAACGATCGTATCGGAGCCCCCGGAAGAGGCCTTCGAGATGATAGACAAGCTGTGCCAGGAATACCGGATCAAAGTGGCGATCCACAACCATCCCCGGCCGTCACATTATTGGAATCCGGAGACGGTACTGAAAGCGTGCGCGGGGCGGAGCAAATGGATCGGGGCCTGCGCCGACACCGGCCACTGGGTGCGCTCGGATCTGGATCCTCTAGAGTGTTTGAAAAAATTAGAAGGCCGTATTATCAGTCTGCATTTCAAGGAGATCGACGAGGGGCACGATGTAATCTGGGGAACGGGACCAAACCGGGCGACAGCACTGCTGGAGGAGCTGCACCGTCAGAAGTTCAGAGGCGTCTTCTCCATTGAGTATGAATATCACTGGACCACCTCGCTGCCGGAGATACGCGGCTGCGTGGAGTACTTTAACGAGGCGGGCGGCAAATTGAATCCGACGGGCTGGCGCGATCTGATTAAGCCGGATATGTCCAACTGCGTGTATAAGGAGGGCGGCTGGACCTATAAAGAAGGAGAACTCTCGGTCGAAGAGCACCGGGGCGATTTCTTTATCAAGGAGAAATTCGGCGATTTTATCCTCGATGTGGAATTTAAGGTTCCTCCCCAAGGCAACAGCGGAGTGGTGATCCGCTCCGGGGTGATCGGCAATACCGATGACTGGCTGCATGAGGCGATTGAGGTGCAAGTATATGATACTTACGGCAGGGCGGTGAACAAGAACTGCTGCGGCTCGATTTACGATTGTCTGGCGCCGAGCAAGAACATGGCCAAGCCGGCGGGCCAGTGGAATCATTTCACCATTACCTGCATAGACAACAAGATTTATATCGTGATGAACGGGGAGCAGATTATCGATATGGACCTGGATCTATGGACCGTGCCCGGCCGCAATCCGGACGGCGGCAAAAACAAGTTCAAAAAGGCCTACAAGGACATGGCCCGCACCGGTTATATCGGCTTCCAGGAACACGGCGATGAGGTTTGGTATCGGAATCTGAAGATCAAACCCCTGCAGTAAGGGTTTTATATTTTGGTCCCATTTTTTAGGAGAATGAGATGTCTATAAAAACTTTGCCCAGGAGAAGGAAGGTTCGGCGCGGGGAATTTGGGTTTTTGGCGCTTCTTTTAATCATGTTTATGCTGCCCTCGTGCGTGACCATGCCGGTTTATCCGGAGGCCGAATGGGAGCGGATCGAGGATCCCGAGGCGGTCGGATTTTCCCCGGAAGGGCTGGACGCCCTGCGCGATCATCTTGCGGAGCTGCCCTCCACCGGTCTGGTGGTGGCGGTGGACGGTCGGATCCTCTTTGAGAACGGCGATATTGCCGATACCAGTTATATCGCTTCGGTGCGTAAGAGCGTGCTGGCCATGCTTTACGGCAATTACGTTGCAGACGGGACCATTGATTTAGATAAGACGCTGGCCGATCTTAACATAAGCGACCACGGCGGGCTGAGCGATCAGGAAAGAGAAGCGACCATAGCCGATCTATTAGGGGCGCGTTCGGGGGTTTACCATCCGGCCTCGAACAGCGGCGACAATCTGGCGGACGCTCCGCCCCGCAATTCGCAAAGGCACGGTGAATATTTCCTTTACAGCAACTGGGATTTTAACTGTCTCGGTTTTATCTTCGAGCAGGAGACGAGTAGAAATATCTACGACGCTTTGCAAACCGACCTGGTGGATAAGATCGGGATGCAGGATTTCGACCGTTCCACCCATCGGAAATCCGGTAATCTGGAGCGTTCGTTGTACCCGGCCTATCACATGAACCTGTCGGCCCGCGACCTGGCACGTCTCGGATTGCTTATGATGCGGGAGGGGAAATGGGAGAAGGAACAGGTTGTTCCCAAGAGCTGGGCCAAGAGGATATCCAGCGTCGTTACGCCGCTGGAAGAAATGAATCCCGAACGGATGAGAAACGGCCGGCTGGGTTACGGGTACCTCTGGTGGATATTCGACGGACCGGAGGCGGTCGGTCCCTACCAAGGGGCCTATACGGGTATCGGCGCCGGGGGGCAGTATCTGACGGTTTTCCCCAAGCTGAAGATGGTGGTCGCGCACAAGAACGACCGGGGACAAAACCGGCGTTCTCTCTCGCGGGATCAATATTATTCCATCCTGCAAAAGATACTGGAGGCGCGAAAGGAATAGAAAAAGGGGAAGTTCTTTTCTCCCTCGATGGGCGCGGCCCTTAAACCTGTTTTTCGGGTTAAAAGATTCCTGCAAAATTGAAGTTAGGCATACTTGAAGAAGAAAAAATTATTATATTTATTTTTTCTTTTCAAAGGGCAATAATTTGAAGGCGGCAGGGGCGCGGGGGAGGGGTCGGGTATTATTTTAATGCATTGATATATAAGCACTTATAAAGTGCAAGGGGCGCGGGGGGTATAATTTTCTTGCCAGAGGGGGGCAATAGGGTAAAAATAGTTAAAGACAGATAGGTTGTAAGTGTCTGTCGATGTGGAAGATAAGGATTAATTTAATGTTGCGGCGCCTGTTAGAGGCGAGATTTGGATTTGAGGAAACTAAGGATGAATAAAGGAAAAGGTGAGAAATCCAAGATGGATCGGCGGGACTTTTTGCGTTCCACGACGGCGGCAGGGGCGTCATTGGTATTGACGCCGGTGGTTTTCAGCCAAGGCCCCCAGGATAAAGCGGAGGAGATCAATGTGGCCCTTTTGGGAGCGGGTCGGCAGGGTCAGACGTTGTTAGAAGCGTGTCATAATATTCCCGGCGTGCGTTTTCGGGCGGTGTGCGACATCTGGACCCAGTACAATCAACGGATTGCGGCGGGTCGGCTCAACGCCCGTTACAAATTACAGGGATATGATCCGGTCAACACTTATGAGGATTACCGGGCGATGCTGGACAAGGAAAAGGACCTCGACGCGGTGATAGTGTCCACCCCCGACTTTTGCCACGCCGAACACACCATCGCCTGTCTGCGGGCGGGCAAGCACGTCTATTGCGAAAAGGAGATGTCGAACACCCTGGAGGGCGCCCGGGCCATGGTGAGGGCCGCAAAAGAAACCGGTAAACTGCTGCAAATCGGTCATCAGAGGCGGAGCAGTCCGCGTTATCTTTTCGCTCTTAACCGGATTATCAAAGAAACCGGAATTTTAGGCAGGATCACTGCGGTTAACGGCCAATGGAACCGCAGCAAATCGGCCTGCGGCGAGCTGGAGGTGGCCAAACGATACTATATTGATGAAGCCCTGCTGCAAAATTACGGCTATGAGTCGATGAAACATTTTCTTAACTGGCGTCTGTTTAAGGGGCTGGGGGGCGGTCCCATCGTCGATCTGGGCTCCCACCAGATCGATATTTATAACTGGTTTCTGGGGGCGCTGCCCAAATCGGTGCTGGCCGGGGGAGGGGTGGATTACTGGAGTGACTGGGAATGGTATGACAATGTGATGGCGATTTACGAATACGACACCGCCGACGGGCCGGTGCGGGCCTTTTATCAAACTTTGACCACCAGCGGCAGCCGGGGATACTTCGAGAACTTTATGGGCGACCAGGGCACCCTCGATATCTCCGAGCACAAAGCGGCGGTCTATCGTGAGGTGTATTTGCTGAAGGATGCCTGGGACGAGTGGGTCAAGAAAGGTTATTTAACCGAGCCGGCGGACAAGGAATTGGAAGTGGCCGTCAAAGAAGAGGGGGCCGAATTAAACGTGGCCGAGTCGCCGCCGCCGCCGAGGTATGATTTTACGGTGATGCTGGACAAACCCTTCCATCAGCCCCACCTGGAAAACTTCTTCGATGCCGTTGGGGGCAGGGGCCATCTCAACTGCCCGCCGGAGGTCGGCTATGAAACCGCCGTGACGGTGCTGAAGGTGAATGACGCCGTGGCGGCCGGGGAGAAATTGGAATTTAAGCCGGACGAATTTAAGGTGGAGGGGTAAATCAGAGACTGGGTAGATAAATAGATGCAAGCGAGTCGGAGGCCAATACACTTTGCCGGTTTGGTGCTTTTGGCTTTAGCGGCGGCAGGGGCCGCCCAGAGCCAGAAACAAGAAAAAGAGATGCTGGGGGACGGCAATGACGGCAATCGGGCGGTACCGGTTCACCTGATGGAGTTGCTGGTTCAGGTCTTCGCAGGGGAAGATCCCGAGAAGATAGACCCCCTCGAAGAGCCGGCCCTGCCCTTTTCTTTGCGCCATACGTGCAGCGAGTGTCACACCTACGAATTCGTCCAGAGCGGCTGGCATTTTAATTCATCTCAAGCAGAGATTAAGCCCGGTCGTCGGGGCGAGTGTTGGGTCTGGGCGGATGCCGTCACCCGCACGGTGCTTCCGATCTCGGGTCGCGGCTGGCCCGGGACGTACCAGCCCCAAAAGGTAGGGCTGAGCGCCTGGCGGATGATTAAACTCTTCGGCCGGCACATGCCCGGCGGCGATTACGGCCAGATATATGGAGAACAGTTGGAGGGTCTGGATCGACTGACAGTCTCGGGTGAGTTTGAGATTAACTGTTTGGCCTGTCATAACGCCGATCGCCGACAGGACCAGAGCGAAGCGGCCCTGCAGGTGATGCGGGAGAACTTCCGGTGGGTACCCGCCGCCGCCAGCGGGCTCGCCCAGGTGACGGGGATGGCTTCCACGTTACCCGCCGCCTATGATGTTTTTATGGGATTACCCCCGGATAATACCGGCCAGCAGCCGCCGTCAGTGCATTACGACATGAGCAGATTTGATCGGGAAAATCGGGTATTTTTTGATATAGTAAGGCGGGTGCCGAACAACCGCTGTTATTTCTGTCATTCGACGCAGGTGCTGGGCATGGATCAGTTCAACGAATGGCGGCGGGACGAGGACGTGCATATCACGGCCGGTTTGATGTGCGTGGATTGTCATCGACACGGGGTCGATCACATGATGGTTCGCGGCTATGAGGGCGAAGAAAGGTCCAGCACCCCGCCGACGGTTTTGTCTCTCACCTGCCGCGGATGCCATCTGCCGGAGGATGATAACGGCGCAGAGTCCCAAACCGGAATCGGCAGGCTGGGGGCCCCTCGGCCCAGGCACCGGGGGATACCGCTGGTTCATTTTGATAAGCTGACGTGTACGGCCTGTCACAGCGGGCTGAGGCCCGGCGATCAGACCGGCCTGGTGCGCACGCCCCGAATACATCGATTGGGGCTGCACGGCGTGCATCGTCAGGATTACATGCTGCCCCATGTGCAGACGCCGGTATTTGTCAGGAATTCCGAAGGTAAAATTGAACCGACCAAATTGATCTGGCCGGCGTTCTGGGGTCTGATGAAAGACCAGGAGATAACACCGCTGGACGTGGAAGTGGTCAAAGAAAAAGCGGGTGAGATTCTCAATACCGAAACCGCCGAGAGGCGAGACGATTGGCCTGTTTTGACCGAAGAGCAGATAGCCGGAACTCTGCCATTGCTGGGAGAGTTGGACGATCATTCCGAAGCGGTTTATATTGCAGGCGGGAAATTGTATCGCTTGGATGAGCGGGGTGAGATTGTGGCCGCCGAACACGAGGCAGCCCGGCCTTATAGCTGGCCGGTGGCTCATGACGTCAGGGGAGTGCAGCAATCGCTGGGCTATAACGGCCGCTGCACCGACTGCCACAACACGGATTCTGCGATTTTCTTTGGCAAAGTGGCGGTGGATACGCCGGTACAAGGCCAGGAAGGCGGCCTGAAATATATGTATGAAATGGAGGGCGAAGACGGCACCTACTGGCGGATGTTCAATGCTTCGTTTGTCTTTCGTTCGTTCCTGAAAACGGTCGGACTGACGGTCTGCGGGGTTATATCGGCAATATTACTGCTTTTCGCTCTGGCAGGGCTCAAACGGGTATTATCGATTTTTGGTCCGGAGGTTACAGAGGAAAAATAGATGTTTCGCATACTGGCGGCTATAGGTATCGGGGGGGCCCTGGCGGGGGCGGCGGCGGGCTACTACGTGCAGAAAAGATCACCGACCGAAAAGAGGCCCGGTAAGCCCTTTGCAAACAGGATTCAGGGCCTTGAGGGGCTGATTTACATCGTGACAGGTTTGAGCATTTTTGGTTTAGCATTTACGGGTTTTTGGGCGGCCCTCATAAGAGGCCAGGCCAATACGCGGTATCTGCTGGTAGTGCACTGCACTTTGGCGCCGATTTTCTGTTTAAGTTTGGCGGCGACTCTGGTATTTTGTGCCCAGAGGTATAAATTTGATAAAAGCGATTGGCGCGGCGTTCTGCGGGCGAGCGGCTGGCGCAAGGTTTGTTTTTGGGTGCTGATGGCCGCGGCTTTGCCGGTGATACTGTCGATGGTGCTGAGTATGCTGCCGCTTTGGGGGACTGTGGGCCAGGAGTTTTTGTATCAAGTGCACCGGGGCAGCACCTTGATACTGACCATGGCGGCCATTGGTTTTATTGGTTTATCAAGATAATTATACCTCCGGGAGAAGATACGATGCAAAGGCTGATAATGATCGTAAACGTAGTGATTTTAGCATGGCTGGTCTTGTTGTTGATAATGCCATCTTGCCAGGAGGACAAGCCGGCGCCGGCGTATGAAACACACCAACAAGAAAAGTCCTTGGAGCCCGCTGCGGCCAGACTGAATGCGCCGCCGGAGGGTTTTACGGCGTTGTTTAACGGCAAGGACCTGAGCGGCTGGAAAGGTTTGGCGGCTGATCCTGTGAAACGGGCCCGGATGAATCCGGCGGAACTGGCGGCGGAGCAGGAAAAAGCGGACGCCAAGATGCGCGAAAACTGGAGAGTTGAGGAGGGGGTATTAGTATTCGACGGGCAGGGCGATAGTTTATGCACCCTGAAGGACTACGAGGATTTCGAGCTGCTGGTCGATTGGAAGATCCAAGCCGAAGGCGACAGCGGCATTTATCTGAGGGGCAGCCCTCAGGTGCAGATCTGGGACCCGGCCCAATGGCCGCAGGGATCGGGCGGGTTATACAATAACCAGAAGCCCGAAAATCCCAGCGATCCTCTGGTGTGTGCGGATAACCCGATTGGCCAGTGGAACACTTTTCGCATCAAGATGATCGGCGAACGGGTGACGGTGCACCTTAACGAGGTGCTGGTGGTTGACAACGTGGTCATGGAAAATTACTGGGAAAGGGATAAACCTATATACCCCACCGGGCAGATCGAACTGCAGTCGCATAATTCGCCTTTATATTTTAGAAACATATTCATCCGTGAAATACCCCGGGGGTGAAAAATTTGCCGTTTGAGAAATAAAGATTTTGTGATATGATGTTTAATATGGCGTTGTAAAGGCAATTATCGAATGGCCCAGGCCGGAGAAAGGTTAAATAATGCATAATATTCTAAAATGGCACTTATCACTGGCGACGGTTTTGCTGCTGGCAGGTTTGGCGACGATGCCGTCATGTAAAAAATCAGAGCCCGGCGGCGCTGCGGAGAAAGAGGGAACATCGGACGAATTATTACAGGAATCCGAGAGTCATGCGGATCAAGCCCGGGGAGAAGCACAATCAGAAAGGGCGGAAGAATTGATCCGGCGGGCGGAAGAAGAAGCAGCGAAGACCCTGGATGAGGCCCTGCAGAAGCTGCAGGAGTTAGAGGCCCAGAAGAAGCAGGCCGAAGAAGAGATTAAAAAGGATTTAATCCAGCAGACCGAAAAAAACCTCTCGCCCCCCGTAGAAAAGCCGACGGAAGATCTGGTGCCGCTGGAGATAGAGCTGCCGCGGCCGATGTTTGTGGGCACGCCTCCCAACACCAAGATCGACCGGGTGGAAAATCCGCTGGGGAAGCCTCGGCCGCCGCTGCCGGTGCCGGAAGGCACGGTAAACGCATCCAAAGGAAAACCCGTCACCAGCAGTGACGAAAATCCCATTATCGGCGACCTGGACCAGATCACCGACGGCGACAAGGAGGGCATCGACGGCAACTGGGTGGAACTGATGTACGGCGTTCAATGGGTGCAGATCGATTTACAGGACAGCTACGAGATTTATGCGGTGGTGTTCTGGCATTTTCACATGCAGCCCTGGGTATTTCGCGACGTGGTGGTTCAGGTGTCCGAGGATGCCGATTTTATTAACGCGACCACGCTGTTTAACAATGACTACGATAACTCGTCCGGCCTGGGGGCCGGTGAAGATCTGCATTACGTTGAGACCAGCGAGGGCAAGCTGGTGGAGGGCAAAGGGACCCGGGCGCGTTACGTCAGGCTGTACAGCAACGGCAACACCGAGAACGATTCCAATCAATATATCGAAGTGGAAGTGTACGGCAAACCGACCAAATGAAGCGCTGCTTAATCATTTGCGCTGTCGTTTTGGCTGCGGCGTCGGCTCTGGCCCTGCGCCTGCCGCAATTAGCGCTGCGTCCCATGCACACCGACGAGGCGGTGCACGCCGTCAAATTCGGCGAACTGCTGGAGGAGGGGCGATACCGTTACGATCCTTACGAATATCACGGACCTACGCTTTATTATTTTACGCTGCTTTCAGCCTGGTTGAGTTCGGCCGAAAATTTTAGCGAAGTAACCGAGGTTACTCTGCGCATTATTCCGGTCATATTCGGCGTGGGTACGGTGGTGCTCTTATTACTACTGGCCGACGGTTTGGGCCGCGGCGCCGCGATAGGGGGGGCGCTATTGACAGCCATATCGCCGGCGATGGTTTTTTACAGTCGCTACTACATTCACGAAACCCTGCTGGTGTTCTTTGGCTTTTTGGTAATCGCCGCCGCCTGGCGTTATAGTCGGAGCGGATCAACAGGCTGGCTCTTATTAGCCGGCGCCGGCGTCGGCCTCATGCACGCCACCAAGGAAACCTGCATCATCGCTTTTAGCGCCATGTTCGCCGCCTTGCTGATCGTTAAAATACTAAATCGTGTTCCGGGCCAAAAAGGACCTCCGGATAAATCAGCCATCAAAGTTAAAACCAAACCCCTTATCGCGGCTTTAATCGCGGCGCTTTTGGTGTCATTTACTTTATTTTCCTCCTTTTTCACCCACCTGAGCGGACCCTGGGATTCCCTCGCCGCCTACTGCGCTTACTTTCACCGTGCCGACACCGCCGTGGGCCACCATCACCCCTGGTACTATTACCTTAAAATGCTGATATTCACTAAAAATGACCTGGGCCCCTGGTGGAGCGAAGGGCTGATCGTGATTCTATCGATGGCGGGGTTGTGCGCCGCTGTGATCGGTAAAGGAGCGGCAAAAAGCAATATTCGCCTGCTGCGTTTTTTGGTCTTCTATACCTTGATAATGACAGCGGCATACTCGATCATCCCATACAAAACTCCCTGGTGCCTGCTGGGATTTTGGCACGGGATGATTATTCTGGCGGGTGTGGGAGCAGCGGCGCTGGTGAGAATGATGCCGTTTATAGCGGGCAGAGCAGCAATTTGCCTGTTGCTGATAGCCGGCGTTGCTCAATTGACATACCAGTCGTACCGGGTGAGCTTTCGTTTCTTCGACGACCCACGGAATCCTTATGTGTACGCCCACACAATTAGCGATACGGTGCGGTTAGCAAAGTTAATACAAGATACGGCCTCTGCTCATCCGGCGGGAAATAATATACCGATAAAAGTTATTGCTGAACCTGACAACTATTGGCCTTTGCCCTGGTATTTCCGCCGCTTCGGCCGCGTCGGGTACTGGCACGAACGGCCCGCGCAGATTCAGGCGCCGATTGTCATCGCTTCGGATTCTCTCCGGCCGCCGGTCGAAAAAAATCTTCCCGGCGCTTATCATTACGAAATTTTCGGACTTCGGCCAAACGTAATTTTGCATGTTTACATTCAAAAAGACCTGTGGGATGCTTATCTCAAAAGTAAACGAAATCCCCGATGAACCAAGACGCTGATAAATTTTCCCTTCTCGACGATAGTGCGATCAAGCTCCCCCTGCATCGTTTTGCTCACGAGGCCATGAACACTATTTTCGGCGTCTCCGTTTTAGGCGGCAAGATTGAATATGCCCAATCGGCGGCCCGCGCCGCCTTCGAGGAAGTGGACCGTCTCGAACGTTTGTTGAGCCGCTTTATCGAGGGCAGCGACGTCTGGCGGATTAATCATCTTGAGGCGGGTCACTGGGCGCCGGTGAGCACTGATACGCTCCGTTGCCTGCAGCTGGCAGAGGGAATATGCGATGAAACAAACGGGGCGTTTGATATAAGCATCGGTCGGCTTTTGACCTATTGGCGTAAATCGAACCGCCCGGTCGATCGCGACGGCGTACGGGCATTCAACGAAGCAGCGGTGCGAACGGGGATGGAACTGCTTCAAATCAGCGAAAGGGCCTGTGGGGTGGGCGTTAAGGCCCGGGGGGTGCAAATCGATCTGGGGGGCATCGGCAAAGGCTACGCTGTCGATCGGATGATGGAACTGCTGCGGGAATGGGATATGGGAACCATCCTGACCCATGGCGGTCAGAGTACGGTAAGGGCTACAGGTTCGATTTGCGACCATAAAGGTTGGCCTTTAACGTTGCGCAATCCGGAAAAGCCGTCGGAGGTATGGGTGAGATTTGATTTACGGGATCAGTCATTAAGCGCCTCGGGCCGGCTGATTCAGGGAGAACACATTGTCGATCCGCGCACCTGCGAGCCCGCGCGCGGCAAAGTCCGCGTGTGGGTTCTGGCGAAATCAGCCGCTCTTTCCGACGCTGTCTCTACCGCCTTTATGGTCATGTCGCCCGACGAAATAGAACAATACTGTCAAAACCATAAAGACGTCGGCACTATCCTGGCCTCGACCACCTCAGAAGGATGCCAAATGCGGCATATGGGGGCGGATTTCACTAAATGAAAAAACAGAGATAGACAGATAAACGTTAATTTCTTAAAGCGCGTTTCAAGGCTATCAAATCCAACATACTACGAACCGACGCTGATAAAAAGCGAAAGCGCGTGTCGCGGTCACTGCGCCATTCAAGGGGAAACTCGATTATTCGATATCCCCGTTTTTGCGCCCGCAGAATGATTTCCACGTCGAACATAAACCTCTCAGAGAGGCACCGGGCATAAAGCTCCCGCGCCACTGCGCCGCGATACATCTTGAAGCCGCACTGACTGTCGGTGATATGGGGCGGGATGCCGATAAAATGAACCGCCAGCCGGCGAAAAAGGCGCGAGCTAATGCGGCGGTGGAAAAAATGCCGGTGGACGACGACGCTTTGCGGCAATTTTCTCGAGCCGTGGGCGATTTCGCATAAGCCGCTGCGTAAAAGTTCCAGACCCCGCAGGGCAAACCGATAGGGTACGCAGAGTCCGCTGTCGGCGAACATCACATAATCGCCGGTGCTTTGTTTAATACCGCTGCGGACGGCATATCCTTTACCCTTGTGAGGTTTTAGACGAATAACTTTTTTTACTATCCCCGCCGGAACAGGAACCTTCTGCGCGACGGGACTCGTTCGGTCGCCGCTGCCGTCATCGACCACAAGGATCTCGCCGGATAATTTGTTTTCTTTGAGGAAAGCTGCGGCGGCGTCTATATCATGCCCGATCTTCCTGGCTTCGTTATATGCCGGTATGACAATTGAAAGGTCCATTATTTTTCAATATCAAGGCTTTCAAACTCTGTTTCCCATTCCACTCGCGTCGCCGTCAACAAGGCCCCCGTCGCGTAGGCCAGGTCAACTTGAGAAATCTGATACTCCGTCAAGGCCCGGATCTCGGCCGACCGGGCATTGGCGTAACCGGCTTGGGCGTTGAGCAGGTCGTAAGAAATCGACCGGCCCAGATCGAAGAGCCGCTGCTCGGCCTGCAGGGTTCGCAAGGCCAGGATAACACTCTGGCGGCTGGCGGCTACCCGCTGCCAGTTCGCTTCCATCTGATCCACCGCGTCCAGAACCTCCTTTTTAATCATTGCTTCTCTACGTTCCTTGCTGGCCAAGCGCTGCAGCCGTTGTAATTGCGCCTGGCGCAGACGCGCCTCGGCCGCTTTATTACCCAAAGGCACCTGTACCGTCAGACCAAGAGTGTGATCGACAAAGCGGTTCCGCCAGACCAAATCATAGGAATCATCCAACTCGGCCCCTAAGCCGTTGATATTGTAGGTATAACTAAGCGACACCAGCGGCAGGGCGGCATTTTTAAAGTAATCAATGCTATCGGCGTCCTGAAGCAGCTGCAGCTCCAGTTCCAGCAATTCCATGCGATTTTGCAGGGCATAATCCACCAGGCGCGAAGTATCTATCTGATATCGAAGGGGATTAGGTTGGGTGGCGGAAAAAAGTATCGTCGGAGTCTCAATATCGAGCCCCGTCTCGTTGAGTATCTGCTTCAAATAACGCTCCCGGTCCCGGACCTGATTCTGGGCCAGGATAATACTTTCCAGAGACTGGGCGGCGGCGTTATCGGCGCGGACGACGTCAATTTCGGCGGCTTGGCCGACTTTCAGTTTGCGGCGGGCGCTTTCGGATAGTTCCACCGCCAGATCATACTCCTGCTTGCGCACCTCCAACTCCCGCCGGGCCGCATATAAACGCCAATAAACTCGATCCACATCCGCCAATACTGAAATTACCTGCAGCTTGGTCCGGGCTTTGGTCGTCTCCGATCCATAATGCGCCACCCGAAGCGAATATTCGTTGGCGCTAATACCGCCGCCGCGCAGTAACGGCTGATTAACAGCAACGGAAAAATCGGTCATATATGATGTTGCCAGTAGGGAAAATTCCTGGTCGGTTTCCGACCGGTAAAAAGGATGCCTGAGCGTTATTTGACCGCCGGTCCGCAGAGGAATCTGGACCTGAAAATTGGCGCTGAGCGACTCACTCTGCGAGGCATCCATAGCCCGCGATAATATGGGAGAGTCGGTTTTACTAAAATATATATTGGTTAAGGCCAAAGGTTCAAAGAGGGCCCGGGCTTCGGCGATGCCTTCTTCAGAAAGCCGGGGATTGAACATTTGAACTTTAAGGTCGAGATTATTTTCCAGGGCCATCGCCCGGCATTGCTCAATGGTTAAGGATATTTCCTCCGCGGCGGGCGCCTTGGGGCGAAGAATGGCATTGGGATCATATGGTTTCACCGGCTCGGGCGCCGGGGGCAAGGCCAACGCCTCGATACGGTCAACCCGTTGGGCCGGTACTTTTATACCCTCCAAATTCTTGGAGCTTAAGGGATAATCACAACCCGAGGTTAACCAGACCACCCCGAAAGATGCGACCACGATTTGCCAAGTCTTTTTGATTAGTTTTTTTTTATTCATGTCTAAGAGCCTCAATCGGATCAAGTAAAGCGGCCTTTACCGCCGGCAGAAAGCCGAATACCACTCCCACAAAGGCCGAAAAGCCGAAGGCCAATGCTACGGCCCAGAGGGGAATAAATATCGCACCCAAATCAACCCCGAAAGCGGTGGACACGATCCAGGTTATTAATAAAATAAAACCCTGTCCCACGGCAATTCCTATCAGACCGCCCAAAAGACACAACATCACCGCTTCCACCAGAAATTGCAGCAGAATCGCCGAGGGCTTGGCCCCCACCGCCTTGCGCAGACCGATCTCGCGGGTCCGCTCCGAGACCGAAACCAGCATAATATTCATGATCCCCACCCCGCCCACCAATAAAGAAATACCTACCAGACAACTGGCGATGGCGGTAAAAACCACGACGATATTATTGAACGCTTGCACTCCCTCTTCCGACGCCCGCAGCCGAAAGGTATCCGGTTCCCCGGGATTGAGCCGGCGAATCTGACGCATGAAAAATCGCAATTCCGCCTGGGCCTGCGGTGAAAGTTCGGGGGTACTGCTGTTGGCCAGCACCGTCATCATGGGTTTCCATATCTTCCACGCCGTTTCAAAGGGGATAAACACCTCGGCAAATTCCAGATCAATATCAAAAAGCGTCGGCGCCTTGACCACCCCTACAATCCGAAAGGAACGCCCTCCGACAAATATGCTCTGACCGATGCAATCACGATCCAACCGCAGCTCATCCCGAACTTCCTCGTTGATCAAACACACCTGCCAGGCCTGCTCCTGATCGATCGCCGAAAACGGGCGGCCTAATTCAATCTTGCGGTTTTGAATATTATGCCAGGAAGGATTTATCCCAAAAACACTGCAATTATCAATCGACCTTTCCTCGAAGCGGACCTTATGCGCGGTTTGGGTCAAAAAGGTGTAAGTATCGACGGAGGGGCAAGCTTCCAAAAGACCGTCGAAATCCTTGGGTTCAAATTGAATCTTATGCATCATGGCATAGCGATACGGCCCCTCCCTCGGTCGATAAGGATAAATATTTATGTTTTTAGAACTCTCTAGTGTTTCAATCTCACTGAGCACCTTGGTTTGAAGACCGGTAATGGACGCAATCACCGTCGTTACCGCCGATACCCCGATGAATATCCCGATCGTCGTCAAAATCGAACGGACTTTATGCGCCCATATCTGCCCCAGCGCCAACGCCGCACTCTGAAATATCAGGCTCATCAGAGATAAGGGCAGAGTAAATAACTTCCTCATGATGAATCCTCCCGCCGGGGTATTTCATCCGAGTATATCTTACCGTCGCGCATGCGGACAATACGTTTGGCATGCCGGGCCACGTGTTCTTCATGAGTCACGATGATTATGGTCTGGCCTTCCCGATGGAGCTGATCAAAAAGGATCATGATGCCCTCGCTGGTCTTACTATCGAGGTTGCCCGTCGGTTCGTCCGCCAAAAGGATGCGAGGCTGATTGACCAAAGCGCGGGCGATGGCGACGCGCTGTTTTTCACCGCCGGATAATTGGTTGGGGCGATGCTTGATTCTATCGCCCAGTCCCACCCGCTCCAGGGCCGCTTTGGCCAGCCTGCGGCGGGACCAGATCCCCACCTCGCTGTTGTAGATCAAAGGCAGCTCCACGTTTTTCAGGGCGCTTTGCCGCGGTAAAAGCTCAAACGTTTGAAACACAAAACCGATTTGCCGATTGCGTATCTGGGCCAACGGCGTGGACCCGAGCCGACTGACGATCTTGTCGCTCAATTTATAGACGCCGGCGGTGGGCCGATCCAGACAGCCCAGCAGGTTCATCATCGTGCTCTTGCCCGATCCGGAGGCCCCCATCACTGCTACGTACTCATTGTCGGATACCTCCAGGTCCACCCCGTCCATGGCCCGTATCCGCTCCACCCCCACCTTATATATCTTTCTTACCTTTTCCAGTTGTATGAGCATATTGTAATATTTTTACTCCCCGGGAGTATTTTTTCGGATGGCATTAGCGATCTCTGCGCCGGCGTTCTCGATCAACCTGAGCACGTCGTTTTGCCGCTTCTAATATTTTATCCTCCGCCCGCCGGCTGGCCATCACTTCCTCCTCGGTCATTTGGCGTTCATCTTTAACCTTCAACTTGTGCTGCAGACCTTCCAGTATCTTGTCTGGGCCTATGATGATTTGATCTTCATCGGTGATCCCCGAGAGAATGATGGTATGGGTGGCGTCGCTTTTGCCGAATTTCACCGGGGTGGCGATAGCTTCGCCGTCGATAATGCGATACACTACCACCGCGAATACCTTGGTGGTGTCAATATTCGGATTATCCTCCCGAATTTCTAAAGGCAACTCGTCGATCTCCCGATCCAGCACCGCCTTGCTGGGGACGCGTAATTCATTTTGGTGGGTCTTAATCTCGATATCGACATCGGCGGTCAGGCCGGAAAATATCTCCATGTCCTGGTTGTCCAGCAGGATCTTGGCTTCAAAATATTTTTCCCCCACCCGGGGGTTGGCCGCCGGCGCCAAGGCCGTCGTCGCCACCACCCCCTCGAAAACCCGATCGGGCCAGGCCTGGATATGCACTTTAGCCTGCTGGCCGACTTTTATCTTCCCGATGTCCGCCTCATCCACCTGGGCCACCAGCATCATCTGTGACAGATCCGCCACTTCCATTATCATCGTGCCCGGATTATAAAGAGAGCCGGTGGCCATTTCCCCGGCTTTGGATATGGCGCGAGTAATGATGCCGTTCATAGGCGCGGTTAAGATAGTGTATTTAATCTGCTCCTTCTTTTGGATAATTCCCGCATCCGCCGCCTCCAGATCGAGTTTTGCCGCCTCCAGGTTCTGTTGGTCGGCTTTTAATGATAATTCGGATGCCATCAGTTGGGCCCTGAGGTTCTGGACATTGCTTCGTTGCTGTTCTACTTCCGTCTGTTTGACATCCCCGGTTTTTAGCAGGATTTCATTCCGCTTCAATTCGCGTTCGGCCTGCTCCAGGACGGCCCGGTCGCCCTTGAGCCTTTCTTTTCGGCTTTCCAGATTGATCCGAGAAATCTCGATCCGCGCCGCCTGGGCCTCGTAACGAATGGTCGCCGCCCGTAAATCCGCTTCCAGATCCTTGGAATCCAGGCGCGCCAGAACCGAAGGCGGAATCGGAGGAACCGCGTTGGGATCGCCTTTGGTGACCCGATCGCCTTCCTTAAAGGGCAACTCCACGATCTGGGCCGTAATCTTCGACCTGATTTCCACTTTGCGGATGGGCTCCACCTCCCCCGGAGCGGTTATGACCTCGATCAGATCGCCCCGCTGTGGATTTTCCACGCGAACCGCCAGCGACATGCCCCCGGCCAAACCCCCTCTTATCTGAACAACTGCCACCACTCCGCCGATGATAATGGCGGTAGCAAAGAAGGTAACGAGGATAGCGATGAATATTTTCATAGGTTATTCCGTTGGTATGTTTTTAGTACCGGTTTTTGGTTAAGGAGTTAGGAGCCATATTTTTTTCAGTTATACAGACTTATATTCTATATATATAGTTAGTCGTAATCAAGGACGATTATTTCGGGGAAAATATATCAAAGAAAAAGAAAAATTCTGGGGAATATAGGAGATTTTTTTGAATCTTGAATGATACAACGGGCGGGTCAGGAGGTTAAATCACGGCCGAGACAGCCACGGCGCCCAAAGCAGGCGCATTAAGTATAAATTCTTATTAGAGTATGCGGATTACCAGGTCGTCGAAATTGCTAAAGGCCAGGATGTCGTCAAGGTTGCGGGCTTTGATGGTAAGATTGTCATCCTTATAGGTAATGGACTGAAACAGGTGGGCAGCGATGCCGAATTCTACACCGTCGTTGTCAGTCTGGGCGTAGCCCACGGAGACAGGGCCGAGGTTATAAGCGGCGATATTGGCGGCCCGGAGCCAGATGTTTTCTGTTTTTATGCCTTTGATTTTTACAGCGGCGATGGAGGCCTGGGCGTTAAATTGGGTGTCGGAGGCGGGTAAACCCGTCACGCTGCCATCGACACCGGCGTAGATATTGCTATCAAGTATCCGGCCGGAAGCGACCTTGCCGATATGCCCCAAAGAACGGATTTCCACATTTTCCATTGTTCCTTTGACGATCAATTTGCCTAAGGTCTTGAGTTTGGGATTATCGGGATCGAGCGGCTGGGTCAGGTTCACGACGGCATCGGTGTAGTTTCCTTTGACGGAGATAGCTTTAATGGAGAGGGCATTAATATGGCCGGCGGCGTCTGATTTGGTTGACAAGCCAGCGAGATTGCCGGTGAAGACAGCGGACCAATCATCATCGATATCAAAGGCTGATATTTTGCCGCCGCTGCCGTCGATGTTCCACGTTCCGCCGGTGATAGAACCTTTAACCTTAACATTGCCGAGGGTTTTGGGCGCCGAATCATCGGTGAGGGTTAGGTCGGCGGCGAAGTTTTGTCTGGCGATGAGCTTTTTTAACCAGGGACCGGTAATGGTATCCGGGTTGGGGTCGTTATCCTGCCAATTATTGACCGTCAACGATTTGAGGGGAGTATCGGAATTAAAAGTAAGGTCGGTTACATTGTTAAATTTAGCGCTCAGGGTGCTGGCGGGTAAATCGGGGCCGCCGATAGTGATCTGGCGTTGATCGGCGACGTCATTGAGTCGGAGGGTTTGCAAGCCGCCGGTCACGGTCAGGTCGCCGGTGAGGTTGACCTTTTTGGCCTTTATATTCCTGGCGGAGCCGTTGATCGTGATGTTGTTGACTTCGATCAGGCCCTCGGCGCCGCCCGTGGCCTTGAAGGACAGGGAGGTACTCGGAGAAGTATTATCGAGAGTGATTTGATCGATCGAGGCGCCGACGCCGCCGGCGACGACGATTTTAGCGCCCACTTGCCGGGAGGCGAGAGATTCGCCGAGGAAAACAATGCTGCCGACACCTGATTTCAGCTTGACGGCGGCGGCGGTCTGGTCGGGATCGGAAAAAGTTACGGTGGAGGCGATACCGTCGCCCAAAGTGACGATGATGCCCTCATCGTCGTCAATGTTTACGGTGGCGGCAGTGGCGGCGCCAAACTGATACTCGATGTCAGCCAAGAGGGTAAGGGTAACGGTTTCGCGTCCTTCAATATCATCGTCGTCGATGGGGGTGACGGTGATGGCGGTGGAGGAAGCTCCCATGGGAATCACCGCCGATGTGGCGAGAGTATTATAGTCGCTGCCGTTTTGAGCGGTTCCCCTGATGAGATAATTCACCGTTAGCGGGGTATCCGTAGCACCGGTGCGGGTCAGGGTGAAGGTTCCGATGTCGGTTTGTTTTTCGGCGGCGCTGGGGTCGTCGGCGGTGATGGAAACTTCGGGAAGCCCGCTGACGTCATTTAAGCCGAAGTTTACGATGCCGGCCGGTTCAGAAGAGATGAAATCAATCTCGATGTTGGCGTCATCGACGACCACGGCGGAGCTGCTGATATCGGTAAAATCATCCCCGGAGGCCATGACGACGTAAGCGCCGGGCGTAACGGGCAAGGACCAGCCCCCGGCGGCATTGGTAACGGTGGAGGGGCCCTGGTCGGTGGAAATGGTCACTCCTGAAATTCCCTCGTGGCGGTCGAACATTTGGTTACTGTTGAGATCATTAAAAATCACGCCGGTAAGAAACAAATCGGCGGGATTAACGTAGGCGGTATGAACGGTCCAGTAGTCACTAAACCGGGCGGAATCGGTAACGGCATAACCGGCGCCGATTTCGCGGTGCTGCTGCCAGAAGGCGTCCATGGCGAGCAAGTGTCGGCGATGACCGGCGCCGGGAACGCCGATGTCCTCGATAAATAATTTTAAGACCTTCGCGGCGGTGTCCGGGGCTACGTTACCAATTCCGGCGGCAATCGATTCAATCTGGTTGCTGTCTGGGCCAAAGGGCAAATTATAACCGGCATCGAGGGCCATTTTATTGGGCCAATCGCCGGTGACCTCACTTTGATGGCCGAAATAATTGTTAGCAGCCATTTCTTCAGAATGGAATTCGGCCGAATCGAACAACAGATCATTAACGGCCAAAGGAGGCTGGGGATCGACCCCGGCGAGGCTTACCGAAAGCTCGGCCTCGGTTTCGTAGGTCTGCGGGTTGCTGCGGGCCCGGTTAAGAAGGTAAACGAATAATTGCTCCTCAGACGTTATTGACAGTAAAATTCTGGGTTCCAACGCTTCCAGCCTCAAGAGGCGCCGGGCGTGGTTAGAACTCGCGGCAGAAGCGGATCGTTGGTTTTTAAGAGATTTACTTATCATAGTGGTTATCCTTTGTATTTCTGTTTATTACGGCTGTATTTCAAACTACCCCTGACAGCACTTCTTATAGAAATAAAACCTGGAATCGGCTTTGTCAAACATGATTTTATCGAACTTTCATGTAACACCAAAGGGGCACATCGTCCGATAATCGGTCATAAATATTTAACCATTAATCTACGATGAAAATATATGTATTTACAACCGATAAAATTGCGTCACACGGCACTGTCGGCGTCGATCCGGGTTATGCTGGAGACTATCTTTTTGTCTTAATCACCCTAATCCCAAATATCCCTGACTATTGCTAAAATGCGGATTTTTTATGCCCGATAAACATCCCAGAGACATACATTGGGATAGTATGCGCTGTGGTATGCGTCATGGAGTGTTATGAAATCAATAAAATTGATTGTGGAACCATTGGAAAGACGGCTGCTGTTGGCGGCGCCGATTAAGCCTTTTGATCTGGATCTGCTGGCGGCCGGCGACAGCGGTTCGAGCGACAGTGATGATATTACCAACATCAGTGACGGCGTCATAGAACTGATTGCCGAAACGGACAGCACCGTGGCGGTCTATAATGCCGGCTGCCTGGGCGACGCCGCCGGCCAGGATGATACGCTTTTCTATGAAACCGGCGGTTCGGTAACCATCGAGGCGGAAAAGGGTACTATCACGTTCCCCATGGAAATTAAAAGTGGAACCGCTGATTATCAGGGTACCGGTTACATCGAAGATAAGGACGCTACCTCTGGCCATCCCGAAAATGGCGGCACCGCCGCCTACATCTTTTATATAACCACGGCAGGCGACTATTATGTGCATGGGCGCGTCTATTTTGACAATAGTGACCGAAATTCATTTTTTGTTAATATAGACGATCAATGGGATATTGGAGAAAATGGACCGGGGCTGTGGAGCGACACTCTTGGTGCGTGGCATTTCGCCACCGCCACGACTCAGGTCAATCAAGCCGAGGTTCAAACGTGGCATTTGACGGTGGGCTGGCACACGCTGGAGATTCACGGACGGGAAAAAAGATCCAAGCTCGATCGTTTTGTGATCAGCACTAACGGGGCGGCTCCGGGAGACCCGGGAGGCGCCGAGAGCGTCACTTACGAAACCTACCAATATACTTTTGGAGCGGGTGAGCTTATCGGTTCGGCGTACGGGACGGTGAACAATATAAAGGTCACGGCGGAAAACCTTGACGGCACCTCTGATTTTTCCGACCCCCTGGCCATTACGTATGATAATGCCACTATTACACCCGGGGGCACGGAGCTGGAGACGAGTAGTGATACCGGCGACAGCAACACCGATAATCTGACTAATGACACCACGGCAACCTTTAGCGGAGGAGCCGGCAGCGTCGAGTCGAACGCCGCGGTATATCTGCGCGTCGGGGCCGTCAATAAACGAAATACCACAGCCGACGCCGACGGCTCATACTCGGTAACCCTGGAGGCGGGTGATCTGGCCGAGGGGGCTAATGCGGTGGATATTTATTATGTGGATGCCGCCGGCAACAGCTCCGCCGATTCGGCCGACGCGACCGTGACGCTGGACACTATAGCCAATGCCCCGGCGGTCGCTCCCGACCTGGCGGCGGGATCGGATACCGGATTAGATAACGGCGATGATTACACCAATGATACCACGCCGACATTCACCGGCGCTGCTGGAGCGGTGGAAGACAATTCAACGGTGTGGCTGCGGGTAGGCGGGGTTAATAAACAGTCGGTGTCGGCAGCCGCTGACGGTTCGTATTCGATCACCTTGGCGGAGGGAATTCTGACCGAAGGGGATAATGTAGTTGATATTATTTATATCGACCCGGCGGGCAATACCTCGGGCGATTCTGCCAACCTGACCGTTACGCTTGATACCGTCTCGGATGAACCGGCGGCGCCGGATTTGACCAGCAATGCCACCCATGATACCGGTGCCAGCCAGGTTGATAATATAACCAACAATAAGAACTGCGAGATTACAGGTGCGGCGGTTGCTAACGGAACCGTGCATATTAGAGTCAACGGCGTCGAGGCGGCCGCGGTGGGCAGTGACGGGGGGGGCAACTGGTCTTACGATTTCATAGATGGTGATCTTGCCGAAGGCGCTAACAACGTTAACGTCACGGCGGAGGACAGCCTGGGTAATCCGGAAAGCGCCTACAGCGGCAGTTTGATTATCGTCCTTGACACCATTCTGGCCACGCCGGCGGCGCCGGATTTACGGGCGGTGAGTGATACGGGTTTTTCTAATACGGATAACATCACCGGTGACGATGCGGCCTGGTTTGACGGCTACGCCGAGCCGGGTTCGACGGTGCAGATATTTGTGGGGGCGGCGGGCAA
>LJUC01000139.1 GCA_001303695.1 Phycisphaerae bacterium SM23_30
CGATATTGAATTATCTGCTGATAATCAATCACCGCGCCGACGGCTTCATTTCGCACCAGTTCCTGCTGCAATTGTCGGGTCAGCTCCCGGCGCAAAAGATGATGCGGTTCCTTTTGCGGTTCGTAATCCACCCAGAGCAGAATTTTTTCCCCGCTCATTTCATGTTCGGCAGGGACCGGAGCTTTTGGTATAATAGGATTAATAAACACTCCATAGAAACCGCCGATCAAGCCGCAACCGCCCGGGACCGCCGCCGGCAGGATCAACAGCAATATCTGAAGTAGGCGTCGTGCTTGATATACCGCTTTTTTTCGCATGTTTTTTTACTCGTCATTTTCTCATCCGACTCAGATCTCCGGCGTCAAGCCGGGGGCTGATTAAATATTACCCTGCCGGGCTTTTATTTTACTTTCCTTTTGTGGTCGTAAAACTTGCGTGCCGCTTCCAAAGCAAAAGTCTCCATGCTCTGTCGCCTTATTAATAATTTATTGTTTTCGCTGTAGGGCTGGGGTGCTTGTTCGGGATAAACAATCTCCACTTCGGTCTCATAAGCCGGGTCTTCCGGCAGGGCCGATTCGGCCTCATAGACGCGCAGTTGGGCCCAGATGCGCCCCCGGAGCAGGTTGACGCTGTCGGGCTCCCTGATGGTATATTGGATCAACTCCAGATACAGTACGCGCTGGACCTGGAATTGGGCGGCGATCTCGGAGAGAGGCAGGCTGTACCAGTCGAGTCGGGCGCGTTGGAAGGCCTGAATTTTCTCCTGATCGGCAAATTCGACCCCCTTGACGTTTTCGCGAATAGCGCGCTGGGTTCCCAGGGCCAGGTCCATGCGCGCATAGGGGTCCTCAAAATCTATTCCCGGTTGACCGACGACAATAACGGCGATTTTTTTATCTTGTAATCCGGCGTATTCGGCTTTAACGCGGGTTTCAGTCTGGCCCAACAGTACGTACAGGGGATAGGCAAGCACATTACAGCCTGCTAATACCAGGGGCAGGATTATAATAGGTATTGATCGTTTCATCATGCGTTTTCCCGGGATGAAAACACTTAATGTGTTCGAAAATAGGTCAAAGCACAGGTCCATAACCAAGAGGTTAGAACTACGGCGGCTATTGCCATAAGGATTACGGCCCAGTGAACACAGATGATATTCATCAGGGCGGTGAATTTATCGCGGCCGCGGCCGGTCGCCGCCGCCAGGCCGGCCAGTATGGCGGTTAGGATGCACGCGATACCGGCCAAGGCCCCCGCCGGTTGGACCTCAAACGCCCGCAGCAGTTCTCCCCGCACCACGTGGGCAAAGGCGGTGGTCATCCCGCAACTTATGCAGGGATAACCCGTCCGTTCGTAAAACGCGCAGGCTCTAAATCCCAGTTGGGTGTGAGAACCTACGCCGCTGGGGGCCGGTTCGATCCAGGCCGCCACCGCCAGAATGCTCAGGCTCAACAGAACAACAATCCCCGCCCCGGCGCGATAACCAAGCCTTTTTTCGGACTCGGATTTGGCTTGAGGTCTTTCGACAACACTTATGGGTTTTTCACACATAACTTCAAAACGCTGCTTTTTACTATCGGTGAGGTCTGATCTTTTAATATCACTTCTCCCACAAATACAATAATAACCGCAAAAAGTGTTTGTGTCAATTTCCCAAATCAATATAATTAAGCAGGCATTATGATGAAAGCGATGGTTTTAGAGCGGATCGGGCCGGTGGAGAAGGGACCCCTAGCACCCGCTGAATTGGCGGCGCCGGAACCTGCACCGGGTCAGGTGCGGATCAAGGTGGAGGCGTGCGGACTATGCCATACGGATTTGCATGAGATCGAGGGGGAACTGGCTCTACCGAAACTGCCTTTAATACCGGGTCATCAGGTGGTGGGGCGGGTGGAAAAGTTGGCGGCGGGCGTCGAAAATTTACAGATAGGCCAGCGGGGACTATATGGCTTTGGGGCGTCGGCGCATATTGCCATTCAGGTGGCCCGACATTGGGGATGCGAGGTTTATGTCTTTTCACGCAGCGCCGAACACCGCAAATTAGCCCAGCAGCTTGGCGCGGCGTGGACGGGACGGATAGATGATCAACTCCCGAAGAAGCTGCACGGCAGTATCATCTTTGCCCCGGCGGGGCAACTGGTGCCGCCGGCGCTGGAACATCTGGAGAAAGCTGGAACATGCGCTTTGGCGGGCATCTACATGAGCCAGGTCCCCCCGCTGGATTACGAAAAACATTTATATCATGAAAAAACGCTCCGCAGCGTGGCCAACAGCACCCGCCGGGACGGCCGGGAACTAATGAAACTGGCCGGGGAAATTAAACTGGAAACCACCACCCAACCTTTTCCCCTGGAAAAAGTCAATCAAGCCTTACAGTTACTCAAGGCCGGCAAAATCAACGGGGCGGCGGTATTAAAAATTGAATGATTTAACCGATGGGTTTTATAATTTTTCCAGGCGGACCGAATCCCCACGCCCCTCAGAACGTTGTAAGCTACCCCCGGCGGCAAGCCGGCTAAATATATTTTACCTTGACGGCGCTTCGATGGAATCGCATGTATGTCGATAAAACTCAGGATTTTAAGTATTCTTTTCTGGTCGGTGATATCGGCGGCCTTCATCGGTCCCGGCACCATCACGACGGCATCCAAAGCGGGGGCGGTCTTCGGATTTGATCTGCTGTGGGCGCTGGTGTTTTCCACCATGGGCTGTCTGTTGCTGCAGGAGGCGGCGGCCCGCATCACCATCGCCTCCGGATCGAATCTGGGGCAGGCCATAACGCGACAATTTGAAGGAAAATCATTCTGCCGGGCAACGCTGTTCTTAGTGGGCGGGTCCGTCATTATCGGCTGCGCCGCTTATCAGGCGGGTAATCTTTTAGGGGCCGTGGAAGGCCTGGCGCTTATCTTCGATATCCGCAAAGTTTACCTGGTGCTTTGTATAGGTACGGTGGCGTTTATTGCCCTGAGCATCCCCTCGTTGCAGATTATCGCCCGGTTGATGGGGCTGATAGTGGCGGTAATGGGAATCTGTTTTCTTTCCACCGCGATTCTTTTGCGGCCGTCATGGGGAGATCTGTTTAGTGGCTGTTTGATACCAACAATCCCCCAAGCCTCGGAAGGAACGCTCTTAATCATCGGATTGATCGGTACGACGATCGTACCTTATAATCTGTTTTTAGGTTCGGGTCTGTCGGATAAGAATCAAAAGATCCAGGAAATGCGCTTCGGCCTGTCGGTGGCCATTATTTTGGGCGGCGTGATCTCCATGGCGGTGCTGGTGGTGGGAACGGCCATAACGGGTGAATATTCCTACCCGGCCCTGGCCGGGACGTTAACCGGACAACTGGGAACCTGGGCGGGATATTTATTTGGTGTGGGATTATTCGCCGCCGGTTTTACTTCGGCGATTACGGCGCCGTTGGCCTCGGCAATCACCGCCCAGAGCCTGTTCGGCGGCAGGCAGCCGGAAAAATGGCGGAATCAGTCGCTTTATTTCAAGCTGGTCTGGATGGCGGTATTATTGATAGGTTTGTCCTTTGCTCTGGCGGGTTTTAAACCGATACCGGCGATTATCGTGGCCCAGGCCTTGAACGGCCTGATACTGCCTTTTATCAGCATATTTCTGCTTTTCGTGGTCAACGATCCGAAGTTGATGGGCAAAAAAGCCTTAAACGGACGGCTTTCCAATATTTTCCTGGGCCTGGTGGTCTGGGTCAGTTTGTTTCTGGGGCTATATAAAGTCTTCGACGCCGTTTGCCAGGCCGGTAAATTTGCCCGGCCCGGACAAAATATAACTTTGGGAATTATAATGGCGGCGGCGCTGCTCATAAGCGCGGCGATCTGGGTAATGATCTACGCCCAAAGACGCCGGTATTTCGCCCGGGAAAATTCCTCCTGAAGCTTCAAAAACAGCCCGATTGGTAATGGGACTTTTTACAAAACTTCAGTTAGTAATATAAGGCATTGAAGAACAGCTTGAACGTCGCATAAGATTGAGCCCGGTTGTGAACGTTAAAACCAAATAAAACTACCTTGCCCTCGCCTACCGGGGCGTCCAGCACCGCCGCTTTGTCGCGAATCATATCGTCGCCGATCATCCAGCCGCTCAAAAGTAGCTTTTCCTCCGGGTACTTTGCGACCGCCTTCGGCAAAGGCTTCTCCGCGGCTTTCTCCGTCTTTTCTTTGGTCTCTTTTATAACCTTTTCTGTGGTTTCTTCTTCTTTATCCTCGTCTTTGTCAATCTCAAAAACCTGCGCCCCGGAAAAATAACCCACGCCTCTGGCGGGCATGCCGTAGGCCAAAGGATGATTTATATCATAATCCATCTTCAGGATCGATCCCGGACAGTTGAATTCTTCAGAACCGACGCCTTCCAGAACATTCGTAACGGGCAGCTTGAAATTGCTGACGGCAAAACCGCAGGAACTCTTATTGCAGATCAGCGATCCGCCCTTTCTGACGAATTCCTTGAGGTTCTCCACCCCTTCATCGCCGATGCCGCCGGCGTAATCCGGCGGTATAGTTCCCTTCTTATGACCGTTGAGAATCTGGCTGGCCCCCTGATCGGCCAGTACAATCACGTCAAAACGGTCGCCTAAATTCCCCGTTTTCACTTCGGCATTCGTCAACGGGTGATACTCATAACCGAACTGATCCAGTATATACGTTATCCAGCCGGCATCCATACTGGCCGTCCAGGATTTATATAATGCTATCCGGGGGATTTTCAGAGGCGTCGATTCCGCTTGCACTCCGCCCCCCCGCAGCAAGACGCCCGTCTCGGAAGCAATACGCCCAAGCAACCTTTGCGAAATGCTGTCCGCCTCAATGATAAAAGTTCCTTTCGGATACTTCGTACCCTCCAAAGTGAATTCTTCGTCGGCCCAGCTTACTTTGCCGCCTTCCTTTAAAATCAGATAAAGGGTCTTAAAACTGTGGTTGTCGCTATGCGTAAAAACAAATTGACCGCCCGTTCCTGTAACTCTTCCCGCCGGCGCTTCGGCCTGCTCAACCCGGGTTTTATCAACATCTAAAGGTTTGCTCATCGGCCGGTATTGAACGCCCAATTGCAAAGGCAAGGTCCACCCGACGCCGTCATAGGGCCTTAGGGGGCCTCCCTCCCACTGCTCCATGCTGACCAATCCCTGCCAGAGATGCGCATATTTACGCAGGTCGGGATAATCCTGCTTTTCAAACATATTTTTGGCGAACAAGCCGAATGGCTGACTGGTCGGTATTAAATACGAACCTTCCGGATACAAAATCCCATCATGGTAAAATTCCGCCTCAGCAGTGTAGATCTCGATGCCGTTAAGTATGAGCCGATTCACCAAAAGAGCCGTGGTGTTCTGATCAGGCTGGTCCGGCGGGATGATCCAACCATAGGGCGGCTCCTTTTCGAAACGCTCGATGGTATCCCTGCCCATGCGATATTTATCATAGAGAAATTCATCGCGGTACTTGGCCGCCACATCGAGGATCGCCAGGCAGGCGGTATGATTATAGGCCACCGCGTCGCCCAGCCGCCACCAGCCGCCCTGCCAGGGAGTCGGATAAAATACCCCCACCGTCAGATCGCGGTGGGCCGCGGAAAAATCGCCCACGGAAAAGTATTTCGGCGTGGCGTATCGGTACAGCTGAGTCTCCGTCAAAATGGAGATCGTGTTGCGGCCCTCGGCGACCTGGGTCGCGTAACCCGGATACCAGGAATCATAACTTATCCGGGAAATAGCGCCCGGCTGATTATTCTGATCGAAGGCCTTGCCCATGGCCGTACCTATCAAATTCTTCCACCGAATAATCAGCGGATGCACGTTGGGATTGGTCGGCTCGGAATCCGGCGGAATCCAGATCCGCGCCGGAAAAGGACCCGTCTGATGCTGATTATAAAGAATCGCAGGGTACCACTCTTGAGATGTCGCCCGATTCATATTCTGAGTCTCAACCAGGTTGCCCATGAATGAATCGCGATTGTTGTCGTGGCCGGCATATTTGTGATAAAGCCACGGCACCGAACTGACTTCATACGGGGTGCCGATGTTTTCCATATACCAGTCCGAGACAATCGTCATCCCGTCGGGATTGGCAAATACTATCAAAGTAATGACGTTATCCCGAATATTCTCCATCTGCCCACTCCTGCCCGTGACCAGGTCGTAGGCCAACTGCGGCAAAAGCTGGGCCGGGGCGCATTCGGTGGCGTGCAGCCCCCCGTCGATCCAGACGATGGTTTTGCCCTCTTCGACCATACGCCGCACCTGCCCTTCGTTTAATCCGCGAACCAGGCTCAGCCGGCGGTTTATGTCTTTGTATCGATCCAGTTGCGCCATGTTCTCCGCCGATGAAATAACCGCATACTTCATCCGCCGCCCTTCCGAAGTGGCCCCCATGTCGAATATCTGCATACGGTCGCTCTGACCGGCGATCAATTCAAAGTAGCCAATCGCCTGCTCATAGGTCATCAAATGAAAGTCTGCCCCCGGTTTATACCCGAGGTGTTCTTCCGGCGCAGTCACCTGGGCCCGACTCGCCGGCAGGCTTATTCCCCCAAGCAAAAAAACACTTAACGTTATAAAGAAACAAAGACGACGCGAAGGTTTCATGATACAGCCTCCTTAACACGGAAAAATCGGCAATATATTTTGATCCCGGCAGGACAAAACCCGGCTTTGTCCCGGCCGGCTTTCTTTACCAGTGCATCTTTCCCGGGCGCTTAATACTACAACGCTATGTAGGAATTGGCAGGCCCTGTAAGGGCCAAATATAACAGCCCAGGGCAACGCCCTGGGACTAATGCAACCAAATACCTTATCAGCCCTGAAAGGGCGAAATAATATTAACAAAAGTCCTTGATAAATAAGTTGGTTAGGTTTTAATTACTTATCTATGTAGCGTTGTAGCATTAATCCACCTCAACTTTTACTCCAGGCCATTAATAATACATTGCGCCGATCATCCAGCCGCTCAGCAGCAGCTTCTCATCCGGAAAAGTCGCCACAACCTTGGGCAGCTCCTCCTCGGGCACCTCCGGTATCGCCCTCTCCTGAGTTTCCTGGATCCGCCGCCGGCCTCTCATCTGCCCCGGTCTTACCTGTTGTGCCTGTTGCGCTTGTTGAGTCCCCGGACGGGTTTCTTCGGCTTGCTCTTCTGGTTGCTCCTCTTCCGGACCCAGTTCAAACACCCGCGCCCCGGAAAAGAACATCGTGCCATGTTCCTCCATGCCATAGGCCAAAGGATGACTAATATCATAATCCATCTTTAATATGGCGCCCGGACACATAAACTCCTCGCCCCTGCCGGTGCTGGCGATCCGCACCGGCAGCTTGAAATAATCAATGGCCAGACCGCAAGAGCCGCTGTTGCATATCAAGGTGCCGCCCTTTTCCACGAACTCTTTCAGGTTCTCTACCCCCTCGTCCCCGATCCCGCCCACATAATCGGGAGGGGTGGTGCCTTTACGCCGGCCGTCGATAATTGAAGATGCCCCCTGACTGGGCAGGATGATAACGTCAAAACGATCATTCAGATTGCCCGCTCCGACCTCGGCGTTTCGCAGCAGATGATACTCATACTCGAATTGGTCGAGAATGTACATGATCCAGCCGGCGTCCGCACTGGCGCTCCAGGCCATATATAAGGCCAGACGCGGTTTGCCCAAAACCGTGGCTTCTACTTCCGTATCGCAATATGCCATCGTTATACCGTTTTCTGAGGCAATGCGCCTGATGGTCCGCAAGCTTCCCTCGGCATCGACCATAAAGGTGCCCGCCGGATATTCCCGGCCGTTGGCTTCAAAACCCTCGTCGGCCCAGCTTACTCCAATCCCATTATCCAAAAGCTGATAAACCGCCTTGAAACTGTTATTGTCGGCATGACCAAAGACCAGACATCGATCCCTCTCGCCGGTAACCGAACCCCCGGACCCTCTAGCTTCGGTGATTTGCGTCTTATCAACCTCCGCCAGCGTATCGGTCATCTCCTTATATGCCACCCCCATCTGCAGCGGCAGCGTCCAGCCCACCCCGTCGTAAGGTCGCAAAGGCCCGCCGGGCCATTGGCCCATGCTGACCAGCCCGTGCCAGAGATGCGTGTACTGACGCAAGTCAGGATAATCCTGTTTCTCCATCACGTTCTTGGCAAACAATCCGTGAGGCTGACTGGTGGGAATGATATACGAGCCTTCGGGATATGTCACGCCGTTGTGGGTGAAGTCTTCGTCGGCAGTATATATGTCCACCCCGTTGATCAGTAACCGCTCGATCAAAACCGTATGGCGGTTCCTTCTTAAACCGCTCGATCGTGTCTCGGGCCATTTTGTATTTATCATAGAGCATCTCGTAGCGAAACTTGGCCGCCACCTCCAGAATCGACTTGCAGGCGGTGCTGTTGTAGGCGACCGCGTCGCCGATCCGCCACCAGCCGCCCCTCCAGGGGCTGGGGTAAAACACCCCCGGCACCAGATCCTGATGATTCTGGGAAAACTCGCTCAAGGGATAAAACCTGGGCGTGGCGTAACTGTACAACGCCGTTTCAGTTAATATCGACACGCAATTATGGCTGTCCACCACCTGGGTGCAGTAACCGGGATACCAACTGTCAAAACTGGTGCGGGAGATCGCCCCGGGCTGTTCGGCCTCTTCAAAGGCCTTGCCCATCGCCGAACCGATCAGATTGCGCCAGCGTATCAACAGCGGATGAACGTTGGGATTGGTGGGCTCGGCGTCCGGGGGCATCCAGATCCGCGCCGGAAAAGGCGCCGTCTGATGCTGATTGTACAGTATCTCCGGATACCATTCCAGTGATGTCGCCCGGTTCATATTCTGCGTCTCGATCAGGTTGCTCATAAAGGAGTCGCGGTTGTTGTCGTGACCGGCGTATTTATGATACAGCCACGGCGGACCGCTCGTCTCATAAGGCGTGCCCACGTTCTCCATGTACCAGTCCGATATAATCGTCATCCCGTCGGGATTGGCAAAAACAATCAACGCAATTACATTCTCCCGAATCAACCGCGTTCGCCGATCATCGTCGGTCACCAGGTCATACGCCAGTTGCGGCAGCAATTGCGCCGGGGCACATTCCGAGGCGTGCAGCCCTCCGTCGATCCAGACGATGGTCCTGCCCTGTTCCGCCAAACGCCGTGCCTCCCGGTCGCCCAGCCCGCTCACCAGGCTCAGCCTCTTGTTAATATCCTTATACCGGTCCAGTTGGGCCATATTCTCCTCCGAAGATATGACCGCGTATTTCATCCGTCGGCCCATCGAGGTCTCGCCCATATCCCGCACGATCATGCGATCCGTTTGGCCGGCCAACTCCTCAAAATAGCCGATCGCCTCTTCGTAAGACATCAAATGAAAATCAGCCCCCGGCTTAAAGCCCAGATACTCCTCCGGCGGCGTAACCTGACCAAAACCCGCCGGAAGCCCCGCGGCCAACGGCAAAAAGACGCCCACTAACAAAACAGCAAGAAAACGAGGGGTCGGTTTCATAACAAAACCTCCTTTTTCCAGAACAGAAACCTTAGGTTATGTAACAATAAGAAACACGAATATTACCAAAAAATCCCCGCTCTGTACATCATTTTATCAAGAATATTCCGGGATTTTTACGGATCTCTTCAGATCTCGAACAGCAGCAGCATAAAGGGTTTACCGCCTGGTACAGAACTGTTATATTGGGGCCGGAAAATAAAATGAAGTCTGTCTCTTACGAACTCTATATTGACACGGGGGGCACCTTTACCGACTGCCTCGCAAAAGATTCCGGGGATAACTGGCATCGGCGGAAAGTCTTGAGCAACAGCGCCCTGAGAGGCCGAATCCTCAGCTGGATCGACAGGCAAAACCTCAAAATCAACACCGCCTGGGAATTGGAAAAAGATATCCTGCCAGGTTATCAATTCCGCTTGCTGCAAAAAAAACACCCCCGAATATCAATCGAAAAATTCCATCCCCACCCTAAAATTTTAACTCTTTCGGATAAATTGCCCCAAAAATTTGTCGATCAGGACTTAAGTTTTGAGATTATATCGCCCGAAGAGGTTCCCCTGTTGGCGGCCCGTTTAATCACCCAGACCCCTTTGCACGAAACTCTTCCCCCGGTGCATATTAAACTGGGCTCCACCAAGGGCACCAACGCCTTGCTGGAAAACAAAGGGGCGGACCTTGTTTTCTTTGTCACCGAAGGCTTCAAGGATATTCTGCACATTGGTTATCAGCAGCGCCCGGACATCTTCGCCTTGAACGTGGTCAAGCCCCCGCCCCTGCACCGACATGTGGTTGAGGTTCAGGAGCGTTTTGATGCACAGGGCCGGGTGCTGCGGCCCTTAAAATACGAACATTTACAGGACCAAATCCGCAAGTTCACCCAAGAGGGCATAACCACCGCGGCGGTGGCCTTTGTCAATGCCTGTAAGAATCCCCGGCACGAACGGCGGTTCAAGAAGTTCTTGGCCCGCAATGGATTCAAAGACATATCCGTCTCCACCGATTTATCCACCTTGATTAAGTTTATCCCCCGCGCGGAAACCACGGTCGTCAACGCCTATCTGGCGCCGGTGATCGGAGATTATCTGAAAAATATTATTCCACGGTTAAACCGGGGGTCCCTGCACGTTATGACCAGCGCCGGCGGTCTGGTCCGGGCCGCGGCATATAAGCCCAAAGACAGTTTATTAAGCGGCCCGGCCGGCGGCGTGGTGGGGGCCTCGGCAATCGGAAAACTCTCGGGTTACGACCATTTGATCACCTTCGATATGGGCGGCACCAGCACCGACGTGGCCCGCTATGACCATAAATTCGAATATCTCTTCGAATTGGAAGTAGGTCAGGCACATATCTTCAGCCCCGCCATCGCCCTTAAAACGGTCGCCGCCGGGGGAGGATCGATTTGTTACTTCGACGGATTTAAATTGGGCGTCGGACCCCAGAGCGCCGGCGCCTTCCCCGGACCCGCCTGTTATGGGGCCGGCGGTCCGCTTACCATCACTGACGTCAACCTTTTATTGGGCCGACTTGACATCCAGCAATTCCAAATCCCCCTCTTTACCGAGCAGGCCGAAAAACGTTTGGCTGAGCTTGTCGCTCAAATGGTCCGACAAACCAAAAAATCTCCCCCAAAAGAAGAAATATTACAGGGCTTCTTACATATCGCCAATGAAATCATGGCCGGCGCCATCCGGAAAATATCGGTGGCTAAAGGATATGACCCGGCTCAATATGCCTTGATCGCCTTTGGGGGCGCCGGCGGCCTGCACGCCTGCGGAATCGCCCAATTGTTGAATATCCCCACTATCTTGATACCTAAAGACGCCGGCTTGTTGAGCGCTTTCGGACTGGCCCACGCGCTGGTGGAACGGTTCGCCGAAAGCCAGCTCTTACAACCTTATGACGCGGTTAAAGAGCAGCTCAAAGATGCAATGGCCCTCTTGGAAAAAGAAGCCGCCGCCCAGGTCCTCCGGGAAGGTGTCCCCAAAGATAACATTGAAATCAGGCTGCGCACGGTATATCTCCGCTTTAAGGGCCAGGACGCCGGCTTAGAGGTCCCTTTTACTGACGAAAAACAGATTATCGATGACTTCCGTAAAAAATATGAAAATACCTACGGTCACTGGGTGGATAATCAGGAAATTGAAGTGGAGTCGATTCGCGCGGTCGCCTCCGCCCGCACCCCAATCATCAAGGCAAAACCCCAAAAAGCTCCCCCCTACTCACCCAAACCTGCTCACTATATTAAATCCTTCATAGATGACCGCTGGCAAAAGGTGCCGGTCTTCATCCGGGACCAACTCAAAGAAGGCGCCGTGATCGAAGGATTTGCTCTCTTATTGGATAAGCACAGCACCGCTGTTATTGAAAAGCAGTGGCGCATGCAGATTGACGCAGCGGGAACCGGGGTAATGAAAAAGATATCCCAAAAACTCACCCCTGACGGCAAAATTAAAGCGCCGGCGTCTCAAAGTCACCAAATCGAACTGGAGCTCTTCACGAATCGCTTTATGTCCATCGCCGAAAATATGGGGGCCATGCTGCAGCGGACCTCGCGGTCCGTGAACGTAAAAGAGCGGCTGGATTTCTCCTGCGCCTTATTGGACGCCCGCGGCGACCTGGTGGCCAACGCGCCCCATATCCCCGTGCATCTGGGCAGTTTGGGCGTTTGCCTCCGCAGCCTGATAGAACATATGCCTTTTCATCCCGGCGACACGGTCCTGACCAACCATCCGCGCTTCGGCGGCTCCCACCTGCCCGATATCACCCTGGTGACCCCCGTCCATTGGGAGGATAAAAACCTGATAGGTTTTGTGGTCAACCGCGCCCATCATGCCGAGATCGGCGGGACCCAGCCCGCTTCCATGCCGGCCCATGCCCGAACCCTGGTGGAAGAAGGCGTAATTATCGAACCCTTTTATTTGGTTAAAAACCGAAAAGTCGATTGGCCCGGCATCCGTAAAATCTTAACCCAGGCCCCCTATCCCAGCCGGGCGGTGGAGGAAAATCTGGCCGATATCAACGCCGCCCTGGCCGCCAATCGATTTGGTGAATTGGCCCTGCAGAACCTGGTTCGGCGGCACGGCCTGCAAAAAGTGCTTTTTTATAAAAACCTGCTCAAGGATCACGCCGCCCGAAAGATGGCCCAAACCTTGCAAAAAATCCCTAACGGCGTTTACCGGGCCAAAGAGTTCCTCGACGACGGTACGGCTCTATCTGCGACCGTCAGCATCCGGGATAATAACTGTATTATAGATTTTACCGGTTCCGCAGACGTTCATCCGGGAAACTTAAATGCTAATCGTGCCGTCGTCAGCAGCGTCGTTATTTATGTGCTCAGGTTGCTGTTGAATGAGCCCATCCCTCTTAACGACGGTATTTTTCAGCCGGTTAAGCTTATTATTCCTAAAGGCATTCTGAATCCTGATTTTCCTGATGATCCTTATCAATGCCCGGCGGTGGTGGGCGGCAACGTGGAAACCAGTCAACGTCTGACGGACACTTTACTAAAGGCCTTTGGGGTCGCTGCCTGTAGCCAGGGCACTATGAATAATGTGTTGTTCGGCAATGACAATTACAGCTACTACGAGACTATCTGCGGCGGCGGCGGGGCAGGAAAAGATTTTGACGGGGCCTCCGCGGTGCACCATCACATGACCAACACCCGAATCACCGACCCGGAAATCATGGAACATCGCTACCCCGTGCGCCTGGAAAGATTCGAAATCAAAAAAGATTCGGGCGGGGCAGGCCTCCGCCGCGGCGGCGACGGGGTGGTTCGAGAAATTACTTTTCTGGCCCCTGCGTCCCTCTCCGTCTGCACCCAACACCGCCGCCAAAGACCTTATGGGCTGAATGGAGGCCGGCCGGGTCAAAAAGGCCGCCAGTATATCCGCCGCGCCAACGGAGATATTGAGCCCCTGAAAGGTATTGACGATGCACAAATTAAAACCGGTGACCGCTTTATCATCGAAACTCCCGGCGGCGGCGGCTGGGGCGATAGTGCCGCCCCAAACATAAATCTCTGAATATACTTCCCCCCACAAAATACCTCTTTTATTTCCCGACCACTCCATATAATGCTAAACCCTTCGTCTGCCGAAGTTTTTACCGCGGGAACGAACCTTCGATGGGATTTGCTGTAAATAACTGTCCTTAAGACTGTTACGTAACGGCGCCCGCCGGACGCGAACCCCCAATCTCCCGGCCTCCGACAATTTAAGTTTTACAAATCTACTCTTAAATGTAAGAATACTCCGACGTTTTACTTATAAAATTGTGATTATTTCCGCCGGATTCCGGTAATGAAAAATACATCTTGAAAAGGAGAAAACGATGTTAAAGAGAATTGGGTTGGGTATTGCCGCCGCCGCCGTGCTGGTGGGAATTATATTTCTTTGGGCTCAGGCCCGCAACAGACAAGCCCGTCAACGAGGTCAGCGATCTAATGTGGCAGCCCCGGCCGGCAAGACCTTAACCAAAACCGAGGCGGAAAAGAAAATCCTTGCCGTCATTGATGATATATACCGGAATCAAAGCCCCAAAACGATGCTGGTGCCGCGGCAGAACGGCCGGATGCTCCGGATCCTCGCCGAGGCGGTGAACGCCAGGCGCGTGGTGGAACTGGGGACCTCGGTCGGTTGTTCGGGACTTTGGTTTTCACTGGCTCTCCGGAACACCGGCGGGGAACTGATTACCTATGAGATTGACCCTCGCGAGGCGGAAATTGCCCAGATGAATTTCAAACACGCCGAGGTGACCGATCTGGTCACGGTTATCGTAGAAGATACCTTCGAAAAAGCAACCGAACTGAAAGATCCGCTTGACGTTTTGTTTATCGACGCCGACAAGCAAGGATGCCTCGATTATTTTGAAAAACTGCATCCCCTGGTGCGGCCCGGCGGCCTGATCCTGGCGCACAACGTGCAAATGGATGATAACAGGATTCAGGATTTTACCAGGGCGGTGACGAGTAGTGCCGATTTCGATACGGTCTCTTTTCCGTCGGCCGGCGGGCTGAGCATCACCCTCAAGAAAAGGGCGCCAAAAACAGAACCGGCAGAGGAAGAATTAAAATATATTCGAGAGCCGGACGTGGTCTTTGTGCCCACCCCCCAGGAAATGGTGGATAAGATGCTCGAGCTGGCCCAGGTGAAAAAAAGCGATCTGGTCTATGATCTGGGCTGCGGGGACGGGCGGATCGTGGTAACGGCCGCGAAAAAGTACGGCTGCCGCGCCATCGGGTATGATATAAACCCCGATCGGATCAGAGAATCACGCGAAAATGTCAAAAAAAACAACCTCGGCCACCTGGTCACCATCGAACAGAAGGATATCTTCACGCTCGATCTCAGCCAGGCCAATGTTATCACTCTGTATCTGCTGCCCAGCTTAAACGTCAAGCTGATCCCCCAGTTGCAAAAGCTTAAACCCGGCGCGCGAATCGTCTCCTACGACTTCGATATGAAAGGAGTCGAGCCGGATAAGGTAGTGCCAGTCACTTCCACGTCGGGTTACAGCACCCATAGTATCTATCTATGGACCGCGCCGCTTAAGAAAATAAAACAAAATCAACCGGAATACGCCCCGCCCTATCCGTCATGCGGCCGGGATTGATAAAATCGCTATTCCGTCAAACCCCCTTTTGGTTGTTAACTTGTTATGCGAACACTTCCTAAAAAAGAACTCTCGCTTTTCGACTCGACCTGCCTCATCGTCGGCATCATCATCGGGGTGGGGATTTACCAGATGGCGCCTGATATTGCCAAGGGGGCGGGGAGTTGGTGGGGGGTATTTCTGATCTGGATGGTGGGAGGATTACTTTCGCTTTTCGGCGCCCTCGGCTACGCCGAACTGGCCTCGGCCTACCCCGCCGAAGGAGGCGATTACGTCTATCTCACCAAGGCATACGGCAAGTGGGCCGGTTTCCTTTTCGGTTGGATCCAACTGGTCATCGTCCGGCCCGGCGATATTGCCGTTATTGCCTTTGCTTTTGCCCTCTATGCCGAAAAGCTTTTCGCCCCCTTCGCCCGCTCCCCCGTCAATCTGCGGATTTATGCCGTCCTTTCTATTGTTTTTTTAACGGCCATCAACATCCTCGGCGTCAAAGAGGGTAAATGGACGCAAAACCTCCTCACCACTGTTAAAGCGCTGGGTCTATTAGCGATCTTGGGTGTGGCTTTGGCTTCATTTACTGCTAACTACGCCCCCGTCGCCATCAACAGTAGTGCTGCTTTCGCAGATAATGATGCCGCGGTGGTGATCCTCACCGCCAACGATCCCGATGCCGGTGACCGGATCAAACAGTATCGGATTGAGACCCTGCCGGCCCACGGCATCCTTAAATTAAACGGCACAGCAGTCAGCGCCGGCGCTACGATTACTCAAGCACGGATCAACAACGGCGACCTGACCTACGAACCCGACAGCAAATGGATCGACGCAACCGAATTTACCTTCAAGGCCTACGATGGCCAAACCTGGTCCCCTAACAAAGGAATCTTTACCATCAACGTTTATTCTGGTTTATCTGACCCTCCTACCCCTGAACCCTTCCCTTGGAGCCTGGCTTTGATCCTCGTTCTGTTTACTTTTGGCGGCTGGAATGAAATGGCTTACGTCGCCGCCGAAGTAAAAAATCCCCAACGCAATATCGTTCGAGCTTTAGTTCTAGGTACCGTCGCCGTAACCGTGCTGTACCTCTTGGCTAACGGGGCTTTCCTGCGCACTCTGGGCTATCAGGGTATGGCCCATTCGCTGGGCGTGGCTGACGACACGGTGTCAACGGCTTTCCCGACGATCGGTGGTAAGATCATCAGCGCCCTAATTTGCATCTCCGCCTTAGGCGCCGTTAACGGTCTTATCTTTACCGGCGCCCGCATCTCTTATGCCGTGGGCGCCGACCATCGCGCTTTTCGGCCTTTAGGTCTCTGGAATTCCCAAACGGGAACCCCGGTACGGGCCCTGATGCTGCAGGGGGCCATTGCCTTGACTTTGGTCCTTGCGCTAGGTTCTTTTATAAATACCATCATTTACACGGCGGCCGCTGTTTATTCCTTCTACCTGGCCACTAACCTGGCCGTCATTGTTCTTCGTCGTAAAGAACCCCATATTCAGCGCCCCTATAAAGTGACGGGTTATCCCTTCACCACCCTTATCTTTTGCTCTTCTTGTGCACTCCTGATATACAGCGCCGTAACCTACAAACCCCTGATCGCAGTTATCGCCTGCCTAATCTTTCTGGCCGGGCTGCCCCTATATTGGCTCACCACCAAAAAACCCTCCCGCCTTGAAAATACCACGCAAAACAGCTAATCTATCTCACAGTATTAGTTGAATCTTCTAAAAAAGGAAAGGACATCACTATGTCTCGGAAAACTTTACTCCTCTTGTTGATCGGTCTTTGTCTGCCTGCCTCGGTCTCTGCTCAGCAAATGTCCCCGACCCGGTTACAACAAAAAGTACGGGCCTATCGGATAACCCATGAACATGAGTTTATCCGGGAGTATTTCGATCTGCTCTCCATCCCCAACGTCAGCAGCGACCTGCCCAATATCCGCCGCAACGCCGAGTTCATCAAGCAGATGATGGAAAAACGCGGCATCAAAACCCGGATCATGGAAACCGGCGGCTCACCCGTAGTCTATGGTGAAGTCCGCACCCCCCGCGCCCAAAGAACCCTGATGTTTTACGCCCACTATGACGGCCAGCCGGTCGATCAGTCCCAATGGATCGACACCTCGCCCTTCCGGCCCATCCTCCGCCCCGGCAAAATGCACACCGGCTCTACCGACCCCAAACCTATCCCTCTGCCCCAACCTCCAGACCCCTTTCACGACGACTGGCGCATCTACGCCCGCGGCGCCAGCGACGATAAAGCCCCCATCGCCGCTATCTTATTCGCTATCGACGCCCTCAAAGACATCCAGGAATCCTACGGCAGCAATCTCAAGTTCATCTTCGAAGGAGAAGAAGAAGCCTCTTCCCCCAACCTCCAGCCCTTCGTCGCCCAGCACAAAGACCTCCTCCGGGCCGACGTCCTTTACATCTGCGACGGACCCGTTTATTACAACAATCAGCCCTCCTTGAAATTCGGCGCCCGCGGCATCGTCACCGTAAGCCTCACCGTCTATGGCCCAAACACCAATCTGCATAGCGGTCATTACGGCAATTGGGCCCCCAACCCGGCAATGAAATTGGCCCAACTCCTCGCCGGCATGAAGGACGATACCGGCAACGTCCTCATCGAAGGCTTCTACGACACCGTCGCCCCTCTAAGCCCCCGCGAAATTCAGGCCCTCAAAGACATCGAGCCTTTCGACAATCAAATCAAGGAACTCTACGGCTTCTGCGCCCCCGAAGGCGGTGGAAAAACCCTCATGGAATTAATCAACCGACCCTCCCTCAATATCCGCGGCCTCCAGGCCGCCTGGGTCGGCAGCCAGGCCCGCACCGTCATTCCCGCCCAGGCCACTGCCGCCATTGACATCCGTTTGGTCAAAGGCAACACCCCAGCCGATATGGTCGCCAAATTCAAAAAACACCTCCAAAAACAGGGTTATCACGTGCTCTCCCGCGATCCCGACCAAAATACCCGCATGAAATACCCCCGCATCGCTAAATTAACCGGCGGCGGCGGCTACCCCGCCCAGAGAACCTCCATGGACCTGCCCCTCTCGCAATTCACTATCAATGCCCTCGCCCAATTTCACGGCCAAACCCCCGTCCTCGTCCCCACCAGCGGCGGCTCCGTGCCCCTCTATATCTTCACCGACACCCTCGGCATCCCCACCATCAGCGTCCCCATCGTCAACCACGACAACAACCAGCATCAGCCCAACGAAAACCTCCGCCTCGGCCACTTCTTCAAAGGCATCGAAACCTTCGCCGCCCTCCTCACCGCTAAATAATTAAACAAAATTAAACCTCCACCTGACCGCCGCAAACCCCGTCATCCCCGCCCACCCTGTCATCCCCGCGATCGCGGGGACCTAATCAACCGTTCACCCTGAACCGTACCTTACTACAAAACCTTGTCATCCCCGCGAAAGCGGGGACCTAATCAACCGCTTACCCTGAACCGTTAACCCCCTATCAATCCACCCCAACCCTAAGGACGGGTGGCAGCCTCAAGCGCAGCTTGGGGATGGCTGCCTCCTATCCTTTTTATTGGTTATTCTAAATTCAAATTTCGCCATTAAACATTACAAAACATCGGGCGGTGCATTTGTGGGCCGATCGCAGTCGGAAAAAATGCAGTTGGGCGCAAATCTACTACCAACAAAAACGTCTGGAAGGCAAAAGTCATGCCTGCGCGTTAC
>LJUC01000295.1 GCA_001303695.1 Phycisphaerae bacterium SM23_30
GGGGGACTTTTCCGGAAGCCGCCGAGCAGCTCCGTACCGAACTCGACGAAGCCGTGCGATTGCGGATGATCAGCGACGTGCCTTTGGGGGCGTTTTTATCCGGCGGTATCGACTCAACGATCATCGTCGGTCTGATGAGCGGCCACAGTGATAATCCTGTAAAGACCTGTTCCATAGGTTTTGGCGAAGAGCTCTACAATGAGCTGCCCTTTGCCCGTCTGGCGGCGGAACATTTTGCATGCGACCACTATGAGCATATCGTTAAGCCGGATAGTCAAGACGCCATCGAAAAGCTGAGTTACTACTATGATGAGCCGTTTGCCGATTCTTCGGCGCTGCCGACCTTCTACCTTTCCCAGGCGGCACGCACCCGGGTGAAGGTTGCGCTAACCGGCGACGGAGGCGATGAAGGGTTCGGGGGATACGATCGCTATAAAGCCATGTACCTGGCCGAAAGATTCAACCGCTGGCATCTGCTGCGCTGGCTGGGGCGGCGGGGTTTCTGGCATCGAATCCGGGCCGATGAGCACCACAGGCTGCGCCATAAACTCAAGCGATTCATTACCGCCGCCGCTTTGGAGCCGTCGCAGCGTTACTTGAAGTGGACGGCGGTGTTCGATCCCGATATGCTCAAACTGATAATATCCGATAATTTATCGGCAACGACCGGTTCCGGCGGGGTTTACTGGAATCACCTGGCTGGTTATTTCACCGGCGGCGGTGTTTTCAGCTCTGCCGCGGCGCGGTTGATGGATCAAGCCATGCGGGCCGACGGCGGTCTGTATTTGCCGGGCGACCTCAACACCAAGATTGACCGGGCCGGCATGTCGGTCGGTCTGGAGCTGCGCAGCCCTTTTGAGGATCATAAGGTACTCGAATTAGCTTACTCTCTGCCGACCCTCTGGCGGCACAATGGCTCGATGAGCAAGGTTATTCTCCGCCAGGCCTGCCGCGATCTCTTGCCGAAAATCATCAGTCGCCGCCCTAAATTGGGCTTTGGCGTCCCGGTGGGCAAGTGGTTTCGCGGTGAATTACGGGATTTATTCGTTGATACGGTTATGTCAACGCGGGCTTTGCAGCGCGGTTACTTTAATCAGGCCGCCATTGAGAGGCTCCTAGCCGAGAACGATCAAGGGCAGGCCGACCATGGCCATCGGCTTTGGTCCTTGCTGATGCTGGAGTTATGGCACAGACGCTACCTTGATGACAAACCCGCTATCATCAATTCGAGACAAAAGACGCCATAAAGCTTGAGATTTCAAATTTGGCGTATAAAGTGCCGCCAAACAGGTTTGAGGGCGTTCCACGCTGCTCAGTCGGGATGAGATTTTCCCTTATATTCGCGGTCAAATTTAAATATTTTTTGACAAGAAGAGAATATCGGCTATAATTGTAATAGTTGAGATAGTACAAGTATTCGGATAACGTTATGCAATTTACCATTGATAATGCCTCCAACAGGCCGGTTTATCAACAGATAGTCGATCAGGTCAAGCGCGACGTGGCCCTGGGGCGGCTGGTCAGAGACGATAAACTACCTACTGTCAGGAGGTTAGCGGCACAATTAGTCATCAATCCCAACACGATCGCCAAGGCCTATCGGCAGATGGAACAGGAGGGGATAATTACGACCAAACCCGGCGCCGGCGCTTTTATAGCCCTGCTAGACAGCAACCTCAGTGAGATTGTCCGGGCCAGAATCATCTGCGAACGACTGGAGATGGTCATCGTGGAGGCGTTCCATTTACAGGTTCAAAAAGAGTCGCTGAGGGAATGGTTTGAGAAAGCGCTGGAAAAATTCAAATTTTCCCCGGAGAAAGGGCTCAAAAATGAATGATATGGTGGTAAAGATCGAAGATCTTTACAAGTATTTCGACGGTCGCTGCGTGCTGAACGGCGTCAACCTAAGTGTACCCCGGGGCTGTATTTACGGACTTTTGGGGCGGAACGGCACGGGCAAGACCACGATTATTCGAATATTGCTGGGGCTGGAGCCGGCCACGCGGGGGGCAACGGAGCTTTTGGGGGCGGAATCAAACAGGCTGACCGCCCGGCAGCGGGGAAAAATCGGCTATGTGGCGGAGGGTCATCATTTAATTCAAAATTACAAAGTCGGCAAATTGGCGCAGCTCTGTAAAAACCTGGCTAACCAGTGGGATCAGAAGTTTTTCGACCATCTGATGAGCACCTTTCGGCTGCCGATGGACCGCAAGATCAAGAAGCTCTCGGCGGGGATGCGGGCCCAGTTGAACCTGGCGCTGGCGATGGCGATCAATCCGGAGCTGTTGATCATGGATGACCCGACGCTGGGATTGGATACCATCGCCCGGCGGCAGTTTCTGGAGTTGGCGATTGACCTGATCCAGAAGGAAGGGCGGACGATATTGTTCTGCTCTCACATTCTCAGCGACGTCGAGCGGATCGCCGACCGGATCGGTATTCTGCGGGCCGGCAAGATTCTGGTCGATTGTTCGCTGGAAGAGTTAAAACGCCGGATTAAAAAATTGCGTTTTATCTTTGCCGATAAGGCCCCGTCTCAACTGCACCTGAATGAAATTATTAACCAGCAAAGCTCCGGCCGGGAAATGATTCTGACGGTAGCCAACTGGAACCAACAGAAACAGGCCTTTATGGAAACCTTCGGCCCCGCCAGTTGCAGCGAGATAGCCCTGAGTCTGGAAGATATTTTCATCGAATGTTGATAAAACGGGAAATTGAAGCCCTGGCGGTTTATATGCTTTTGCCATTGGTTTTGGCGCTGGTCGTTATCGCTCTTGTAATTTCCTCGGAAACGTTCGCCCGCTCGAACTATCGGCAACTGGGCGTATCATCAGGGGTGGTATTATCCTTCTGGGGCATTTCCGGATTTCTGTCCTTGTACTTTGCCGGTATCGGCTCCTATCAGAGCTATACCGACCGCAACGCCAAGGTGTCCACTTTTTTGTGCACTTTGGCCACGACCCGTCATCAGATTTTCGCTGCTAAAACCATTGCCGCCGTAGTATACATACTAATCGTCCTGATCCTCTTGGCCGGCGCCTATGTGATTTTGCTGATGATTTTACCCTCTCGACCGGTGCTGTTGAATCCGTCAGGGTTGTTAGGGCGGATGATTTTTACGGCTTTTTGGGCCCACCTGGCCGGTTATGGTCTCGGCCTGCTGCTGGGCTGGAATCAGGGCCGAATCATCCCTACCTTTGGACCTTTACTGCTTTCCATTGTCATATTGTGCATGATCCTTATCAAAGGTTTCAGCCTGTCGGCCGGGGTGGTTTTAATGCTGGCGGCGGCGGCGGCGCTGGGGCGGGCCTGGCAAAAATTCTCGACCATGCCTTTACAGTGAGAAAACCATGAACATACAGAATAAATACCTCATAAAAGTTTTAACGGTGGGCTTGATCTGCCTGCTGGTTTTTACCGGCGTTCTATTCTGGGCGCGGCAATTTTGCCAGTTTTTCCTGATATCTTTGGGGGGGATGTACTTCCGGGATAACACCGATAAAATAAGCACCATGGACCTGTTGGGTGATTATGAATATGATCCCAACTTAATAAATCATTCATCCGTCTGGAGCTCCGTGAGGTGGCGAAGTTGGCTGGGCCTGGGTATTTCAGAAGAGTACTTTGTGGAGATCATGGATTTTTCTGCGGATAAAAATTATCAACGGGAGAATTACGAAGCGGTATTTTTCGACCGTCAAACAGGACTTTTCATCCATGGCAACATTCTCGGTTACTACGGCCGCAGAGCCGCAGAGGGAAAAGTCAGCCAGATTTTCGCTTACGCCGGCCCGGAGGGAATATCTCCGCAGCCGATCGAAGCTCTGGGCCGATTCTCCGAATCAGTTGCCGGGGTGATGCGGGAAGGTGAAGATCAACGTACGGTTCTGCTGGCCTACGATCACAAGCAGTCATGCATTATACAAATAGACTTTAACAAGCGAACCGTCCGGAAAGGTCCCAAGCTGCCGGCCAACAGCGATCATAAGCCGGTGCAGATAGGCGAGATTAGCAAATATGATTCTATTTATATTGCTTGGCTGCCGCCGACGTTCAAAGCCATTGATCCCTCGGGGACGGCCCATCCTAAAAAGTTGAACTACGAAAATGACATATCGAGCAATTTTTATCAAATCCGGCCGCATTTTTTGCCGGTGCTGTACGCCAATGGAGAAATTCATAAACTGGATACGGAAAAACTGGAAATTAGCAGCCGGTTGGGTCATCTGCCAGGGCCTAAATCCAGGTACGATATGCGCCAAACCACAGTACCGGAGGATCTGCTGGACTATAAAATACAACCGCTATTTGTGAAGGGTCAATACCGGGGATTGTTCGCCGCCGGCCTGAGCCGTCAAGGCACTCGTCTGGGGTTGGCGGTTTTTGACGCGCGGGGCCGATTTATTACCGGCAATAACACCCATCTGGGCCAACAGGTCCGCCGACAACCATATGGGCCGCTTTTTCAGGTTTTAGAATACCTGCTGGAGAATCTTCATCCGCCCTTACTGAGTGTGGTTTCAGTCTTTACGGCCGAGATATTTGAAGTGGAATCCAGCTACCGGGCGATGTTTGTCATGCCCCATTCTTATGTTGCCGGTTATGGAGCGGCAAAAGAATCCGTTTATTTGAGGGTTTTGGGGATTTTGTCGGTTATGGCGCCGGCGCTGTTGCTCGGTTTTTTTCTGGCGGTTCAAGTCGCCCGGGACGCCGTCTTAGTGGGATTTTCACGCAGCGCGGTCTGGTGGTGGATGGCCGGGACGCTGGCCTTTGGATTGGTTGCGTATATCACCTACCGGCTGACGCGGCCGACGATCCGGCTGGTCACCTGTGGTAATTGCGGCAATCTGCGGCGGCCGGATCAGCAGCTCTGCCATCGCTGCCGGGCCGGATGGGAAGCGACTGAACTGGCGGTGCCCGCCTGGCGGGTCTTCGACGGGGCCGCGACACAGGCGTAAAAAACCGCAGGTTCCGCCACGGATCAAGAAAAGTAAGAAATTAGCGGAAAAATCATGGTAATTTTCTTGGCGGCTTATCGTCTATAAATTGGTCTAAAAAGCAGATTGTCATACCTGGTCAAAAGTGGGCCAGGAATCCGGTGGTGTATCAAATTTGGGAAAGGGCAGATCGATGAGGAATCAGGAAGGATTTTCACGAACGGAGATTTTGGTGGTTTTGGTGGTTTTAGGTCTGTTGTACGGCTGTTTTGGGCCTACCTCAGAGCGGACCCGCGAATTAGAGCGGCGGGTGCAGTGCCAGAGCAATC
>LJUC01000140.1 GCA_001303695.1 Phycisphaerae bacterium SM23_30
ATCATAAGGGTTTTAAAAAACTACCCCCAAAATTAAGGCATATGCTGCTGGATTACCTAAGCCGGGCAGCATGACCATATAAAAATGGCAAAAGTCGAGCTGAGACATACTACCGGGAGTTTATTGGCGGCCAGCGGCGCACACCCAAAAGTAGCTCAACAGATAATGAGACATAGCACGATCGAGCTTACCCTGGGTCGATATTCTCATATCTTCAGGGGGCAGGAATCGGCGGCGCTTGCCGGTCTGCCTGACCTGTCGCAACCAAGCCGGGAAAAACAAAGGGCAGTAGCTACCGGAACAAACGGGATGGAAAATATATCAATAGATACCCAAAATAACTTGGCGCAAAACTTGGCGCTTTTGTGCGGAAAACAATGTATTTCTGCGGACTGTAACGGACAAAAAAAGCAGCAAAATGATAATGGTGAGAGATATAAAGAATCCCCACTATTGAACGAAAAAAGCTGTTTTTCGGTGTCGAAAACTGATATATTAACATCAGACGCCCGTAGCTCAGTTGGACAGAGCAACGGATTTCTAATCCGTAGGTCGCAGGTTCGAGTCCTGCCGGGCGTGTTTGTAAATATCTGATTTTATTACAGTTGCGTTTTTTCAGCATATTGTCAACCTTAACTTGTGCTGTAAAACGTGCTGATTTCATCCAATAGACGGCAATGAATCTACGGCGATTCGCTGCTGTCTTTTTAGGATTCCGGTGTAATAATCTTGATTTACCTGGACCGATTTCTGGCCCAGAATCTGCAAAGCCGCCTCTTGAGAAAAGCCTCCGTCCTGGATTAACGTGCTGCAAGTTCTTCGCAGATCATGTAATCCGCATGGATCGATCTGGGCTTTCTTGACCAGCTCCCTGTAGCATGCCCACGTCTTGCGCTATCTCCGAAGAGTTAGGATTATTAATATTATATTTTTCATAACTATCTTTAGGAGTCGGTTCTTTCGGTAAAAAGGTAAGCGTTTTTTCCGCCTCCGATTCCTCATGGATTTTCTCACACCAATTCACAGGGAATCTCACAGGTTTTCCACAATGAATCGGGCATTCTTCTAGTCCCAAAACAAGCGTAGGTTGGGGTGGGGAAAAAGGTTAAAATTTAAAAAGTACTCGAAATGACCGGTTCAGTGCGTTATAATGCACTTTGGCAAATTAAACAAAATCAAAGGCCTAAATGAACGGAGTCATTTCGAGTGAATAAGAAAATAGCAAAACAATTGAGACAACGCCAGCGAAAATTTCAGAAACGTCTGGCCAAAAGATCGCTGCCGGAGGATCTGGGACCGATGCTGAAGCCGGGCCGTATTCATTACGAGATTTCCGATCGTAACCACGGCCTGCTCTATGGCGGGATAGGGGCCATCCAGATGTTGGTCCGGCGGCTGTAGTTGGATGAGGCCCTCAACCAGCGCCTTCACCTTTTCAAGCTGCATAATCCCTATTTTGAATCGGATCTCCCCTCCTCCGATATGATGGTTGTTCTCCGCGGCAACACCAATCATAGCGTCGGCCACAGCGTTTCGGGCGGTTGATTGGGAAAGTTGGTTCAGGTGATATTTGACGCTAAGTTACGATGGCATAAGAAGTTAGAGAGATTCTAAAAAGCTATAGACTTAAAATCAGACATAATAAGCTTGTATAATGAGCATAAATTAGTACAATGTTAATGATGATGGCCGGGCGATATTAAAGAGCAGTTTGAAAAGGAAAACAATCAAGTAGTCATTTTCCTATACAAACCCTGAAATACTGTAAATTCAATCCTTTATGGTAGAGAGATCTACCCTGCTGAAAAGGGAGGGATAAGGCCTGCAGAGAAAGGAGGCAAATCAGATGACGGCTAAATCACATTATATTGTAGGGATCGTATGTATCTTGACGGTTCTTTTCAGCGGGGATTGGCTGGGTGCGATTCCGCCCCAGACGGATGAAACAGGCTACAGTTACATCTACAAAGACGACTTCAGCACCCATAAGGCCGAAAATGACAGTTACGACCATTCGATTTTTTGGCCCGAAAACGCCTTCCCGCCAGCGGAACCCTATTTATTTTATTCCAGCCGGTTCGGCGATCCGCCGCCGGGGGTGGTCTTTATGGGATTTAAGGGCCAGCGGGCCTATCTGAACTATTGTTTCCCGATCCGCGCGATTACGGATCAGGTGCTGCGGGGGACGATGGAGTTTAATCTAAAGTATCCCACCAACGCAACCGTTTTGTCGGCAGAGAATATCATGGGCTATATGTGTTACTCGCTTTCGCCGGATGGTGTGCACTGGACAATACCGGTGCCGCTCAAGCCCGGCCACCAAACGATCGAAATCGGTTCTCATCAAGGCACCTGCTACGTTTCTTTGAGCGGACACTGTGCCATGATTGACAATCTTCTGGTGAGATTGAATGCACCACAGCCCCAAGTGCTGCGGGTGCCGGAGGATTACCCCACGATCCAGGAAGGCATTGATGCCGCCTTGCCGGGTCAGATCGTCGAGGTGGCGCCGGGCAACTATAGCGGCAAGGGTAACCAGGACCTCGATTTTCGGGGAAAGGCCATTACCGTACGGAGTGCCCGCGGGCCGCAAGTAACGATCATCGACTGCCTGAGTCCCCTGACGGTGATCGAATCGCATCGGGGATTTTATTTCCATCAGGCCGAAAGACACGACTCCATTTTGCAGGGATTCACCATTCGCGGCGGGCGCGTTTACGGCTTTGAAATACCACCCGATAATATGCGCTGGAACCTGGATCCGGCCCATCCGATTGGAGGGGGAATCTATTGCGAATTTGCCAGTCCCACCATCGAGAACTGCATCTTTGAAGACTGTGGCACGGAGGTAGGCGGCGGCATCGGCTGCGTGGGCGCCCGGCCGGTGATTAAAAGATGTAAGTTTATTAAATGCCGGGCGGGCGGCTTTAGCCCCTGCGAATCAGGAGGCCGGGGCGGAGGTATCGGGCTGATTCGGTTTTCCGCCGCTCAGATTATCAACTGTGAGATTGTCGACAACCAGGGCTACTGGAACAGCTTCGGCGGCGGTATCTACAGCCGCCGCAGCAGGGCCAAGGTTATTCGCTGCAACATTATCCGCAACGGCGCCCCCGGCGGCATGGAAGGCGGCGGCGTCTATTGCGGACCGGGTTCCGATATGGTGCTGGAGAACTGTATCATTTCCGATAACACGGCCAACGCAGGCGCCGGCGTATATTCCGTACGGCTCCAGCAATACGCCAACAGCCTAACCGACAGTCCGGAATGTTGTTTCTGCGACCTGCTGATTAAAAACTGCACCATCGCCCACAACCGGCTGCAATATCCCATGCCGATTTTCCCCGGGGCCGGCATCCACTCCATCGGCACCGACATCTTAGTTAAAAACAGCATCATCTGGTACAACAAACCCACGCAGATCGTAATCTACAAACCAACCGGCAAATGCCCGGTGATCTTCTCCGATATCCAGAGCGGCTATCCGATTGCTCTGGATAAGTTCCCCGAGCCTTGTGATATAACCTTTCGGGAGACGTATAATTGGGAGGGTTATCCCAATCCGGCCGATCTTCATTGCATAACCTGCCCGGGCAACATCGACAAAGATCCCTTGTTTGCCAAGCCGGAACTTCCCCACCCGGATTACCACTTAAAATCGCGTTTCGGCCGTTACGTCCCCGGACCGGGTATTGATGCAACCGGAATCTGGCCGGGGTATTGGGTTCGCGACAAGGTGCACAGCCCCGCCATCGACGCCGGCGATCCGCGCGACCCGGTAGGCGGTGAGCTGCCTCCCAACGGACATCGCATCAACATGGGCGCCTATGGCGGCACCTGGCAGGCGAGCAAGAGCAAAGGCCGAAGATACTTCGCCGATATAAACGGAGACGGAGTCGTCGATCTGTGGGATTTTGTCATCTTCGCTCAGCAGTGGATGAAAGAGGATCCCTGGCGCTAAATTGCTCAACAGTTAATAACCATAAATGCCCATCTCACATAAAGGGTTGTGGATAACGGCCACAACCCTTTTTATATTTTACTTAGCTATGGTAACGGATTTCCCGCTTGATTTTCATGGATAAACCGATTACATTATCCGGCTAATTTATAAGCCAAGGAGTTATATATGAATGAAAACCTGACCAAAGAACAATGGATACAAGTGGGCCGGGAAATGATCGCCCATCGCGAGCGTCGTATCAAAATCGCCAGGGGCAGGAAATTCGACACCATTGCCGCCCACGGCATTTATGATCCCGACGAGGCTATCAAAAATAATAATGCTTCCATTATGGAGCCGGTATATCTTACGCCGGCCCAGGTCTATCACAACAGCGCCGAACTGGAAGCCGGGTTGGCCTACGAGATGCCTAATTGGTGCTACTCCCGCTACGGCAATCCCTCCAATACCTTTCTGGAAGAGACCTTTGCCTTATTGGAGTCCTACGGTTCTGAGATTGAGGCCACCTGCCTGGCCACTTCCAGCGGCATGAGCGCCCTCCGCATCGCCACCGATCCCTTGCTGGTCAAAGACGACTCACTCCCCCCGCCCAACATCGTTTCCAGCTACCAGATCTACGGGGGCACCTATCAGCAATTCTGGGTTCGCCGCCGCGAGGAGCAGGGCATCGAAGTCCGCTGGGTTTTTGATCCGACCGACCTTAATGAATGGTCGGAAAAAGTAGATGAGGGAACCCGATTTTTGTTCGGCGAGTTTCCCTCCAATCCTATCTGCTCCATATTTGATATCGAACAAGTGGCCCGGTTGGCCCATCAATACCAGATCCCCCTGATTGTCGATGCCACCTGCGCCTCCCCGGCTTTGACCCGCCCTCTGCTGCACGGGGCCGACATTGTTTATCACTCCGCCTCTAAAATCATCTGCTCCAGCGGCACTTCCATTGTCGGATTGCTCACCGCCCGTAAAAATATTCCCAGCCGCGTCGGCGACGACGAGATGAAGGCTGATTTTGCCGCCTGGGTGAAACTCTGGCCCTTCCGCGATAACGGACCCGGCCTGCATCCCATAGCCGCTATTCTCACCCTCCACGACCTCCGCACCCTGCGTATGAAAGTGGCTCAGATGAGCCGAACCGCCTTAAAAGTATCCCAATTCCTCGAGGATCACCCCAAGGTCGAAACCGTTCACTATCCCGGTCTGAAAAGCTTTCCGGCCCACGACATAGCGAAGAAGTATATGAAACTGGTCGATTCCGACGAAAACAGTTACGGCTTCATGCTTGCCGTCGATACCAAGGAGGATCACCCGGGCGATTCCACCAAGGCCCGCCAATTTTATGATGCCCTGCAACTGATTATCCGCGCTACCGACCTGGGCAAGGTTAAAACCGTCGCCACCCTTAATGCCATCTCCACTCACAAACAACAGGGAGAAGAGGCCCGCAAACTCTCTCTTGTTAGACCCTCCACCTGCCGCATCTCCTGCGGCATCGAGGATGCCGACGACCTCATCGGCGACCTGGAGCAGGCCCTCGACAAAATATAAAAAACCGGATGTATCATTTATATATCATTAACCCAGTGATTTATCGCGGGGGTACAGGAACAACAAATTAACATTAACCGTTTTAACTGTTTTTATTTATAACTAACATGAGAAATATCTCTTCGGACGCAAATAATGATTCTCTTTTTAGTTCTTTCCAAAAATGGCGCAATCTCATACTATTAGCGCTGGCCGAACTGCTGGCCATGACCTTATGGTTTTCCGCGTCGGCGGTTATTCCCCAGCTTAGCAGCCAATGGAATCTCACCACCGGTCAAAAGGCCTGGATGACCATGAGCGTACAGGTTGGTTTTGTGGTTGGTACTCTCATCAGCGCCGTTTTGAATCTGGCCGACCGTTTTTCCAATCGATACTTATTTGCCATCAGTGCCTCATGTGGCGCTCTGTTTAACGGACTTATCGCCCTTTTTCCCGTCTCTGCTCAATCAACTATCATTTTCCGTTTTCTCACTGGTGCAGTATTGGCCGGTGTCTATCCGCCGGGGATGAAACTGACGGCCACCTGGTGTAAAAAAGATCGCGGCATGGGTATCGGCCTGTTGGTGGGCGCCCTTACTCTGGGTTCGGCTATGCCCCACCTGCTCAACGCCCTGCCCTTTTTTGGCGCCGACGGCATGCCGCCCTGGCGCAGCATTTTAACCGCCACCTCGATAATGTCCATTCTGGCTGCGATTATAACCGCTCTCTTTGTCAAAGCCGGGCCCCACCTGTCTCAAACCGCCCCCTTTAATTGGCGCTATGCCGGGCAGGGGTTAGCTTACAAACCCACGCGTTTAGCCAACTTCGGCTATCTGGGCCACATGTGGGAGCTCTACGCCATGTGGGCCTGGACCCCTATCTTTCTCATCGACTGTTACCAAAACTCCCAATGGAGCCTGACCGCCGCTCGCCTGGCCGGTTTCGGCGTAATCGCCATTGGAGGGATTAGCTGCGTAATAGCAGGCGTCCTGGCGGATAAAATGGGTCGAACCACCATCACCATCCTTAGCCTTGTTATCTCCGGCGCCTGTGCCCTGCTCGTGGGATGCTTTTTCGAGCACCCCGTCCTCGCCACCGCCGTCTGTCTTATCTGGGGCTTCGCCGTCGTCGCCGACAGCGCCCAGTTCAGCACCGCGGTTACCGAACTGGCCGATTCCCGTTACGTCGGCACCGCCCTGACAATCCAGACCAGTATGGGTTTTTTATTAACCTTATTTACCATCCACTTAATCCCCTGGCTGAAAGACATGATCGGATGGCAACAGGTTTTTATGGTGCTCGCTGTCGGTCCGGCCCTGGGCATCCTCAGTATGGCCTGCCTCCGCCGCCTCCCCGAAGCCGCCCGCCTCGCTTCCGGTAATAAATAATTTACAACCTCTTCCTTTTGCCGATGTTAATATCTGCTATTACACGACTTATGATAAACATATACGTTCGGCAGGTAAATTTTGATTTTGTTTTAAACCCAAAAGGTGTTTTCATTTGTTATATAGGTGACGATTAATCGTTTACTTATTTTGGGTCTTGTCAGGCGAGCTATTGGTACTGGAAGACAAATTACTTATATACAAATTTAACCGGGGTGACGGGGATGCTTTATGCCGTATTTATGAAAAGTATAAGGACGATTTATTAAGGTTAGCCATTGCCCTTTTGAACGATGTGGATGCCGCTGAAGATGTGGTCAATGATACTTTTGTCGCTTTTACCCAGTCTATGGGAAAATTTCGGTTAACCGGAAATCTCAAGAGTTATCTATCGACCTGTGCGGCCAATGAGGCCCGTAACATATATCAATCAAAACAGCGTCAAAAGACCGTTGGAATTAATGAGGCGGTCCAGGTCCCGGCAAAAGTCAACCGTCCTGATGAGTCGGCATCGGATAATGAAGAATATCAACATTTATGCCTGGCAATGACAGAGCTTCCTTATGAACAACGTGAGATTATTATTCTACATCTGCAAAACGACATGAGTTTTAGGCAGATTGCCCGGTTACAAAATATTTCCGTTAATACGGTCAAGAGCCGTTACCGATATGGATTGGAAAAACTACGTTCGATATTGAACTGCGAGGTGTAAAAATGCGACCGCCGGATAATATGGAAAAGTTCATTAAAAATATCTACCACGAAAATTTGCTTTCTACTACCGGCAATAAACTGGATGAGAAGGTCCTTGGTAATATTCTGAAAATTCGGGAAAAAATGAAAAGTGAAAAATCATCCCAGCCGGAGCCGAGTTTTATTTCAAAATCAATCTTAAAAAATAGAATCCCTCACCTTTCTGCCGTCGCCACATTGCTAGCGGCCCTCATAATAGGAATAAGCTTTTTGGGCGAAACGCCCGATGGAACTACGGCGGCCTGGGCCGAAATGTTGCAAACCATGCAGAAAATGCCTTGGGTGCATACCACAGAGATATTAGATACACCCCATTTAAAAGGAGAGCAACATTCATGGAGATGCTATGATCCCTCTATTAGTATTGCGAAAAAACCTGACGGAACAATTGAATATAAAAATTATCACCAGGGCATAATTTATATTTACCGTCCTCAAACCAACACTATCAGGATTTCTGCCGTCACCGATAAATATAATACTCCGGGGCCTCAGTCGCCTTTTGAATTGGTACCCAGCTTGATTAAACGCATGCAACAAGATGAATTTACCATATCCTACCAGGAAAATAAAATTACCGGCCGAGAAGTAGAGATCATTCATATAAAAAGAAAAATTGAGGTACCAGAGAGCGAATCAGTTTTCGAAGAGGTAAGCATGGTTCGTGATATGCAGCGCAATTTATTGATTTCCATGCAAATGCATGTCACTATCCCGGAGACCGATACCAAAGCCACTGACGAATTAGTTTTCGATTATCCTCAGGAGGGTCCCCGGGACATCTATGAACTGGGCGTGCCCATAGACGCCCAAATTATTGACTTTCGGCCCCAGGGGGATGTTCAGGAGCTTTTCGCTCAGGTGCAGAGCCTTTATGACTACGGCTTCGGCAACCATATTGCCCTGGTCACACAATCCTGGATAGATGAGGGTGGCCGCCTGGAGCCGTCAAAAATCATCATGCTGCGAAAGCAAGGCGAAAAGCAAAGGCTTGATATATATTTTGCCGGGGACATCAAACGTTTTGAAAATCTTTATGACCGGGCAAAAAAAGACTGGCCTGATTTAACTATAGATCAGGCCCGAAAGTACGAACGTAATGAGGCGACCGAGCGGCAAATGGTTTTCGACGGCCAAGACTCAACCACCACCTTCCGCATTTCCAGAGACGAAGTCGAATCCCACCGTCATCGGGGTAGAATTCCTTTTCATTTTGGCGATAGTATGAGTTCAATCGCCTGGTTTGAGCCGCATAATTTTGACATTGAAAGCCGCCTTTACGAAATAGAGTATAAACTAATCACGGATGATCCGAATCATGAAGGATTGATTGGGTTACAAGTTTTCCAGTCGCCAATGAATGATACCGCCGCCCAACCAGACCGTCCCCAAAGCGCTAAAGTTGACCATTACTGGCTGGATCCGTCCAGAGACTATCTGGTAATGGAGCATCTCGGTCGTCAGGATAAAACTGAGGAATATATTAACAGCGTAAGTAAAACCGTAGTGCTTCAAACCAGGCAAACCCCGGACGGACAATGGTATCCCAGCCATGTGCGACAGGAATGGAACTTTACCGATATTAGCGGCAACTACCACCACCAACGAATTGATAAGAGAATCATTCTTAAAATTAACCCGGAATTCCCCGAAGGAATATTTAAAGCCGAATATATTTTCAACGCCAAACAAAAATAAACTTTTACTGATTTATCTTTGAACTACATCCGGGAACGCAAAATACGCTTATACCATATATTTAAAGTATGGAACCGACCATTTTTCCCTTTCTTGGGGATGATATGTTTTTAATTCGACGGAATGGCGGATTATTTCTCTGCCCTGAGGCAAAGACTTGATCTGCCCGTCGGCTATCGCCTGCAAAGTGATATTACCCATGGCCGTGGCCTCCACCGGACCGGCGATGACCTTTTTACCGACGGCGTCGGCGGCGAATTGAGATAACAAATCATTCTGGCTGCCGCCGCCGACAATGTGTATTACTTCGACGGGGATTTTTCTGATGCGCTCAATAGCCTCAATCACCGACCGGTATTGCAGGGCCAGACTCTCCAGAATCGTCCGCACCATTTGTCCCTTGTCGCGGAGGGGGGATTGTCCGGTTTTTTTCAGGTATTCGTTGATTTTGGCCGGCATGTCGCCCGGCGTAAAAAGCGGCTCAAAATTCAGGTCCAGATGAACGGCAAAGGGCTCGGCGTTTTGGGCCAGAGCGGTCAGTTCGTTATAGGAAAGATCGGCGCCTTCGCTTTGCCATTGCCTTTTACATTGCTGCAAAGGCCAAAGTCCCATGGAATTTTTTAAGAAGCGAATGGTGTTTGCCGCGCCGCCTTCGTTGGTGAATCCATGATTAAGTACCTCATCGTTAATAATGGGCCGGTCGATTTCGACGCCGATAAGGCTCCAGGTGCCGCTGGAGATATAGGCCCAATTCTCAGTTTCAGCCGGCACCGCCGCCACCGCACAGGCGGTGTCATGTGAACCTGCCGCTACCACCTTTATAGGTTCAGTCGCCAACTCCCGGCAGATAGCGCTTTGCAGAGGACCCACGATCGTCCCCGGCGGGATAATTTCCGGCATAATATCCAGAGGCAAACCGAACTTTTTCAAAATTGCTTCGGACCACTGCCCGCTTCTCATATCCATCAACTGAGACGTGCCGGCCAGAGTATATTCCGCAAAAATCCG
>LJUC01000141.1 GCA_001303695.1 Phycisphaerae bacterium SM23_30
TCCTTTGGATTTAGTGCTTCATGCTGGAGATGCAGTTGCACAACTTACGGTGGCCCAAATAACTCAGCCACCTAAGTTGGATGTTAGACTGTATGAATCAGCAACACATGGGCAAACAAGCGTTCATGGTGCTAACCCTACTTAACATAAGTTTATTCATCTTCCCGGATAAAATAAAACAATTCTCTTGAAGTGATCATCAATTCCCGCCCTGTGCGTTAAGTACATATTTCCGAAAATTTTCTTTCGATTCGTCGATAGGGATCATTCAAAATCGCAACAAATCCGTATTATCCTGCATTTTTGGCTATCGTATTGACATGTTCGGCTCTAAAAGCTAACATGCGTCCCGGCGCGTCCGGCGTGATCGACGGGCCAAAAGGCAAAGAACCATGAAAATATCCCTCGATTGGCTGCGGGAATACGTAGATTACCGGGATTCGGAGGAGAAGCTGGAGCAGATTCTCACCGAGATCGGTTTTTCGGTAGAGGATCGACGGCCTAACGGCAAAGATTGGATGTTCGACGTGGAGATAACCTCCAATCGGCCCGACTGCCTGGGCCACATCGGGCTGGCCCGAGAAGTCGCCGCGGCCACCGGCAGCGTCTTCAGGCTGCCCGAGGTTGATTTTGACGAAACAGGAAAAGATGTTAATCAATGGACCTCGGTTGTGAACGAAGCCACCGATCTATGCTCTCGCTATACCGCCCGCATCATCGACGGCGTGAAGATCGGCCCCAGCCCCGACTGGATGCAGCGTCGGCTGGAGACGGTCGGGCTCCGCGGCATCAGCAACGTGGTTGATATTACTAATTATGTGCTAATGGAGATCGGCCAGCCCCTACACTCTTTCGATTATGATCTTTTGGACCAGGGACGTATTATCGTCCGCCGGGCACGACGGGGCGAGCGAATGGTCACCATCGACCAAAGCCAGGTCGAATTGAATGACAACATGCTGGTCATCGCCGACGCCAGCGAGCCGGTGGCCCTGGCCGGCATTATGGGTGGTCTGCCCAGCGAGGTCACGGAGAAGACCAAGACCGTCCTGCTGGAAAGCGCCCATTTTGACCCTCTCTGCATTCGTCAGGCCTGTCGGGCGTTCTCATTAGTTACGGAGGCCTCCTATCGTTTTGAGCGTAATGTAGACGTGGTGATGGTTGAATGGGCCTCCCGCCGGGCCGCCGCGCTATTGGCCCAACTGGCCGAGGGCAAAGTAGCACCCGGCGTCGTGGACGCGGGTCTTAGAATCCCCCCGCCGAGATCGATTACATTACGCCTTTCGCGGCTGCGGACCCTGCTCGGCATAGAGATCGACACCGATCGTATAATAACCATATTACAGCGACTAGGTCTGGAGCCCCGATTCGATCCCCAGTATAACGTGATTACCTGCACCGTGCCTTCCTGGCGGGGCGACCTGACCCGGGAGATCGATCTTATCGAAGAAGTTATCCGCATTTTCGGCTATAAGCATATCCCCATCGAGCCTAAAATTCACATTACCGTTAAGATCCCGGATCGGTTTCGGCGCACCTGTGAGAAGGTCTCCACCGCCCTTAATGGATGTGGTTTCTATGAGACCATCAACGTCAGTTTTATCGAGGACTGTTACTGGCAGCCGTTTATGAATAAGGATTTTACGCCCGTCCGGGTTCTGGATATGTCGCGTAAGACCAACAACGTCCTGCGCCCGATGCTCTTGCCGTCATTGATGGCGGCCCGCAAACGCAACCAGGATGCCGACAACGATCGCTGCGACGTCTACGAACTCGCCGCGGTACATCTTCCCGTCCGGGCGCCGGGCCAACTGCCGCAGGAAAAGATCATGCTGGCGCTTCTGACCGACGGCGATTTTCAGGAATTGCGGGGCGTGATTGAAACGGCGGTCGCCGCCCTCGATCAAAACGCGGTCTTGACCTGTCATCCGGACGAGATATTATGGGCCGCCCCGGAAACCGGCGCCAAACTCATGCTGGGCGACGTGGCCATCGGTCGGATGGGAAAGGCCCATCAGGATATAATCAAACTCTTCGATCTTAACCAGGATGCCTGCCTAGCCGAGATCTCCTTTGAAGAGCTGGTTAAGGTTGAGCAAACCTCAACCCAGCTCAAGCCCTTGATCCGTTATCCCGGCGTTACCCGCGATTTGACTCTGGTGCTGGATGAGCCGGTTTCCTGGTCGCAAATCGAACAGGAAATTCTCGATCTGGGGATCGATGACCTGCACCGGCTGCGGTTTGTCGGGATCTATCGAGGCAAAGGCATCGCTCCCGGCCGGAAAAGCCTGACTCTTTCACTTGTCTTTCGCCGGTCCGACCAGACCCTCACTCACGAGCAGGTGGACGCCCAGCAACAGAAGATTTTGGCCCGCCTGGCGGAGAGATTCTCCGCCGAACTACGGGTATGAGAAAGGTTTTGTCAAGTTTTTTTTCAAGTATTTTATCCTGATGTTTGCTTTTTTATTTCTCAAGCAAATCTTTCTTGCATTCCGATCAAAGAGGTGGTATAAAGGAGGTAACAAGTTGGCGAGTTTGCCTCTGCCATGTTGGTTACGATCGGTAGTTTTTGAAGAACCGATACCCATATTTTGGGAAACCAGTTCTTATACGCCGGATGAGCCTGCCAGCCAGGATTTCTGGACGGTAAGTTACGGTTGCCCCCCTGGAAATACTGGGTTTTTCAAAAAGCCCTTCGGACGGCATATCGGCGGAGGCCTTTTATAAAGAAAAGGGGCCGGCCCTTATAAGGAGCATCGGGCGAACATGAATCAGCCACGAATTTTGGTTTTACTCTTGATTTTTCTGGCCTTGACGGCCGGTTGCAACAGCAGCAAGCCTTTACCGCTGCAAAGTCAATTTGCCGGCATCATGGTATCTCAGACCGATGCCGCAGAGGTGTTGAACCTCCTGGATGAAGAAGGTATGCTTGCCACCGAGAGTGCCGTCTCGGTTTTCAATCGATACGGCGCCTCGCGCGAGGCGGGCCTTATCCAATTTAATCCTGAGGACACTCTCGTTTGCCGCAAAGATTACATTCAGGTTCGCAGCTATATGACGCTGCTGCTTTTCACGCAGGAAAAACTTAATTTTCTCATGCAAACTATCATCCCCGATGAAGTATTGCACGAACCTTATGAAAGCAATACGCAAGAACACCGCGCCATTCTGCAGTACTGCCGGGATACCCTCGTCGAGGACGCCCGTCCCTTCCTGGAGGACCAGGAAACCTTCGGCCTGGTGGGTATGGCCCGGTCCGCTCTGCAGCAGGCCTCTGTGCAACTGGCCGACCAACCCCGCCAAGCCCCCCAATTAACCACCGACAAGGGCTTTGTTTTTACACACCCGGTTTTCGGCAAGTCGCGCCTGCACCTGAAGCAGGATCGGCTGAATATCTACACCCTTACCTTGACCTCCGCCGATTGGGTGGATACCTTTAGCACCTGGTAATTGGATCAAGATCATACCCATTGCTTATCATTGCGTGGGGGGCGAAGAATCTCAGTCTTTCGTAACCTTAACTCTTGTGTTTCTAACGCCTGCCTCTCAAAAAGTATATATATAAAAGGTTGCATGCACCTGAACAGGGACATGCAACCTTTCAGAAAATTTATTTTGGATATAAACTTAGATCGTTCGGCGTCGGCGCAGCCAACCAAATATTCCCACGCCCATGCTGCCGAGCATCCAAGCGCCCGGGGCGGGGACATTGACAAACGACTCACTGCCGCCGCTGTCGAATCCCTGCACGTGAATGCCGATGCGCAGCGCCTCGGACGAAAGATCGGCTAGTACGTCGGCGTAAGTTTTGTCTGCATGTAAATCAAAAAGAATTCCCAAAGATTCGCCGGGATTGACGCCGTTGGGCTGCACGGGCGGATCGGAGTCCGCCGAAAAACCGACCGTAGTATTAAACGGAGGATCAATATTGTTTCCACCCGGAAGATCCTTAGGAGCGGCAAATTGAGTAAAAACAACTCCGGGATCGGAATCGTCTATGGAAGCAATTCCTAGTAGGGCGCCGTCATCAAAATATACGCCACATATCGAAGAAGGCACGGGACTGTCGTTTCTGAAGGTGAAAAGCACCTGTCCGCCGCCCGGGTCAGTGACATCGACAAACAGATATTCGCCAATGCCGGCATCGGCGGCGTTGTTGTTGGTAATGCAGTAGAAACGGTAGGTTACATTCGCCCGGGCCGGTTGCTCGAGGATTGCCGTTAATGAGATAATGACGCCTAACAATATAGAGAATCTAATATTCACATCTTTTCTCCCGCCTCCATTATTTTTTATGTACTCCTGGATTAATCTGTAGAAAAGTATTACCTCTTCCCGACTCCTAGTGTTTTACTATATACCTTTGATCAGGTGATGTCAAGCGAATTTTAAATTTTAAGCTTTATTTAAGCCCTCCTGTTAAATTTTCAGATTCTTTTTTCATATATTCGTTATAATTGTTATATTGAGCGTAAAGTCCTATAATTTAGCGCTGATAAGGTTCTGGCTTTTATACCATGGATATATAAACAGGCGGTATAAAATTCGCTTGCCAGACATGACAAAAAAGGCGTCATGTTTTATTAAAACATGCCGCCTTTGAAATAGACTTGCTTAAGTATTTTTTTATATTCTTTGGCGCCGCCGCCACAAGCCCAGAAGTCCGATACCTATGCCGCCGAGCATCAGAGCGCCCGGGGCGGGGACGTTAACAAAAGACTCGCTGCCGCCGCCGTCAAAACCCTGCACGTGAATACCGATGCGCAGCGCTTCGGAGTAAAGGTCGTTAACTACGTCTTGAAAAACCGAACCATCTTGCAAAACAAAGAGAATTCCCAATGTCTCCCCGGGATTAACGCCCATGGCCTGCACGGGTGAGTCGGAATCCGCCGAAAAACCTTCGGTGGTCACGAAGGGCGGATCGATGTTGTTTCCGCCCGGCAGGTCTCCCGGATTGGCCAGCTGAGTGAAAGAAACTCCGGGGTCGTCATTATCTATCGAGGCGATGCCAAACAGGGCGCCGTCATCAAAATATACATCACATATCGAAGAAGGTACGGGACTTTCGTTTCTGAAAGTGAAGAGCACCTGTTCCTCTTCGCCTTCCGGGTCGGTTACATCGACAAACAGATATTCGCCGATACCGGCATCGGCGGCGTTGTTGTTGGTGATGTTGTAGAAACGGAAGCTTAAAGTAGCATCAGCCGGTTTATCAAGAACCGCCAGCAAAGAGACGGCAACAACCAAGATCAGTAAAAATTTTGTTTTCATAATTCTACCCTAACCTACACTCATGTTACTGTCGCAAAAGGGATTCTACAGCGACAAGTTTTCCTCAATTTTGTTCCTTCGTCCCCTTATCTTATACATTTTTATAAGGAAAGTCAAGGGAATTACGATATTTAACGTAAAAAAGTAACAGGCCGCTTAAATTTCTTAATTCTTTATTGACAAATACTTATCGACATTATTGCCGATCCTGCGGTAAAAAATGTCGTGGTAATACCCATAAATCCCCTATGATATAGCCTGAGGCGCTGATATCGAGCGTAAAGGTAGTTTTAACTGTTGCCCCAGGGCCCATTGGGTAACAAATCGCAAAACGTTTACGATTTGGCCCATTGGTCGTAAAATTCGACAAAATTATCCTTGTCTTGCCCGGCCCGTAATATAATGGCGGAGCGCGGATGCTGATTGAAATGGGCGGTAATCAGATACGGGATCATGCAGCCCCATTCCAGTTTTTCCCGCAGGGGCACGAAATGATCCTGGATGCATTGCAATATGGGCCTGATATGGTATTTGCCGTTCCGCATAAAGCTCAGCAGCAATTCCATGGAGCAGTTGCCCGCTCCTCGACCGATCCCGTTCATCGTCGCGTCCAGTCGGTTCGCGCCTATGGTCGCCGCCTCAATAGTGTTGGCAAAAGCCAACTGCAGATTATTATGGCAGTGGATGCCGACCTGTTTACCCGTCCCTTTAACAACCTCAAGATAGCGGCGGGTATAATCTCGTATCTGCTGGGGTAAAAGGGCCCCAAAACTATCGACCAGAACGATAATATCCACGGGGGTCTTGGCCAGCAGGTCTAATCCTTCCTGCAGCTCCGCGTCCGGCACCGTGGAGACCGCCATCAGATTCACCGACACCTCATAACCCTTCTCGTGGGCGTCTTTGATCATATCGACCGCCGTGGGTATCTGATAAATATAGGTGGCCACCCGCACAATGTCGATGACGCTTTTTTCTTTAGGCACGATGTCGCGGCGGTACTCGGTCTTTTCGGCGTCGGCCATTACCGACAATTTCAAATCGGTGTCGTTCTCGCCCACTACCCGCCGCAGGTCTTCTTCGTAGCAGTGCTTCCAGGCCCCGAATTTATCCCGGGCGAAAATCTTGTTGTCCGCCTTGTAGCCCAATTCCATGTAGTCGATGCCCGCCGCCACACAGGCCTCATAAACGGCCCGGGTTAAACTGTCCTCGAATAAATGATCGTTGATCAGCCCCCCGTCCCGGATGGTGCAGTCGAGGACCTTGATCTCCGGGCGATACTCAAAACCCGGCGTAGGGGGCAAATCTGTCGGCGAGGATGTATTCATAATTACCTTATATACCTTTCACCCGCCTTCGAAACCGGCACGGGTGAATCATGCATCTTTCCATAAGCATAAAATTTTACACTTAATAAAGCCTTTTGGCAAGTTTTAAAGGGATCGGCAAAAAAACCCCCAAACTGAAATCACCGATTCGATTTGACAGGGCCCACCATCCGAGGTATAATTTCTACGACTGGCCAGGAGTCGATCTCTTGTCAAAAAAATGGATGCAAATATATCTGATAGGGGTACTGTCCCTGGGGCTGCGGGGCTGTCAAGAACAGGGGATTATCGATCAACTGCGCGAAGAAAATCCCTTCCAGAGCTACCAGTCCCGGCCGCCCTCGGAAATTTTCATCGTCTCCTGTCAATTTCAGCCGATGGAACTGCCGGCGGATGTGAACCTCTCGGAGCTGCCCTTCTGGTCGGAGCCCGTCAAGTTTACGCCGGTCGCTACCACGAGCCCTCTGCCCCGCATAGGGTTTCCCCCCTCCCAGGTGCAGATTTTACAGGAGAATGGACTGGACGTAAAAGTGGCCCCCATGAGCTATTTGCCGACTCTTACCCAGAGCATCTTTGAGGCCGGCGGCAGCCTGGTGCAAAACCAGATTCAATACAACCTCTTCCGCAATGCCTGGGAAGTAGCCGATTATCCTGGTTATGTCCTGGAAGCCCCTGCCCAGCTTTTTGTCCACGCCCTCAACGGATCGGTCCGCAGCTATGAACTGCCCCCTGGCTACACCGTATTCCAGGTGCACTGCCAACCCTGGCAAAACAACTTGCAAAACCGCATCGTCAGCGTCAGAATCTCGCCTCAGTTTCACCTGCCCCAGCCGCCGGCGCGATACGAATGGGATGAGTCCGGACAACTGCAGTTAATCATGGACCAACCGCGGGAAGTTTTCGACCAATTGACTTTCAGCGGTCTGCTGCCGCCCGACTACTTTATTTGTATCGCCGGTGGGAATCAACCTCAAACCACCCAAACCCTGGGCGAACTCTTTATGAGGCGCACCAGCGGTACGGATAATTATCAGTTGGTCTATGTTTTAATACCAAACATACAAACCGCCGCCGAAATCAGAAACCACCCGTGAAACGACGCCTTCAATGTTAAAACCATGAGCTTGGGGCGCCGTGCCCACGTAAGGTCGGGCAGACCGGCCCCCTGTTATTAAAAACTCAGAGCGTCTGACTAAAACATGAGCGAGATCCTAGCCGAATATTATCGTCATCTGTTTAACGGTTCTCCCTTTGCCATTATCGGCACCGACGGCCAGGGAGTGATCGTCAGTTGGAACCGCTCCGCCGAAGGAATTTTTCACTCCGAACCGTCCCGGATGCTGGGCCGACATCTCGCAGAGATTGTCCCGCCCGAACAGCGTTCTCTATTTCACGCCGCCCTCGAACAGGCCGTCACCTCTAAGCAGCCCGCCGATTTTGAAATCGAGCAAAGCAACAAACAGGGTCAAAAACAAATCCTGGCCGGGGTAATTACTCCCATTATAGATGACCAAGACCAGATCTTGGGTCTGGCCACCTGGATCAGCGACATTACCCGACGAAAAAACCTGGAAATAAAATTGGCCCAAACCGAAAAAATCGCCTCCCTGGGCACCCTGGCCTCCGGGGTGGCCCATCATTTCAACAACATCATGGGGGGCGTCGCCACCTTCGTCGATTTCGCCCTCAACTCCGATAATCCCCAGGCCTCCCGGCGGGCCCTGCAGATGACCGCCGAGGCCGCCAATCGGGTGGCGGAGATCACCCAGTCGCTGCTGACCTTCGCCGAAAAAGACGCCCGCCAGTTCGACCTGTCGGACCTCACCGAGGTATTGTTGACCTTTTCGCATCTGGTGGAAAGACCCCTGGCCGAAAAAAACATCAAACTCGAATTGCACATGCAGGGCGTGCCGATTTTTGAAGTGCCCGGTTCCCGCATGCATCAGGTCTTGGGCAATCTCCTGGACAACGCCGAGCATGCCCTGCCCCGGGGCGGCACTGTGGCTATCGATTTGCAGCGTCAGGATGAGCAATTGGTCCTCCGTTTTTCCGACAATGGTTTTGGCATCGAACCTAAAGATTTGCCTCACATTTTTGAACCTTTCTACACCACCCGCGGCGTCAGCGGCGGCGGAGACCAAACTTGCGCCGGTCTGGGGCTTTCGGTCGTCCACGGCGTCGTCCGCGAACTCGGCGGAAACATCGACGTCGCCAGCCGGCTCGGCAAAGGAACCACCTTCACCATCCGCTTTTGCCTGCCCCAAAAATCCTAAAAGGCCAAGACGCAAAATCCTGCATCCTTACCAACTTTAATGTTTCGCTACGATATAAAAGAATAGAGGCGGTGGCGTTGCTTAGACTAGCGCACCTGAGATCCCTCGAGGAGAGAATACGGTTCATAAAAGTTAAACGGTATCAAACTTTTTGAAGGTTATCTTTTCAGTTTTTCCTGAATCTCTTTCCAGCTTTTCACGGTTATGGTATTTTCCGGCAGTTCGTCGTGTTCGCCAAGGATGTAGGCGGCCATCCCGTTGGCCAGATAAGCTTGGGCGTCGTGCACCTTGTCGCCCACCCCTATGGTGATATTGGGCCATTTGGCCTTTAATTGGCGCAGAACCTCTTTTTTATACTCGCCCTGGTCCGCCGGCTCTTCCGAAAGATCGCACACAAACAAAGGCGCCCGCGGCAAACCATACATATCAAGCCAATTCTTTGTTACATTAACATAGAGGTCATCCCGGGCCGTTAAATAGATTATGTCGTATTGCCGGGACAATTCTTTAAGAATTTCCGGCGCCCCCGGCACCGGCGGGATACTCTCGTTATTATGGAACAAAAATTGATAATTACTGATATCAATAATCGTATTGTCCAGATCGCTGATCAGCACCGGTTTGTCTTCGGTTCTAACCGCCAAAAGACCCTCCGCCCTTTTGGGCTTATATTTTGAATCATCCGGCAGTTGATAAACCACCGTAAAATTTCCCGTCTTTTGGGGCATAAAACGCCAGACGGCAAAACCCTCCTCGTCGGTTTGCGCCTCGCCTAAATATTGATCTGCCACATAACAGGCCACCGTTGCATTTGCAATATCATCTTTTAAATAACGGGACTCTAATTTGGCTTTCAGGGTGATTTCTTCGGCGACGTGGGCCAGCCCGTCGAAACCGGTGAACAGAATGGTCCTTCCTGCTTCCCGCCCTGCCGCGTTTTCCTCATCGGGCGCCGGGTACGGTTTGTGTATATCGCTGGGAAATAACAACACCCACACGCCCGTCACCACCATAGTGAGTATGAGGGTCAGCAGGATTCTTTTGAAAATGTTTCGGCTTCTTTTGAGTTCTTTATTCGTCTTTTTGCCTGTCGTTTCCAAAGTGGACATCGGTGCCGGCCTCCGGAAAAACCATATCAGATGCTCAAGAATAAATTAAACGTATCCCCTCAAGCGCTTTATGTAAAGTAAAAATATTATGGCAAGAAAAAAGGCGGCATGTTATGATTAGCTGCGATAAAACCGTTGGCGTTGGCAGGATGGGCCGGACCCATGCTGTTTCCGTATTTTCTTATAGTTTACAGGAGTTATTTATGACCGTCGGCAAACTCAAAATCGCCACCTGTCAATTCGCGGTAAGTAAATCAATACAACGCAACGCCCGGAATATCTGTA
>LJUC01000142.1 GCA_001303695.1 Phycisphaerae bacterium SM23_30
TATAGAGAGATACACTGGATGGCTGTTCCTGACACAAACAAACGTGTTGACGCGCTGCTGAACGGTCAGGCGGATGTTGTCGCTGGTATTGGCATACAAGATAAGGAACGAATAATAAAAGATGGCCGAGCCTTGGCTCATGAACTTGCGAGTGGCTTATGCATTATTTTCATGTGCAACTCTCAGAAGGGGCCTTGCCGAGACCGCCGTGTTAGGCAGGCTTTGAATTATGCCCTGGATATAGACAAGATAATCGACAAGATAAAAAATGGAGCCGCGACACCCTTGAACGGCTACCTGACCCCACACCACTTTGGCTATAATCCGGAAACTCCAGTTTATCCTTATGATCCGCAAAAAGCTCGTCGCCTGCTGGCGGAGGCAGGTTATAATAAGGGATTGAAACTGGTTTTCGATATTCCCTCGACCATGCCCGATGAAGCGCCACAACTAGTAAAGATGATGGCAGAACAGTACCACCAGGCAGGAATATCCGTAGAAGTTATTGAGCATCAGGACCGCCCCGCATACTCAGAGACGGTTCGGGACAAGTTGTTTTGACTCCAGCCCGCAGAGCACCTTCCGCGTACTAAGAGAGAAAATCCAGTCAACCCTCAGAGGACCCTGGTGGCAGGGATACGAAAACAAAGAGGTTAACGCCCTGATTGAACAAGCTCAGGCTACGTTCTCGGATGTTGAAAGACAGAAAATCTACCGGCAAATATACACCATAATCCGGGACGACGCTCCCTGGATATTTCTATACCGCCCTACATATTACTGGGGCGTCAGATCAACCATGAAAAACTGGAAGCCCAGAGCCGATGGCTTGCTTATTTTTAACTGAAGGGAGTCCAAATGCATACCTCAAATAACATCTGCAATCGAAGAAATTTTTTAGGCGGTTCCATTGCCGCCCTTGCCGGAACCATGGCTGCGTCTTCATGTTCCCATTCAAAACCTGATAATTCATTAGTGTCTCAGGTGGAATTGGTAAATGTTTCCGGATCATCGATCGAACCCAGTTCGATACACATTAAAAACGGTTTTGTCATCACCATGGACGCCAAACGAGCAATTTACCCCCAGGGGCAGGTGTTGATTCGAGACGGCAAAATAACAGAAGTCGGCGAACAACTAAAGAAGCCGATCAAAGCCGATCTAATTCTTGATGCCCGACAAAAGTTGGTCTTGCCGGGATTTGTCAATGCTCACGCCCACCTGCAGCAGTACTTTCGCGGCGTTTATGAACTCATCGGCAATTTTTACCAGGTCAATCTCCCCCTGGAAGGGTATCGCACACCCGAGGATATGGACGCCCTGGGCGCCGCCTCCTGCGCCGAACTGATCTATGGCGGCTGCACCACTTCGTTGATCATTTATACCTATCCCCACGGATTCGCCCAGGCCGTAGAAAAAGCCGGCAATCGATGCGTTTTGGCCGCCGATATTGAGCAGGTCGATTTGAATGTCCTTAAAAACGGTACGTATAAATACTTGCCGGAAAAAGGCGAAGCCGCCTTCCAGCGTGCTGTGGATTTGTATAATAATTGGCACGGTCGGGCCGACGGCCGCATCACCACTTGTATGTGCCCCAAAGCTGCTGACCTGGTATTGCCGGATATCTATACCAAAATTCGCGACTTCGCCCAAGAACACAACCTGCCGGTCACCACCCATCTTTCTCAAACATCGCGGGAATCCAAGCAAGTCCAAAAGCTCTACAATAAGACATCTACGCAACATCTTCTGGATATGGGGCTGCTTAACGAGAAACTCACCGGCGTACATTGCGATTACATCACCGAGCAGGATCTTCAGCTCATCCTCAAATCGGGCATGGGCATCATGCACTGTCGATCCGTGGGAAATCCGCTCATGCAATGGAGAGACCTGGGAATACGCGTTGGTTTGGGCACCGATGATTATCATCATGACATGCTGCCCTTATTGCGGGCTAACCTGCGCTCGCGTTCCAGTCGCTCCCGCCGACCGACTTTTTATGAAATACTAGAAATGGCCACCCGCGGCGGCGCCGTAGCTATAGGCCTCGACAACGAAATCGGTTCCTTGGAAGCCGGTAAAAAAGCCGATATCATTACTGTGGATTTAAACAATCCCTATTTAACGCCCACCCGCGAACCCATCACTAGTTTTGTGCTCTACGGCTCCTGCCGCGACATTGACAACGTTTTGGTGGACGGCCTTTTTCTGAAACGAAACGGCAAATTGACGACCATTGATATGGCCGAAACTTTGAATGTCGCTCAGAATAGAGTGATATACATCATAGATAAATTTTTCCAGGAACATCCGGAACAGAAAAAAGCCTGGGAGAGCAAAGTGCCGTATCGCATATAGTCATTTTACTTTCTTTCGCATTCTCATGTGCCGGGCGGCTCAGAAGCTCTCGCAGGAATACGGTGTAAAAGAATGGTTTTCTCATTGTGCAGCTTCTTTCTTTGTTTTCATCTATATTTTTGCTCACAAAAACTTTTCACCACATGGTAATATATCTTCACGGCATTCCTGAAACTTTCCTCGCGGATGCGTTCGTTATTGCCGTGGATAGTGCGGTATTCCTCCATGGAAACCAGGCCGGGGAAAAAGCCGTAACAGGTTGCTCCCTTTCGCCGAAAAATTCGTGAGTCGGTGCCATATATAACCAGATGCGGCAGGGTAACCGATTCCGGGTACACCTTCTTGGTTTCCTGTTCAATGACTTTGAATAGTTCAGTATCATACGGTGATGCATTCGATTTCGGAGGTTTTTGAATAAACTCGATCTTGACGCGCGGGTCATTAATTACCTTCTTCAATTCGGCGACAAACTCATCCTCATCCTGATCAGGGAGAAGACGGCAGTCGAGCACCGCCTCGGTATGGTCGGGGATAACGTTGGTTTTAGGCGGATCGCCGACGTAACCTTTTAAGACCGTAAGCGAAATAGTATTTCGTTTAAGCGCATTATTATACGGTGTGTCTGCCAATTCACCGATTCGTTTTATCATTTCCGCTACCGGTGGGGTAATATGTACGGGTGTTTTATATGCTGCGACCTTTGCCAACGCTTGAGACATGATGAAATTGGCGTTCTCCTTCGGCGGCATTGATCCGTGGCCGGCAGTTCCGGCGGTAGTCAACCCCAGTCTGATTGACTTTTTTTCTGCGACCCCCACGGAAAAAATCAAACAATCGTCATTCGTAAAAAAGAACTGCGTACCAAAGCCTCCTTCATCCAGCACATATTCGGCATTAATATCAGCCCATATGTTTTTGGAAATCCACAGGGCTCCGGGTTCCCCGGAGGTCTCTTCATCGGCAACTGCCAGAAAGACCACCTCCCGGTCCAGCTTAATATTATTTCGTTTAAGCTGAACCATCGTCATAAGCTGAGCGATGCCGTTATTTTTCATATCAAGCGCCCCCCGGCCATAAATATATCCGTCTTTTATAATGCCAGCAAACGGATCTACCAACCATCCCGAGCGGTCCACCGGCACGACGTCCATGTGATTCAACATCATCAGAGGTCGCTTTTTTCCGCTGCCTTTCAGCCGCGCCAGCACATTGACCCTTCCCGTACTTCTGTCCGTCCAGAAAAGTTCGACAGGGATACCCTCTTTCTCAAACACCGCCCGGTAAAACTCAGCGGCTTGGGATACATCTCCGGGGGGATTGCTGGTATCAATGGAGATATACTGCCTAAACAGTTCGACTGCCTCATCACCAACTTCTTTCATTGCCACGGGCCGCTGACACGCCGGGGAAATTAAAAGACCAAGAATGGTTAGCAGTATTAAAAACAGAATATTATGTTTCATAACTACACCTAATAGTTTCTTCATTCATGTTTGATGTGCTCTATTAGTTAAAGCTAACCAAAGGGAGCGTCTTACTTGACCCAGAGCTGCATACCCAGCTCTTGGGCAAGCTTTTTCAGCCTGGGTTCCACGAAGACACCATCTTTTTCGATCAGTTTACCATCGACCCAGACAGATGGACACAGAATTATGCCATCCGTGTGACCACGGCGGTTCGGTAATACTGAAGTTCCTCTTCCGATACCGATCTCAACACAACCAAATACTCGTTCGTCTTCCACAATGTCACCCGTGATTCTCTTAACCCCTGGATTGTATCCCGTCGAAATATGTGTGATAACGTAAGCAAGTGGATCATGGAAGTGAGCGAACCAATTCTTCACTATCCTTGCTTCCGGGTGATCGGAGACGACCTCGACTACACCGTCTTTGACCTTCAACTCAATAGGTTCTTTTATGGCTCCGACCTCTGAGGGAGGCCAGATGGCGCCGTCGAAGACTATAGTTCCGTTGACGGTGGAATTTTGTCCAGAAAAATGTCCCTGTCCACCGAGCATTCCACCTCGGCTCCTGCGTTGGACTTGTTCATCGTCGTTTCCAACTGAACCATTCTGTCCCTGACTCCGAGCCTTCCACGTGATAACGGTGCCGGCGGGACTCGTGACCCTGTATTCTGATTGGACGCTTCTTAAGACCTCACTATAGGCTCTGCCGAACTCCTGCATCTTTTCATAGTTGTCGGGATTGATGCATCGGACCATCATGCCGACGTTCATTCCGGTCAGACACTTCATGGGGATTCCTTTTTGCCGGGCCTTGGACCACATTTCGGAATGGATCAAATAGGCGACCGCGTACTCGATCACCATGTCAGACGCTAGAACCGCGGCCTCAACCGGCGCGGGCGGAGAGCAATCTACGTCGCCTTTAGTCTCATACCACACGACTACCGCATGCGCCCCCAGGGTTTGGATTGCTGCGGCAGTTGCTTGAACAACCCTGGGATCGGTGGCGGTGTCAGCGTAGATAAGGACGTTCTCATCCGGTAGGATTCCCAAGACATGATCACAGAGATAATTTGCCGATCGAGCCAACTCCATCCACAGGTAGGTTGGATATTGTCTCTCACTTCCGAAGCTACTCCAACCCACTGATGATCTGACCTGGGAAAGCTGGGATTCGGTTTTTTCTTGTTCTTTAGCTTCTTCTATGGTCTGATCTTCCGTAATATTAATAACACCTTTACCATAAGACAGCTCTTTTACCTGTTTTGCCGTTTTTTGCTGCGTCCAGGCCCAGCTGCACAGAAACACACACAAAACCATCGCCAAAATAATTGATCGAACACGCAATTTCATTTTGGTCTCCTTTCGAAATTTATATGGGATAAGTTTATGTCCCGCTAACTCCGGAACATACTTTGATTTTTCTCTTAAATCGAGATTTCCCGTTTTTTAAAACTTTCTCAACCATACCACCTAGCACCTTTATTGTCATTTTAGTCTTATCACCTGGGTTGTCCAATTGATTTAGCCACTATTTGCGTACAGTAGGATGCGCGGGGGCCAAGCGCCCGGTAGCAGGCAAAAGCAGAAAAGTTACCATAAAAGCGAATGCACAACTTACTCACAGGGCTACCCTTCACCTCAGTCATGATCGAAAAAGACGTAGAAAAACCAAATTCAACTGGGGCATACAAACCTCACCCTGGTTGATAATAACCGATCCTCAACATAAGGTTCTGGTTGAAGGATTCGGTCTGGAACAACTGGATCATCTTTTGAAATAATGATAAGGTAGCTCAACTACCTTCTGCTGCTAATTGTTTTGCCTTACGGTTCAAAATGTCAAGGGTTTCGTTGATATCGGCTAAATGGGTGCGGTAACTACTTATGGCTACTCGTAAAATTAGCTTGCCACTAATGCGCGTGGAGCTTATGAAGATGCGACCATCGTGCTGAATCGCGCGCATCAAACGATGATTAAACATATCTGGGTCACCATGTTCTGGCAGGTAGCGATAGGTGACAATCGACAAATCAGGGTAGGGCCCCACTTCGAAGCCATCAATCTTTTGAATCTGTTCATAAAAATATCGTGCGAGCTGAATTTTTTCAGATAAGGCAGCGCGAAAGGGGGTTACCCCAATTAATTTCAAGGGCAGCCACAAACGTAACCCTCGAAAATGCTTAGTCAATTCTGGTGATAAATCAGCGGGTGATAGTTCCCCAGCTTCATCCAAAATATTTTGCATGTAGTCGGCTACGGCATTGTGGGAAGCATACAATTTTTGCCTATCTTTAACCAGAACGGTACCGGTGCCATAGGGTAAAAACAACGTTCTGTGTGGATCCATAACAACCGAATCAGACTGGTCCATGCCCTGCAGGATTTCCTTGCCTTCCGGGCACAATAAAAAGAATGCGCCATAAGCCCCATCGACATGGAACCATAGCCTGTGGGCAGTTGCGATTTCGCTTATGTCAGAGAGCGGATCCACAGAACCCGTATTGACTGTACCCGCCGAGGCCACGATGAGCCATGGTTGTAGTCCTGCTTTTTTATCGGCAATAACAGCCTCAGCTAAGGCTGTTGGATCCATTCGGTAACGGTCATCGACAGGTACAGTATGTTTCACGCAGTTACTTAGTCCCGCCACGTGCAGCGCCTTGTCAACACAATGGTGAACATGTTCTGTGACGTAAACAACAGATTTACCGATCATATCACCTGTTATTCCGTGAGCATCGCGGGCGGTCACAAGGGCCGTTAAGGTCGCAACGCTTCCACCCGATGATAAATTGCCAGCTGTCGTATCGGGGTACCCGACCATATCAGCCATCCAGCGTATCAGCATGTTTTCCAGCCTTACCGCACCTGGGTTAGCAAAAAAGATACCGGAGTAACGGTTCGTAATTGCGGCCAAATAGTCAGCAATCGCAGCATGTAACAATCCACCACCAGGAATGTAGCCCAAAAAACGCCCAGATGTTGGATCAAGCCCAACTGTGTTCACATTTTCTTGTAGTAGAGCGAGTGCCTCACGTATATCAATGCCCTCTTCTGTAATGGGTGAATCGTAGATAGGACTCCCGTTATCAGAACGCATGATATGAGCTGGCATACCGGCAATCTTTTCCAAATAATCATTGGTGTAAGCGATAGCCTCATTTAATAATCGTTCCCGTTGAGCAGCATCGGGATCTAACAGACGTGCTGTCTTTTCTAATTGTCTGATTTCATGCATTATAATCTGAGATTTCCCATTTAATCGATTAAACAAAATAACTTTCTCTTGAACACATCGGTTATTTTATCAAAAAGTCTGTTACAGGGTCAAGAAATTCCTATACACTGATGATCCCAGAGCCCACCAGATTTCCACTCACAACTTTCGAATCATCGTATCAGGCACATATTTTTTGATATAAAGGTGATTCCTTAGTCGATGATCATCAAAAGGAACAAAGAAAGATCAAAATACCCACTGATGCTACCTGATTATCTGACGAACAGTGGTGTATTGCCATTGCGAGGACACCACCGTAATTGGCGGCATCCATGACCAATGGCTGACGGGATGCGAACCGGAGATCCTGCCGGAATAAATCCTGGTAGGAGAATGAACCATGGGATGCCCTTCAAAGAAAAAAATGGGCTGACGCGGGAAAATTGTTTTGAATTCTCGCTCTTCATAGGTGGAGAGTTGGTTTGGGGGTAAAAGGGGCCTTTTCAATGGTCTCGCAGAATAAAAATATGCCCACACGCCGGGGTGAGCCGGGCGCTATTTGTCCTCGATTGGCTCCGCTTTTTTATCCGGTATGGAGAGAGAGGAAACGTTTCGCACAAAATTAAACGCAGCGGTGGTTTCACGCAGGATGCCATCCACTTCCTTTCGGAGCGGCTCTTCCATAAATTGCGACCATATTTCCGGCAGATTTTGGGGCGAAATCTCCTGGGCGATAAATTCGTTAGATGGTATAAAATGTTCCAGGTTATTGATAGCAAGGTATTGTTCGGATCGCTCCGGAATCGTTTCAGGCGTAGTTGCGGGTTGTTTCATGGTGACTATCAAGGCGAATATGATCAAAACCATAGCCGCCGCGGCCGAAATCCATACCGCCCGTGAAGACCTGGCGGCGACCGGTTTGTTTTCCGATTCCGCCTGATTGACAGAATTAAGAATTTGGTCCAACAGCAACTTGGAAATCTCTTTTCGTTGAAACACTGCTTCTGATTGCAGCCGTACTGTCAAATCCATTGATGTTTGATAAAATATGCGACAATCCGGACAATGATTCAGATGCCGACGTAATCCGCCGGGCAAAATGGTGATGTTGTCATCAGCCAAACGCGATATTTTCCATTGATAAAACCGGCAGAGCATCGTTTATTCTCCTGCTTGAGGGTTATGATTTTCAAATCCATCGGGCATTTCATAATCGGGACTTTGTTTCATCCGAGACGCCAGATTGATTCGGGCGCGGTAAAGGATTATTTTGATATTAGCCCGAGATTTACCCATTACCCGGGCGATTTCAGCAATACTCATTTTTTCCGCATATTTGAGCCAAAGAGCCCGGTATTGATTGTCCGGCAGTTGGCGGGCCAGCCGCCATAAATTCTGTTTCTGTTCCTGTTGTTCCAGGCGGTCCACGGATTTTTCGGCCACCGGTTCTTCTTCGTCGAGACTTTTCCAACGGATACCGGTGCGATATCGGTCAATGGCCAATCGAGCGGCTATAGTGAAAATCCAGGTGGAGAATTTACTGCGGTGTTGATATCGATGAATATTCATGTATGCCTTCAAAAAGGTATCCTGCAGAAGATCTTCAACCTCAATAGCCGGCACGTTCTTTTGGGCCAAAAACGGGTAGAGACGCCCTCCGTAACGCAGAACCAATTCGGTAAAGGCGTCATGGGAACCCTTTTGCGCCCTCCGGGCCAACTCTTCATCGTCCAGTGGCCAAAGCGGCCGGGAGTGCCGGGCATAGTCGCTGCGCTGGATTTTTTTCCCGGTTATTTTTTTATCTCCTGCAACAACTGGAGAATTTTTATATAAGAAATAACTTTTTGACTGTTAATCGACGCCGAAACATAAACGATATTACCTTCACTGACAATTTGAACGTCTTGAGCAAATTGCGTCACTTCCGGAAGTTTTTTCTCAAACACTAATGCCGTCACGGCAAAGATGCCCTTAAATAAATTGGCGACATTGACCGCCCTTTGTGCCTCAGCCACATCACAGGTGAAATCAAAGAATAAATTGCCTTGCCATTCGCCGACCGCCAGGTTTAATTCCCGCGTGTTTTTCAGCACGTAAGGCGCATCGTCGTCCTGAACCATGTGACTGAAATCGGTTGCCGCGACCTGGAAAAACTCCCCTTGTTGAGTGGGTTGGATCAAAGTGAACTGACCTCGAACCTGAGCATTTTCCAGCGTACCCCCCAAAACGCTTAATCCCTGCTGCACCGAATTGAGCCGGGATGCGAGCAACACCGTATTGTCGGTAAAAAATGCCCCATAGGCCATTTCATTTTTGTCCGTGAGCCAACTGTGAATATCGAATGTTTCATAAGGGATAATCTGATGATTCTGGGCCTGATCCAAAAGACCCAGCAAAGTCGCCCTCTCGAATTGCCCCTTAATAATAACCAGGGCTTTTTCCGGATCATCGTCCCGCCCATACAACGTGATGCCCCGAATGTCGTTGAGCGGGTGAAACGAAAATATTTCGACAAATTTTGCAATTTCCGCTTCCACATCGGGTTTCGCCAGTTCTTCGCTAACCAGCTTGCTAATGGTTGAGCCATTAAATTGATCATAATCAAAATGCACCAGCCAATTGGCCTCGGCGCTGACCTGGGCCAGATCAAGCTGATCGGACCACGCTGAATTCGTTAACCAAACACAAACAAACAGTACCAATAATGCTTTTTTCATGGTTTTATCTCCAATAATTAGGTTAAAAAGTTACTCTCTTAGTTTCGTCCGTCGCGACCGGTCCTGAATTGGGAAAAATTAAAACCTCCGCTCCGAAATTGTTGTTGCACCTCGCGGCCCCACTGTTCCAACTGCCCCCGCATTTGCTGTTCGTATTGCCGCCTTTGATCCGGAGACATACTCATATAATTTGAAGTAATTTCTTGCCGTAACGCTTCGCCTTGCTGCTCAAATTTCGCCCGCATATCTTCGCCATATCGTCGTCTTTCTTCCGGAGACATCCTCATATATTTTCCAATCGATTCGCCAATATCTTCGAAATATCCTCGTACCTGCTTGACATCCCCTTCTGCCTGTTTCTCAACATTTCCCCGTCCACCGCCTCGGCCTCGGGAAGAATTTCTATCAGAATTCTCTGCGACCAGAGACGGTCTTCGGGTAATTTTTTTACCGTCAAATAGCAACGTAACCGCCGTAGGACCAATTTCAAGTACTCTCGCTTCGCCGATAGTATCATTGACTTTGATCCAGCGGTCCCCAAAGCGGGCTTCATCACCAAAAATCGCAGAACAATCACCTGGAGGTTCGGGTCCGGAAGGCGGTGGAACAAACTTATTCTGCCGGGACAGCTTATCTGCTGCTTGCCGGTATTGTGCCAGGGATCGCTCGGCTGGTTCTTTATCAGGCGTTAACTGATCCAGTATTTCTCTGTTTTTCCCCAATCCTTCGCCTACCCCATGGTTGTCCGCATTGGTGATTTGGACAACCTGAGCGACCGTCAAACCCGTCATTATAACCGCAAAAAACAGCAATCCCGCTGAAATCATATCCTTCCTGCCGTTTATACTCTGCCAAATCATTGATAGGATCCATTCGCTTGGTTAAGG
>LJUC01000143.1 GCA_001303695.1 Phycisphaerae bacterium SM23_30
TATCCGCCGACCCTTGATGCCGGCAATTTGAAAGATAAGTTCGATGTCTTGGTCTTCGTCGGTGCCTCCTTTCCCGACACAAGCCGCGCAGGCGGCAGGGGCGGCGGCGGGCGGCAGACCGATTTAAGCCGCATCCCCGCCCAATATCGCGATCGCGTGGGCAACATCACTGCCCAATCCGTCGAGCAGCTCAAGCAATTTCTCAACGAAGGCGGCACCATCCTGGCCCTGGGCGGTTCCACTTCCCTGGGCTATCAACTCGATTTGCCGATCTCCAACGCCCTGGTCGCCGTCGAAGAAGGCCGGGAAAGACCCCTGCGCTCCAGCGAATATTACATCCCGGGCTCGGTGCTCCAGGTCAAAGTCGATAACACCATTCCGTTAGCCTTCGGCCTGGGCGAAAAAGTGGATGTCTATTTTAACCGCAGCCCCGCCTTCAAAATCGACCCTAAAGCCAATCCGGATCAAATCAAAAAGGTCGCCTGGTTTGACAGCGAAAGTCCTCTGAGAAGCGGCTGGGCCTGGCAGCAGCAGCATCTCAAAGACGCCGTCGCCGTCATTGACGCCCGCATCGGCAAAGGCAAGCTCTACCTGTTCGGTCCGGAAATCACCTTCCGGGCCCAGCCCCACGGGACCTTTAAGTTCCTCTTTAACGGCATTTATCTTAGCCGCGCCGAAACGGTTAATTTGAAATAAAACGTTAAGCGCCTCGAAAACATGATAATTCTTCGGTCTTAAAAATTATATGTTTATCGGGACGTTAAGACATTATTTATGAAAACCTCAAACACGATTTTCTTAAATAATATATGCCTGACCGCAATTTTATAAAAGCCCGGTTAGTAAAAGGAACAGACGCCCCATGAAAATCTACAAGTTGTTTTGGAAAACTCACAAATGGGTCGGCATTTTTCTTTCCCTTCTTTTTATCAATATGGCGGTGACCGGCTTATTACTGCTGGTCAAAAAAAAATATGCCTGGATTCAGCCCCCCACTCAAAAAGGCGCCGAGGGAACCGTGGAAAATTTCATCACCCTGCAGGAGCTGTTTGACGTTATCCTGAGCCAGGGGCACGCGGACTTTCAAAGCGTCGCAGATATCGAACGCGTCGATTTTCGCCCCGAAAAACGCGTGCACAAGGTGCACTCCTATCATCACCACAGCGAACTGCAGATCGACGCCGTCACCGGGGCGGTATTAAGCGATGACATGCGGGTGTCGGATCTCCTGGAGCAGATTCACGACGGCACTTTTTGGGGCGGGTGGTTCCACGATTGGCTCATGCCGCTGGTGGCGGCCGGACTGTTCTTTATGACGATCAGCGGCCTCTATCTCTGGCTGGATACCTACGCCCGCAAAAAACGCCGCAAACAAAAACCCGCCCTTGATCCACGCCAAAACGCCAAGAATAAAAAAATTTAGACACTGATTTTCACTGTTAATATTTTAACAGTCGTGTAGGGTGTGCTTTAGCACAAGCGTTTTTTTAATCTGTTATTGATTATTGAATAATAAATTAAACATTGCGTGGCACCCCCAAGCGCAACTTGGGGGTGTTTTTTACCCCAATATCGTCCTTTGATAAAAGTATTTGTGTTTAATTTAAATAATTTTTCAATGTTCAATAAATGCTTTTGTTAGGCGGGAATGATGAAATTCAAAAGACGTATATGTAACTATGTCAAAAAAATTATGCATCACCAAGCCCAAAAGGCGAATACTTACCCCGAAGATATAAATACAAAATCGGTGTTAATCGGCGTCTAAAAATTCTTGACAATGCGTCTCTAAAATAAATCAGGTGAAGCTCTCACGATTTCATTCGCGTTTCGGGATCGGTGCTCTTTTTTTAACGCCTGGGTTCTCGCGTATCTCCGGCCCGTCGCGTCCTTTGTCGGTATCACGTGTTTCACAAATTTGGCGTTTGGTTGTGGATTTGCGACTTTCACAAATAATCCGTCTTGGGGACTTGTCGTTTTTGCCGCGGGGGGCGGGATTTTCTCTAATCTCTCGATTTTTGGACGTCAAATCAAGAGGACGGTTCGTCTTTGGCTGAGCGACGGGCTCAGCCCCGGCCATGCGCACGGGTTGCCGTATTTCCTTGATTTGACGAATTTTTCTTGCCGGTTTTTCTTCCGGAAGAGGATTTTCAACTCGAATGACAACCGCGCGAATTTTGCGCGTTTCTCGAATTTCCCGAATTACTTCTTCTTGGGCTGCCGTGTCTTTATCCCGTATTTCGCGGATTTCGCGAATCTCCCGGATGACCTGTACTTTCACTTTTTCCCGCCTTTGAACCTCTCTCACTTTCGGCTTATCCGGCGGGATGACTTCTTCGATGGGCGGCGTCTTGGGTCGATGAGGATAAACTTCGCGAATCGCGCGAATCCTTTTTCGATCGATCTTTTCCCTGGCGACCGCTGCCTCTTGCACCGCGATAACTTCTTTTAACGCCTTCCCCGGCGGGGGATATATCTCCCGAATCTCCCGCACCCGGGGCTTTCGGGCTTTTTCCGCTTCCACGATTATCACGCGTTTTTGCTGCTCTTCTTTATCGCGCTGCCGCTGAACCTCGCGCCTCTCTGGCAATACGCGCCCGGGGCGAATGTCGATCTCTTCTTCAGGTTCGTCCAGCAGGTTGGGTCTTTCGGTCTTTACCAGATCCTCAACGTCGAAGTTTTGCACCGATTCCAGATCATCCAGAATCCAGATGCTGCGGCCGTGGGTGCCGATGATCAGATCTCTTTCCCGCGGATGTACCACCAGATCATGCACCGGGGTGGTGGGTAAATTGCCGCAGACGGAAACCCAGCTCTCTCCTTGATCGAGAGAGGCGTAAACGCCCAGTTCCGTCCCTACATAAAGGATATGTTTTTTATGGGGATCTTCGCGAATGACGTTGATCGCCTCGATGGGCAGATTGGATTCTATCGACTGCCAGGTCTTGCCGAAGTCGGTCGATTTGAAAACGTAAGGTTTGAAATTGTCTTCGCGATACCCGGTCAGGGTGACATATACGGTCCCCACGTCATATTGGCCGGCGATTACGCGGCTGACCCAGAGATCGGGCAATCCCTCGTTGATCAACTCCCAGTTTTGGCCGTCGTCCGGCGTCCGCCAGACGTTGCCGTCGTCGGTCCCGACATAGAGCAGTCCCGCACGCACCGGAGATTCCGAAATGGTCGTCAGGGTGGCATGGGGGACGTTGCCCTGCCTTTCGGGTCTAAACTTCGACAGATCGCCGCTGATGCAAATCCAGTCGTTGCCTTTATTAATACTCTTGTAGAGCTTGTTGGCCCCGAAATACAACACCGAGGGATTATGAGGCGATATGATATAAGGAGACATCCAGTTTTTGCGTAATCCCTCCTCCCTCGGGGCGGAAGCCCTGCCCTGACCGCCGCTGCGCCGGAAACCGCCGAACTGCGACTCGGTATAAATAATACTGTTATCGGACGGATCGACATAGCTGATAAACCCGTCTCCGCCGCCGGTCCGCCGCCATTGATCCTCCTGATCAAAGCTCAGCTCCTGGGCGCTGGAGCCCATCATGCAGCCGTTGTCCTGCAGACCGCCGTAAATATTATATGGTTCCGCCATATCCACCGAGATGGCATAGAACTCGCCGATAGGCATATTATTGATGTGCTCAAAGGTTTCCCCCCGGTCATTGGAGATATAAAATCCGCCGTCGTTGCCGTCCAGCACCCGGTCGGGATTTGCCGGATCGATCCATAAGGCGTGATGGTCCGCGTGGGTGCCGCGGCCAATGCTCTGGAAGGTCTTGCCGCCGTCGTCGGAACGCTGCAGGCTCACCGTTAAAACGTAAACTTGATCCTCGTTGTCCGGCGATACCCGAATATCTCCGAAATAATACCAGATACCCGAACTCATCCGACCTTCGCTGACCTTGCGCCACGTCCGGCCTTTGTCGTCGGAACGATAAACGCCCGGCTCCCCGCTGTCCGCCTTAACGTCCAGATAGGCCGCATAGACCACGTTGGGATTGGAAGCCGCCGCCGCCAAGCCGATCCTGCCCACTCCCTCGCCTTTGGGCAGACCTTCGGTCACCTCCCGCCAACTCTCGCCGCCGTCGGTGCTCTTGTAGATCCCGCTGCCCGGCCCGCAGCTTTGGTAATCCCAGGCGTGCCGCATCTGCTGCCAGGCGGCGGCATAGAGCGTCCGGCTGTCCTCGGGGTCCATCGCCACGTCGATCACGCCCGTATTATTGTCGATATAAAGGACCTTTTTCCATGTGTTTCCTCCGTCGGCGGTTTTATACAATCCCCGGGCGCTATTTCGGGTATAGACATGCCCCAAAGCCGCCACGTACACCACCTGGGGATTATGCGGATCGATCAGGATGCGACCGATGTGCTGGGTGTCCTCTAAACCCATGTTATTCCAGGACTTACCGCCATCGACGGACTTATATACTCCGCATCCGGCATAGCCGCTGCGGGGGGGGCTGCCCTCTCCCGAGCCCACCCAGATAATATCCGCCTCCGACGGGGCGATGGTCAAATCACCGGTGGCAAAAGTCGCTTCGCGGGTAAACAGCTGGTTCCAGGTTTTACCGTTGTTTTCTGTTTTCCATACCCCCGCCGTTCCTACGCTGATATAAATGGTGGAATCAGCCCCCGGCGCACAATCAATGGATGATATCCTGCCGCCCTGGCGGGTGGGGCCGACGCTGCGCCATTGAACTTGCCGGAAGGGAGATTCCTCTTGCAGTTGCTTGTGATAATCCCAGGAGCGCATGATGGTGCGGGCGGTTGTGGGTCCTTCAAAATAGATACTATCCGCCTCCTGGGCGCGGGCCGGATGATACGCCGACAGCAATAATATCATCATCAATAGTGGTAACAACGCTCTTTTCATCGTTTTATTCCTTTCCTTACAATAGGGCGAATTTCCTTCTTTTATGCCGTTTTATGTATTTTACCGGCATAATTCGGCCTAACGTCGTATATGTGATAAAAATGCTATTTCCCTTTTTGTCGATAGGAAATAGCTTGTTGTTTCTTCTGCCTAATCTCCTGTCATTTTTCTGCGAACCCTTGTTAAATAACAACTTATAACAAAATTTTTGCTGCCTGTCAAAAACAAACGCCCTTGCGGGCGTTAAAATAGGCCTTTATTTTCGATCGGGATAAAATATTTCGTCTTGTATGACCGGTGCGGGTAATATACTTTTAGATAATGACCGATAACTAATCGTGTCCGGTAACGAGGCGTTTTTTATTATATTTGCGTAAAGCTTTTTGTTTTAAGAATTTGGAGGAGTGGCCGAGTGGTTTAAGGCGGCGGTCTTGAAAACCGCTGTACCGTAAGGTACCGGGGGTTCGAATCCCTCCTCCTCCGTTTTTATAAATTTTTTATCGGACCAAAAAGGCCACTTGTAGCTTGTCGGCGAACAGGTCATTAACCGTAATTCTTTATTTAACAGACACTTATGTGTAACTAACCCCGCGTTTGGACGCTTTTTTGTTTTTCTTTCTCTGTCGGATTTTAACGCAATTTTCTTAAGGTATTGTAAAATAACGATTTACGTAAAATCACGCCTCGATATTATTTTACCCCTATGTGTTTTTGGCGAAATTTTTGGAAATTTTTTCTCTTGCTTAATTACTGATTCGAGGAAATTTCAGGAATTTTTAATCCGCCTCCGTAAAATATCTTCCCGAATTCCAACTTTTCGCCGCGCCGGGCAAAAATCTCCTAAGTCTTTGCATGACAAAGAATTACAATTCCTATCGACCCCGGGATAACCTTAAAAGTCACCCGCCGTCGTAATGTGGATTATTTAGATGCTGTTTATATTGTAGATGCAGGGCGGAAATTTCAATGACGATAGATCAGGTCCACATAAATGGATGCGATTTTTCCTCCTTTTCTATTCTGGTGCACAGACATCCAGATGAAAAGTCAGCAAATCGGACGGGAATGGACCTCAATTAGCCGGCAATTTAGTATGGGGCGAAAGAAAAACATAACTGGCATATGTGGCTATAATAAGTCCGGTATAATATTGTTATAATGGACATATTAAATCAAAATACTTTGGCCAAAAAATCGTAAAAATTAGTGCCCCAAAATGCAAATGTTTATATAATTATAACCGTAGGAAAAATATAAACATAATTATAAGTTCTTTAACAGCAATGATTTAAAGTAATAGGGCAAAAAAGTGCTTAAACCCAACTATGACCTGATGAGTTTTTGATGTTTTAACGTGATAAAAAATTAATAATATCTTGTAAAATAAAGACTTACGATTATAATGGCTCCGGCATCAATCGCGCTATATGGCTAAATGAATAGAATATGATATGCACCTTATAAAAAGGTAAGTGCTTTCATAATAAAGGTTTATATATCGGAAGCCCAAAAGAAATTTAATGAAATCATATACCATTACATTCCAGCCGGATGATGTTAAGGTCCGTATCGCCCCGAATTCAACCATCATGGACGCCGCCCAAAGGGCCGGCATCATAATAAATAATGTCTGCGGCCAGGCGGGAACGTGCCAGAAATGTTCCGTGAAAATATCAGCACAAAAAGAACCGGTCCTGGCCTGCCAATACCAGATTCAACAGGATTTAATAGTTAACATCCCGGAAAGATCGAGATTTTACGAGCAAAAGATACTGGAACAGGGGATCTCTCCCCAGGAAAGAATCGAACCGATGATAAGCAAACACCACCTGGTGATCGAGGAAACGGGCCTGAAAAATATAACCGATGAAAGCCGGCGACTGGTAGATGCCATTGAACAAAAAATAAACGCATCGGCCCGCAGCGCCGGGGTGCTTAGCAAATACTCCTTCCACGAATCTCTCCGAAAACAGTTACCCAAAAAGTTGAGCCGGTATCATCACAACGTAACGGCCGTCTGTCATGAGCAGCATATCATCGCTCTGGAAAAGGGAAACACCACCGAAAGGCTGCTGGGAGTGGCGGTCGATATCGGCACGACCACCGTGGTAGCTCAGCTGGTCGATCTGCTCAGCGGAAAGGACCTGGCCGTCGCCTCCCGGACTAATCCCCAAGTGAGATTCGGCGACGACGTGATCAGCCGCATTCGGTTTGCTGAGACGCACCAAAACCACCCCCAGCAACTGCAACACTCTATTATTGATTGTATCAATGAGTTAATCGGTCAGCTTTGCGAAAAATCAAACTCCCCGCCTAAAAACATCTACGAATTGACCGCCACCGGCAACACCACCATGCAGCATTTATTGCTGAAGGTGCCGGTGGCGCAACTTGCCCAGGCGCCGTATGTTACGGCATTTTCCGGCCCCGTAAACACCACCGCTTTCGAGTTGGGGATCGACATCCATCCGGAAGGTAACATTTACGTCATGCCGCTGGTAGCGTCCCATGTAGGAGGCGATACGGTAGCGGTGGCGTTGGCGACGGGCATGAGATACAGCGACAAAAACCATCTGGCGCTTGACATTGGCACCAACGGCGAACTGATAATGGGCAATAAGGACCGATTGGCGGCATGCAGCACCGCGGCGGGACCGGCCTTTGAAGGGGCGCGCATTGAGCACGGTATGCGAGCGGCCGGCGGCGCGATTGAACGGGTTAATATAGATGATGATGTTGAAATATTCGTAATCGACGGCGGCCCGCCCACCGGCATCTGCGGCAGCGGATTGATCGACGCGGTGGCGGAATTGTTGAAGCTGGGAATAATTGATAAAACAGGTCGCCTGCTGAATCAAAAAGAATTACCCGCCCAAATAAATCAAAAAATAAAACAAAGGATGTTGCAAAAAGACGGAAATCCTGTATTCATCTTGACCCCGGCCCCACAGACGAGTAACGGCCCGAATATCGGGCTGACGCAAAAAGACATACGTGAAGTTCAATTAGCCAAGGCCGCCATCAGGGCCGGCATGACCATCCTGATGAATCATTTGCATATCGAATGGTCAGATGTCGAGCGCATATATTTAGCCGGGGCTTTTGGAAATTACATCGACCCGGCCAGTGCCCAACGGATCGGTCTTTTGCCCAGGGTCGAAAGGTCCAAAATTATGCCCGTCGGCAATGCCGCCGGGGTGGGCGTCAGGCAGGTGCTGCTTGCCCGTTCGGCCCGTCGGCGGGCGGAAAAGCTGGCCCGGGAGATTGAATACGTCGAATTGGCCGGCCAGACCGAGTTTGAAAAGCTCTTCAGCGAAAACATATATTTCCCGGAGGAATAGATATTCGCGTTTTGAGGATAAGGCACCCTGTTGACAGTATCAAAAAAGCCGCTGAAAATATTGTAACATCTTTAATAAAAGATATTTACATTCCCTTTTCACGAAGATGCCGGGGCGTCTGGGACAAGAGTCGAAGGGCCCGTAGGCTTACTGTTTTTGGCAAATACGCTATCCCATTCCACTTTGCCGGTAAACTGCATCACCACAAATAAAGTGCAGATACACAATATGGTTATCGCCAGACCGGTAAAACCTTCCAAAAAGAAGGTATAGGAAAACAAGACCAGATAGACAAACTGCGACAGGGCGATTTCGACAAAGGCAAAACGGCCGCCAACCACCAGCCGCATGTAGGATACGACTAAAAATATGGATACCAGAGAACAAATCCAGAACGCCAAATGAATGGAGATGTGATCCACCAGGTACGCCAGCAGCAGATGAAAACTGAAGAAGGCGGCCCCGATAAAGAAGTAATTCATGGGATGGACGTTGATTTTTTTAATGGTAGTGAAGACCAGTAATAAAAAGAAAAACAGAAACAAAGACACCGGCGCCGCCCCCGTCACCCGCATCGCCCAGGGCCCGGGATTGAGCCGGGCCGGCATCACCAGGCCGATATTGCCCCCGGAGAGCCGGTTGACGTATTTCCAGGTCAGTTGCCAGCCGTCGGCGGTTTGTTCTTTCCGGGTAGGCGAGATGCTTTCCCGCAAGAAGTCGATATCCTCGAAGTTGGTGTTCAGCTCCAGCGAGAAATCTTTCACCTGGCTCACGTCGGCGCCAAAGTTATACCACCATTCATCCATCCCCTGGGATTCGTAAGAAATCTGCAGGGTCTTTGACTCGCCGGGGGCCAGTTTCAGCGGCTGTCGCACCTTTTGCGCGAGGATCTTTACTTGAGGTATTTGCTCTGTTCCTACGGTCAGGCGAAATTTGTCGTAACCGGCGCCGGCGGCCGGCAGCACAAACTCAAAAAACACCTCACGCTGCTGCGCGTCGGTATTTTCCACCAGGTATTCGCCGGAAAACTTCACCCGATAGGTGGAATACCACAACAATCCCTTTTTACGGTAATCCAGATCGATATCCACTTTGATATCGCTGGCCGCCAGGGGATAAAAATTCTCGGCCGGCGCCTCCTGACCAACTTGGGAAAAAATCTTCGGCGCCGGCTGGGTCTGGGCGGCGCCCCATAATTGCCCCACGGAGGCCTGCAGCTTCTGGTCCTGGGCCTCGGTGCGGACGAACATGGTCCCCGCCAACACCATCCAGCCCCCCGCCACGCAGACATAGATAAAACAAACCGCCATTATACGCTTAACCATGCCCAAAACTCCTTATGCGACAAAAATCCCGGGAATCGCCGTAATCATAACGAATCTGAAAAAGAATATATTTACTTCGTCAATATCTACGGATAAACACGAATATTGTTCAAAAAATTTAGTATCGTCCCAAAGGTTGGGGTGAGATGTTCCGCTTTACGGTGCTGTTGACTACAACTGAATCATGCGTTTAGCGCATGAAAGGCTTCCGGCGGGATTGACGTTTGGGGGATGTCTGCTGGTGGCAACAGGTCATTTTTGACTTGCCTTTGGCGGAAAAATAAAGTAACGTTTTCTCGCTGGTCCGGAGGATAGGGCTCTGCAGGCGTGCAACCCGAGCGCCGAGGCCAGTGGCTAAACGGCGGGATAGGCCCGGAGAATCTCCGGGCCTTTTATTCTCCCCCGCCGGCAGCCCCAAAAGCGAAAAACGCACTTTTCAACTTCCTTTACTATTAATTATAGACCATCATCATTTTGCCTGTTTTAAGCCCCAGCTATTGGGATATTAATAAAAATTTTATTTGCTGCCGCCCCCCAAAAGACGGTTTACTCGATTAACAGAACCTGTCGGTTTGTCA
>LJUC01000144.1 GCA_001303695.1 Phycisphaerae bacterium SM23_30
CTCTTTCTCTTACCTGTCCTGGTAGCTTAAAGCGCTAAACTCCAGCCCGCCTTTGGCGGGCTGCTCTTAACCTAAAGCGTTGCGCTTCAGATTAAAATGCGCCTTTTGCTACAATACCGCCCTGTTTGGAATTGACGCGGCGTTGTAGATGGATAAGTCCTGCAGAATCTGCAAAATCGAAGTTTGGCAAATAAGGAGAGGTTAAAAAGATGCAAGCTATCAAGGTTGTTCAGGTGGGCCTGGGCCCGATCGGCCAGAAAATCGTTCAGTATATTGCCAGAGGACCGGCGTGGAGGTGGCGGCGGCGGTGGATCCGGCCCCTGATAAGGCGGGGCGGGAGTTGGCGGAGGTGTGCGCACTGGATAAGGATACGGGGATTGTGGTAGCGGATAATTTTGCGGCGGCGATCCGCGCCGTCCAGCCGGAGGCGGCGATATTGACCACCCTTTTATCTTTCAAGGCATGTGTGCCTCAGGTGGAGGAAATAATCAAACACGGGATCCCCGTGGTATCGACGTGTGAAGAGATGCTTTGTCCGTGGCTTACCGAGCCTGAATTGGCCCAGCAACTGGACGAAGCGGCGAAAAAACAGGAGGTGGCGGTGCTGGGGATCGGGGTGAATCCGGGATTTCTGATGGATTTTCTGCCGACGATTATGACGGGTGTTTGCCAGGAGGTTAAGAGCATTAAAGTTACGCGTCGGCAGGACGCCACCTTCCGGAGGATTCCCTTCCAGCAGAAGATCGGGGTGGGTCTTACGATCCGGGAATTTGAGGCGAAAAGAGAACAGGGGAGCTTACGGCACGTGGGGCTGACGGAATCGCTGCACATGATTGCGATGGCTTTGGGTTGGGAGCTGGAGAAGACCGAGGACGTCATCAGTCCGATTATCGCCGAGAGGGAGATAACCACCGGCTATAAGACGGTGCGGCCGGGTCTGGCGGCCGGGGTGCAGCAGATCGGCAACGGCTATGTCAACGGCGCGCCGGTCATTACGCTGGTGTTTAAGGCATCGGTGGGCGAGAGTAATCCGGGCGATACGATTGAGATCAAGGGCACGCCGGATATTACTTCCCATATTGCCGGCGGGGTCAACGGGGACATCGCCACCTGCGCCATCACCGTCAACGCCGTCAAGTCGATTCTAAAAGCCCCGGCGGGATTGAGAATGATGATCGATATGCCGGCGGTTTCGTTCTTTGAAAGCACAAAATGATTTTGCCGGCGATACAATAAGGCGGGCCAATCCCGGGGCGCCGGGATATCCTGCGGTTTTAATGACGGACGACAAAACCGGGGGAGAGGGTAACATACGAAATTTTTCATTTATCAATCAGTAATACGGTGATAAAATAGTGATATCGGTCGAGAAGGTTTGATATGTCATATTGACAACCATGGGATTTTGGAAATGGAGAGGCCATACATATTTTTTCATACGGGGACGGGTTTTTTGGTGTTTGTTCTCTTTTTGCCGTTTGCCGTCTATGTGGGCGGGCTGTTACTTTCGGTTCTGCCGGAAGTAAGGATTCTGCAATTTTCGGCGGTATTAGTTGTTTGCGGCTTGATCCTTTGGATCCCATGCTGGGCGGATCACCGGTTAGCCAGGAAAAAGCGGATGGAAAAAAAGTGAATAATCAGAAACAGCCGCAGATCAGGCAAGATAACAGGAGAAGTATAAATGACGGAAAAAGAGAAAATGAAGATTCTTATCGATGCCCAGCCCGATGATGCTACCAGAGCTGAAATCATTCGGGAACTGGCATTTGAGCATATGGTGGAACGAGGCTTAAAAAATGCACGTGAAGGTCGGGTAATCTCTAATGAAGAAATGAAGCATCGGATACGGTTATGGCGGAAATAAGATGGACTGAAGAAGCCGCGATTTGGCTTGAGGATATATATAAATATATTGCCCAAGATAATCCGGAGGCGGCAGCAAGGGTGGTCGATGGCATATACGAAAAAGCCCAGATTCTCAAAGAGTATCCCGAAATAGGGTATAAACATCGTTCAGAACAGGAAGGTGATATTCGGGTTTTACTGTATGGTCATTATCGAATAGCATACATAATAATAGGTGTCGAGTTTGTTGAAATATTAGGTGTTTTTCATGGGGCACTTGATATAGATCGATACATTTGAAAAAAGTTTAACAAGCAGAAACCACATGGGCGGATCCCATTATATATTAGAAAAATCAAACATTAAATATCAAAAAGCAGAATTGTGGTATCGCTGCGCGATGCTGTTTATTTACACGCCTTTTTATCCCCTCTCAAGAGGAGGTTGTTTGAGCTTTAGTGGCTGCAGTGGCAGTAGGTTTTTAGATGGAGGATATGGGCAGGGGCGGCGATGGTGACGCCGTAAAAGATAACGGGTTTATCCTGGTGGAGAAAATCGGCGATGGTGCCGTTAATGACGGACGAGCCGGTGGCAAGGATGAGATCGCACCAGGCGCAGGCGTCGCCGGTATTTTCGGGCGGTTCTATAAGGGCGCCGGAAATCACCCTGCCGATATTGTCCGGATCGAGATCAACCACTCTGACCTTATAGTGGGCCGCCAGAACCTCGGTAAATCGGGGTTGACAACCAATCAGCAGGACTTTACGGCCGGCGTCAATGGTATTAAGCAAATTTTCGGCACATTGTTTTGGTTCGTCATCTTTGCAGTGAACGGTTTTAGGGCAAAGGTCAAGATGCCTAAAAACCGCATTAAGGCCGGATATAAAGCTGGCCCGGCGGCGGTTATTATCAAGCTCGATTTCCAAAAGTTCTTCCACCCGGTAATTTGCATTTTCAAACTCATCGGTAAAGGCGTGACCTTTCGCCTGTTTAAAGACGGCTTCGACCATGACCTCTTTGCCTTTGATGATGGGATAATCATCGCGCTCGGGTGAGCCGATAGCTTCCTGAGCAGAAAGGGCTTTGCACCGGACGCTGACATCCTGACCGGTAAGATTATGTTGCCGGATTTGTTTTCTCAGGGCGGCGCGTAATTGGTCATATATAGCTGCTACGGTCATCTAATTGCTTTTATAACTAAGGCTGGGTTTTAGGCTGCGATAATAGGCCCACAATTCCTGGAGGGAATATTTACCGGCTATGACCAATAAAAACACGCCAAATAATTGTCTCAGGAGGGAAGCGGGCAGGTGACTGGAAATTAAGGCTCCCAAGACAGCGCCGATTAAGGCGGGGCCGAGCAGGCTTTTCAGAGGGGTAAAATCCAAAGTTTTCAACCGGCGGTGAATCAGGGTGGCGGAGAAGGTCAGAAAGAACATACTGGTCAGGGATATGGAGATGGCCTGGCGCATGTCGAGTTTCATCACAATCACGTAAAAAGGGACGATGAGCAGGCCGCAACCGATGCCCAGATGGATGGCAATGAAGCCGATAGTCACCCCGAATATTATTAACACCAAGGTCTCATTGGCCAACAAAATCTCATAGAGGCTGGAGAAAAACAGTCTGGGAAAATCAAAAATTTCCAATATTTTAAGGCTGACGATTATGAGAAAAAGGGAAAAGGCGAATTTTAACCAGCGGTCTTTTCGTTTTTGAGCTATCCGGCCTCCCAGGATGGTTCCCAGGATACACATGGGAATAAACATCAAATAATATCTCAGAGGAGGCAGAGGCGAAAGAAGCACCAGGTGACTGACGGCGCCGACCAGGCTGATGGGAATAATGGCGGCCAGAGAAGTACGAGCGGCCTTTTTGAAATCAAACCGGAATACCGACATGAGAAGGGGGACGAATATGGCGCCGCCGCCGATGCCGATGCCCGCACTAAGGGCCGCCACCAAAAACCCCAGCAACGCCAATCCGAGATTCAATTCACGCCTGATAAATTTCAACATCATTGCCGTCTTAGAAAAATCACCTGATCGCATTTACGACTAAATTTTCGGTTTCTAAAAACCTTGAAAAACATAAACTAATATTAATGATAAATCCACTAAATAACTTAACTGTTTGCAGGATAGTCGAGGCAAGTCAAGATAAGATTGGGGGTGTTTTTATGGGTGAAGTAAGATAATCCCTTGTTTTACATGGATTTACCACTGACCCCGACGGGATTCGAACCCGTGTTGCAGGGATGAAAACCCTGTGTCCTGGACCTGGCTAGACGACGGGGCCGTTCAGTTACTGAGGAACTCTTATAATATCGTCCTAAAGTGTTGTCAAAGGAAAATATCCGCTGGTAAAATCCTGATTCTGTAAGTCATCCCGACTCCGCCGGCAACTCATGCTATGGGGCTTATGTCATTTGGTACTTGAGACGGAATCCGGTGGTTCGGATTCCATATTGGCATTGTCGCCTGCCACTTGATGGACCGCTATCGGCATCGGCAGACGAAATAATCGGTAAAATCGCTCCCGGTGAAACGAACTGAAACAGCTCAGGCTGAGAAAGGGCAGGATTAAGAGATACGACGCCCCGCCTAGTATCGCGCCGACCAGCGGCGCCTGCAGCCAAATTTCCCAATCATCACGCAGCGCGCTTTGCAATAACATGACCACTGCTACAGAGACAAGTATGAGACCTATGGACAGCACCAGCATCCACAAGGCTAGTTGGCCCAAAAACCGCGGAACACTATATCGTTTGCGGCAGAAATGGGCGGCGACGGTCAATCCCAGCAACATCACCAGCACCTCAAAAACGTAGATGATCAGAAACGGCGCAGTTTCAGGAGAGAAATCGGTCCCGTTATATGTAAAGGTGCTAAGCAGGCCCGCCGCCGTCATGATGCCCAGCCCTGAAAAGAAGAAGACCGCCCCGGATAATTTGGCTGGGATGGGGCCCAATAACCATAGTATCGCCAGAGCCAAACCCAGGGACGTGACTATTTGATCGAAAGTTTTTGCCTCCTCAGAGACGAAGGGTAATATTGGCAGGATCAAAGACCAGATGAAATATAACACAATAAGGGGTATCAGCACCAGCCAGGCCTGGGGTCGGCGGTTGGCCTTGAATAGCAATAACAACAGCAGCAAAATACCCCACCCCAGCAGGCCCGGCGCCTGATAGCGCAATTTCCATTGATAAACCGTCGGCTCACTTCCGGACGCTCCTAACGAGCCCGGATCATCCCAGGCTACGATTTTCAATTCTCCCGATGCGGTTATGGGTACTCGCCACGAGTACGAACATACCCCGCCTCAGCCATACTCAAACGTGCCGGAACCGATCTTTTTGTCGCCCTGATAAACGGCAAATTGCGGCGGCTTGGATATATCCAAATTCTGGTATTTTTCATCGCCCCGGCCCCAAAGTTCATAATCTAATAGTAAATTTCTGCCTCTCCGTCTGACCTTTACTCCTTGCTTCAATGGGCCGCCCACTTTCAATATCCCCGGCTCATTCGGTTCGGCCTTAACCCATTCAACTTCGGAATCGCGGTAGGCATAACTCTGGTATTTACCCTCTAGATATACATAGTAAATATGATATTCTCCTATTGGTAGTTCAATAACTTCTCCCGGCTTTTTGAAGGTCTTGGTAATCCCGTCTTTTCTCTGCAGAACCAACTCCCGGACAGATTTACCTTCAATCTTTATTTTCCCCAGTTTTTGTTCGTCACTCGTTTGCCCCGCCGCCGGGCATACGACCACGACCATCCCCACCAGTAGATATATAAACACCGCGGATCGAATCAGACGTTTTGAAGTTGAACTCTTGAGTCGATAATGGAATAGCTTATCCATAATTATCCCCTAACTTACTTTCCGCCCATCGACCAAACTACTCATCCACTCTCCTTCCCTCCTTCTCCCGGCGGCTTGCACCGTTGGCAGGGGGTATAGCCGCGGGCCTTGGCTTCGCTGAGTTTGATAGGGATTTTGCTCTTGCTGAGGCTGGGGCAGTCGGGGCGGTGATATTTTTTACCGGTTTTAGTGACATATACGATAATATCGCCGGGAGGGACCTTTTTTTCTTCGGTTTTCGCTTTAGAGGTTTCCGTGGTTTTTGGGGTTGTTTCGACATTTGGGGCGCTACGAGCTGAAATGTCAGTTTGCGCAGCGGCGTTGGGTTCGGCCAGTTCCTTTCGTAAATGACTCAGTTCTTCGGCCAGGGCGTTCTTTTCCTGTTTAAGCTGGTTGACCAGATCGTTCAGTTGATTAACCGACCGGGTGGTTTGGTTAAGCTGCTCGATGGTTTTTTGCAGCTTTTCATTGGTGTCCCGGAGGGCGGCGGTGGTCTCGTCGCGCACCTGCCGAACCGCCTCGTTGACCGGGATCTGGGGGGCGGGTTGGGCTATGACCCCATCGACCCGTGGGCCCCGACCGGTCAGTAGAAAGCCGACGGCAAAGCCCAAAACCGCCGAAAAAACGCCCGTAATAATAGTTATCATCAGCCATCTGGACATGATCCGGCTCCTATATAAGATTGACCCGCTCCGATTTAACCGGAAATAATCATTATTTTCAACATAAAACCACTCATATTTGACAATTTTTGCTTAAACTGATATAATTGTAAAAATACTATGGTCTCGTGAATCTGATTATAATGTCGCCGGATTTCTTTTCCGCCGCTGCCTGACAAAGGAGGCAGTCATGAAGTTTAAATTGCTCAACGCCTCTGTTGTAGGGATATTGCTTTTAGGTTTTTATTCGGTATATGCCTGGGTTCCCCTGGCGGTACAGGACGATCCTCTGGTGAGGATGCCGGGCACCCAGCCCCATCAGGGAGTCAATCTGGAGGCGCCGAATCGCTGTTTGAACTGCCACGCTGATTATGATCCGGGCGCCGAGCCCGGTTTCAACTGGAAGGGTTCGATGATGGCGCAGGCGGCCCGGGACCCCATATTCTGGGCGTGTTTTACGGTGGCCTTGCAGGATTCCATCTGGGCGTTAGGGAGCCCTAACGCCGGCGATTTGTGTGAGAGGTGTCATTTTCCGGAGGGCTGGGTGGAAGGCCGCTCCGACCCGCCCAACGCCTCGGCGATGCTGGCGAGCGATTTTGACGGTCTGCATTGCGACGTGTGCCATACTATGTACGATCCGTTTTTCGAGACCACCTATAACGGCACGCGGGAAGGAGATGACTGGACAAGCTACTGGGATGAGGCGGGCAACAACGGACCGGGCAGCGGCACCTTATCCCAGACGGAAGCGGCAAATACCTATACGGAGGATCGCACCCTCGCTGCTGATATTAAACTCTTTTCGGGGGGCAATTTTTACACCAAATTCAACGTGCCCCAATACGCCGGCTATCAGGAAAACGCCAGCGGGCAGTTTTTTGTCAGCCCCAATTCGGATAAGAGGGCCAGTTTTGCCGATGCCGCCGCCCGCCACCAGATGCTCTACAGCCGGTATCACAAGTCGAAATATTTCTGCTCCACCTGCCATGACGTCTCCAATCCCGCCCTGGCGAATCTGGGACTTTCGGGACTTGCCGATCAGTCGGGCGGCGTGGACCTTATCAGCGAGCAGTATTCCGCGGCCCGGTATTTCCACGTGGAAAGGACGTTTTCGGAGTTTATGCTTTCCGCCTACAGTCAGCCGCAAGGAGCCCCGACCAATGCGGAGTTCGCGCAACTAACCGGGGGCATCGACCGGGTGGCCAAATGCCAGGATTGTCACATGAGCGATGTAACGGGCGCGGGCTGCAATAAAAAAGGCGTACCCTTACGCCCTGACGAGAGCAGCGAGCATCCCAATTCCGGAATGCCCCTGCATGATATGACCGGCGGCAACGCCTGGATTTCATATATTCTAGCCAGTCTGGATCCGGCAGGAGCGGTTTACGATCCGGTAAACGCTGCGATTCTGGATAAAGGGCCTGCGGTTTTAACGCTGGACTTAAATGCCGGGGAAACGCCCAAAAACAACGGGGCGGCGTTAAAAGCCGGCGCTGATCGGGCCCAGGACCAGCTTCTACTGGCCGCCTCCATTAAAAATATGAGTTACGATGTCAACACGGGAACATTAACATTTAGAATTCAGAACAACACGGCCCATAAATTGATCTCCGGTTTTCCCGAAGGCCGCCGAATGTTCGTCAATGTCAAAGCCTACCTGCAGGATAAACTGGTTTATGAAATTAATCCCTATGACTACACCGTCGGCACCCTGAAGGGCCTGCCGCATTCCTCGGCGTCACCGGCATTGAGTCCTGCCGAAGCTTACCTGGATGAAATAGTTTATGAAGTACATCCCAAGAGCGATCTGACCGGCGAGGACGAGACCTTTCACTTTGTGCTGGCCACCGGCAGATACAAAGACAACCGCATACCCCCCAAGGGCTTTAATATCGCCGCCGCCGCTGAGCGGCTTAGTGAACCGGTCTGGCACGGTGAAATCGAACCTGATTACTTCTCGACGGCAGAGTATGCCGGCGGGTATGATGAAGTGGAACTGGAAATCCCCAAAGCGGCCAACCGGTTTTTAGCGACACTGTACTATCAGGGCACCTCCCGGGAGTATATTGAATTTTTGCGGGATGAAATCAACGGCGCCGCTAACACCCTCTCCAGTCCCACGCCTTCGGGGGAAGCAAACGCTTATATTATTCAAACCGATCCGTTCTTCGGCCAGTTAAGGCAATGGGGCAATACCATCTGGGATTTATGGCATCACAATCACGGACTTGACGGCAGCGGCGCGGCGGTGGCGGGAATCGTACCTTTTGCCATGACCCAGGCCCAATGGCAGACGACCTTGCCGCCGCTCCAGGGTGATTTTGACGGCGACCGGGACGTGGACCTGGTGGATTTGTCCTTTTTCGCGGCCCACTGGCCGGACGCCCCCTGTAGTGACTTGAATAACTGGTGCTGGGGTTGTGATCTGGACCACAGCGGCAAGGTCGATCTTATCGACTACAATATCCTGGCCCAAAACTTCACCGGCCGCCTCTAAGCCTTATACCGGGGGGACCGGCTGATACTTATCGGCCTTGGGCACGTCTTTTCCAGCCGGCAAATGAACTTAACCGCCTTCGGCGGGACTTTTTATTTAGCCCCCGACGTAAAGTCGGGGGGTGTAACCTATGTATGCCAAATTATTTACGAATTACCCCCTCATTTTACCTGAGGGGCTGTTTGAGTTATCCACAAATACAAATTCCTATACCATTAAATTATCGGCCGTTTCACCCGCACCAGATGAAATGGGCAAGGTGATATAATCACGAAAAATCTGGAATTTCCCTGCAAGATTTCGTATAATATCGGAAAGGAACTTACCGACGTTATAACCACAGCGAGACGCCGTCGTCGTCCAGCTACGTATAAAGATTAAAATGCGAAAGTCGCTTATAATATTTTCTCTTGCTCCATTTATTTTATCCAGCACAATATTGGCGCAAAAGACGGTTAAAATCGACGATCCGCCGGAGGCGTTGGGGTTTTTAGGGTACGTCGAGGATGAATTCATTATCGTATTAAAAGAGCAGGCGGCAGAGCCGGATTTGCAGGTTTCGCCTCGGGGGATTATGCAAACCGGGATTAAAAGTCTTGACGAGCTGGGTAAAAGGCACCAGGTCAATTATCTTAAAAAACAATTCCCCAATGCCGGAAAAAAAGTTTTTGCCCACGCGGCAAGAAAAAGGATGTCAAGGTATTATAAGGTAAGGTTTACCCGGGGGACTCTGTCGGAAGCGATGCAGGCTTACCGGAACCATCCCCTGGTCGAGAAGGCAGAGCCTATCGGCATGCACGCCCTTCATGTGGAAGCAAACGATCCTTATTATCGGGATTCCCCGGATCCGGGATTTCCTTACGACCAGTGGCACTACTGGGGCGATTACGGCATCGATGCCAATCAGGCCTGGGACATCGAGAGCGGCAATCCCGATGTAGTAGTGGCGGTTTTAGATTCAGGCGTTCGTTATTTTCATCTTGATCTGGGCGGTTACACTTCCGTCTGGGGGCCTGATAATCCCTCTACGATCGGCAATATCTGGATCAATCCCGGGGAAGTTGCGGGCAACGGTCTGGACGATGACGGCAACGGTTTTATTGATGATACAATCGGCTGGGACTTTGTCTCGTCAATGGGGGGGCCGGGGATAAAATGCCTGGACCAGGACTGCGGCCAAGTAGATAACGAC
>LJUC01000145.1 GCA_001303695.1 Phycisphaerae bacterium SM23_30
AGGTTTAGTGTATGTCGTGGTAAATCAGCCCCGCCCCCTGCTCCGCCTGGGTCAAAAAGTGCAAATCGATGGCTGGCTCGCCCGCCGCGCCGGCCCCCATAATCCCGGCCAGATTGACCGCCGCCCTTACCACCGCGCCGCCCGCAACCTGGCGGTCTGTTATGTCAATTATGCCGAGGCGGTAAATATCCTCACCGAAGTCGCCGATCGAGTAAACCTTATTTATCGCCTGAGGCAAAAATTGCAGAATTTAGCCTACGCCCAGGTGATCGACGATGCCTCTTTTGAAGCAGCCCCTGCAGCGGCAAATGAAGATAGCCAGGCGTTCCTCGCCGCTTTACTGTTGGGTCAGAGATACCATCTCCCGCCGCGCTTAAACGAAATCTTCGCCCGCACCGGTACCCTCCATTACCTGAGTTTATCCGGCTTCCACGTGGGTTTGTTGGCCGGTTTCACCTGGTGCTTAACTTGGCTGCTCCGTCTGCCCCGTTGGCTGCGGGGACTCGCCTCCCTCCTGGCGCTCGGATTGTTTGTCCTGATGGTGCCCCCCCGGGCCCCCATTATTCGAGCCGGTATTATCTGCTGTGTGTTCTGCATTGCTTATATGACCCGACGCCGCGCCGACAGCCTCAATCTGGTTTCCTTTGCCGCCTTGATTTTATTGCTCTGGCGGCCCCTGGATCTGTTTTCACCCGGCTTCCAGTTGTCTTTTATTGTGGTCCTGGGTATCTTGATTTTTGCTCAGGCCCTGCGCCGCCGCCGGTTGCTATACCACGACAACGGGCATTTATCCAGACTCCAAACCTTTCCTTGGCGGTTGGCGCCCGGTGATGAACCTTTGCCCTGGTGGAAGTATCTCATATCTTCCGCGGCAAGGTATTTCCTGGGCTTGCTCGTAGTTGCTGCCGTTGCCTGGCTGGTGGGAATGCCCTTGATTGCTTATCATTTTAATCGCATCACCCCCTGGGCTGTTGTCGGTTCCGTGGCCTTGTTTCCCTTAATCAGCCTCACTATGCTGTTCGGTTTTACCAAACTCCTGCTGGCGGGCGTTTTTCCCTTTATTGGGTGGCTGTTAGCCTGGCCCCTGCGAAGCTTAAGCCAGGCAACCATTCTCACCGCCGAACAACTGGCCCGGTTGCCCTCCAGCAACATCAATACCGCCGCCCCCCCTGTCTGGTTTATCGCCGCTTTTTATCTACTGCTCATCGGGGCGGCCTGGTCCCTCAGAAAAGGAAAAGGCATGGCCCGATTAACCCTGATGGGAATATTAATCTGGATCCTTGGATTTTTTTGGCTGGCCCCCTTTCGCCCCCAGTCCCCGCCGGCCGAAGGCGCCCGGTTGAATTTATTAGCCGTCGGCCACGGCTGCGCCGCCGTCCTGGAACTGCCCGACGGTAAAGTCATTTGCTATGACGCCGGCAGTAATAACAACTTCAATGTGGGTGATTACATTATCGTTCCCTTCCTGAGATCTCAAGGCATTCAAAATATCGAAGCGGTTTTCATCTCCCACGGTAATATCGACCATTTCAACGGCGTCTTGGAACTCTGCCGTAACTTCAAGATCGGCGCCGTTTATACCAGTGAATATTTGAGTCCCCTCCGCGGCCCGGCGTGTAAATATCTGTTGCAGGAGCTGGCTCATTTGGAGGTGCCTCTCCGGCAGATAAGTCGCGGCAGTCATACCATAAACGCCAACACCCCGGCCCAAAGAAACTATCAGATCGAGGTGCTCTGGCCCCCCCAACTCAACCGCGCCGGCGATCTGGACGCCAACGATAGTTCCCTGGTCCTCCGCATAAATCATAAACTCGGCGCCATATTGTTATGCGGCGACATCGGATCCCTGCCCCAGCAAAAACTGCTCCAATTGCAATCCCCCGCCCTTCTCCACGCCGACATCTTGTTGTTGCCCCACCATGGCTCCGCCGCCTCGATCCTGCCTGCTTTCATTGACGCCGTCAACCCCCGCATATGCCTGGCCAGCGACGGCAGGTTGCAGCAAACTAGCTTCGAAAAACTCCGGCAAATGCTCCCCGACAGAAAAATCATCCACACTCATCTACGCGGCGCCGTCACCGCTTCCCTTACCAAAACCGGTATCAAATTCCATTGCTATCATGAAGAGAAAAAAAGGGATCAGGAGCCTTTTTAAGGTATGTATATATGACAAGCCGAACCAATCTTTGTCATAGTAGAAGTAATATTTATGAAATTAATACTACAACGCTATGTAGGTATTGTTAGGCCCTGAAAGGGCCACATATATCAGCCCAGTTACTACAACGTTATGTAGGTATTATTAGGCCCTGAAAGGGCCACATATATCAGCCCAGGGCAACGCCCTGGGATAAGGGCATTGAAATATCTTATTAGCCCTGAAAGGGCGACATAAGATTATCATAAAACCTTGCAAATAAGTCGTTTAAGTAGTTAGTCCTTATCTCTGTAGCGTTGTAGTATTAGCTATAGCTCCGCAAAATTCTTTAACATCTGCAGCCCGGCCCGCTGCGATTTCTCCGGATGAAACTGAACCGCATAGACGTTGTCGCGCCAGATACTGCTGGTAAAAGCACCCCCGTAATCGGTCGTGGTGGCGATGACCGATTCGTCCTGGCAAATTACATAATACGAGTGCACAAAATATACGAAACAACCCTTCTCCAACCCCCTCAACAACGGCGCCTCGACCTGCCAGTCAAGTGTATTCCAGCCCATATGAGGTATTTTCAAATTATGCTTGTCGCCCTTGTCGGAAAAATCGAACCGCCTTACCTCTCCCGCAACCGCCGCCAGACCCGGGTGCTCCCCGTCTTCATAACTCACCTCGAATAAAAGCTGCATCCCCAGACATATACCCAAAAAAGGCTTGCCCTGCTCAATGGCCTTTAGCAAAGGTTCTACCAGTTGCATCCTCCCCAGCGCCTCCATCGCGTCGGCAAAAGCCCCCACCCCCGGCAGCACTACCTTCTCTGCGCTTGCGATAGCCGAAACCGCCGAAGAAATCCGCGCCCCAGCGCCGATATGCTCAAAGGCCTTGAGCACGCTGTGCAGGTTGCCCATTCCGTAATCCACTATGGTTATCATCGGTCTAATACCAGTCCCGTTTCCAATTTGCCGAATCAATAATCCTGTCATTCCCGCCTCCACGGGAATCCGGTCCTTTGATAAAGCATAACAACTCAACAGGTAGTTTTTGTATCTCAAGCTGTCGGCAAATTTAAACTATAATTAGTTTAATTTAAAACGCCTTTGGAGGAAAAAATATGCCCAAGCTCTGCTTGGGCATGCCGCTCGTAAATAAAAATGTGTGCCTTTTATCGTCAAATGCCAAACAGCAGGCAACTCCGCTCTTTCACCCCTTGCCCCTTGGGCAGCCTTGACCGCCGATCAAGCTCAAAACAATTGCACTACGATTTCCACCCGGCGGTTATCGCTCTTATCGGCCGTCAACGGGTGGTATTCCCCCCGCCCGACCGCGGCTAACTGGGCGGCGGAAATGCCCTGGCCCAGAAGATAACGCGTCACCGATAGGGCCCGTTGCGCCGACAACTCCCAGTTATCCTTCCAGCCGCTGATCTTGATGGGATCGGTGTCCGTATGTCCCACCACGGAAATCTCCTTGTCGGCGTATCGCTGCTTGATTATCCCCGCGATCCGGTTAAGCTTGGTCTTGGACTCCGCCTTGATTACCGCCTGGCCCGAATCAAACAGCACGTCGCTCGCTAAGGGAACCGTTATCGTCCCTTTCTCCGGGTCCAGCCTCCCCCCGTACGCCTCCAGACCGGTCTCTACCGGCTCCCTCCGGCTTTGATCTTGCAGTCCTTGCAGCTCCGATTGGGCGTCTTCCAGCTGCCGCCGGTACATGTCTCTTTCGTTCATGCACTGTTCCAGACTTTGCAGCGTCTGTTCCAATCGTCCTTCCGCGTTGGCCAGGTCGTTGTTGCAGGCGTCCAGTTGGGCTTGTGTGTTTTGACAGCCGACCCCCGCCATCAACAACCCTGCCGCCGCCAACGCCATGATGATTTCAATGCGTCTCATGAGAGGCCTCCTTACCTGTAGATCCTGTTTTTGAACCTTGCTCCTGTTCCATCCCTGATTTTATTTCCGCCGCCAGTCTTTGTCTAGTCTTTTCTTCCTGTCGCAGTTGCTTGATATCCCGAAATAATTTACGCAGCTTCCGGGCAACCAAAAAAATAAATATCCCCGCATTGGCCGCAAAAAAAGTATAGGTATATGTCGGCAAAACTAATATCTGTTTCCAGAGAAACTTAACCCTCACCGGTTCGGTATTGCTCGCCATAAACATCACAATAAACACCGTCAACACGATGACCCCCCCCAGCTTGGCGTACGTTTTTAATTTATGCATAGCTATATCCCGACCGTCGCCGGCCCCAACGTAAAAGACTCTATAAACCATTGCACGATAATATCATGCGCCAGCATCACGATCACCGTCGCCATCGATAAAAAAGGCCCGTACGGTATCTCCCGCGTCCGGTGTATCAAAAGACGCGCCAACGCCCAGCTCAAACCCATAAAAGGCGCCAAAAAAAAGGCGATTACCGGGCTCGTCCAGCCCAGCATCGCCCCCACCGCCGCCATCAGGGGTACATCCCCTAAACCCATCGCCTCTTTACCGAAGGCCAGCGAGCCGCCGATACGCGTCGCCCAGACCACGCCGCCCCCTATCATAAACCCGAAAACGCTCCCAAGCAAGCCGCAAAGCCATTTTTGCCCTAAAATCAGCCTTCCCCACCCGCTCGCCGGACTGCCCCCGCTGGTCAAAACGCTCATCAAAACCACCGCCCCGGCAACTACCGGCAGCAAAAAAATCACCTCCCGAAACATTTCTCTGCGGATGATATTCGGCGGTAGATCAATGCCGATTTCCTCGCCTTTAACGCCCTGCTCGGCCCTTGCGTTCGGCGGGGCGTGCTTCTTCTCCCCTTGGGGCTGTTCCTGCTCCTGGTCGTAATCGGCAAAACTACGCTTGATAAGTCCGAATTTCAATAAAATCATGCTTAATCCCAGCCCCGCAGCGCCCCCCAGTGCCAGCGCCCCCGTCTTTATCGACGCCCACGGCGCCGGATTAAGCAGCGGCTCAGCTGCCGCCGCGACAAAATAAGGCCAGATCATGCTCAAAATCAACGCCGCCCCCACCACTGTATAGCTCACCGAAAGCGGGATGATCCAGTGCTCGCCGTCGATCAAAGATGAAACCAGTAATCCGCAGATCAAAACCATGTGACCGATATAAATCAGCCACCTGCCGTAACTAAGGTCGGTCAGACCCTCCCGAACCTCCCCCAAAAAATACGCCCAGTACAGCATTACAAACAGTAAGGCTGTGAGTAACTCCACCATCGGATAACGGATCGAAAAACTCCCCCCGCAGTGTCGGCATCGACCCCGCAGCAGAAACCAGGCGATAATAGGCACATTATCGTACCAGGCGATCGGGTGCTCGCATAAGGTGCAGTGGCTGCCCGGCCTTACAATCGACATCTCCCGCGGCAGACGATAAACCACCACGTTAATAAAACTGCCCACCGAAGACCCCAACGCAAAAAGAAAGATTATCCAGATTATCGGCGGGATAGGCAATGCTCAACATCCTTGTCTTTATAGATTTATAATCTCTTCCCGCAGGCTTCCTTAACGTTAAAATAGACTTATGCAAAAATTGGCTTTGGGCATTCCTTATTAAAGAAATTTCTTGCCGGAAATTTCTTTAATAATCAGCGTAACCTTATAAACATCAATTGTTTATAATAATCCTGCGTCCTCCCCGCCTGACGTAAAAATTATCCCTCAAACATGCCCAAATCCAATTTTGCAAAACTTCGGTTAAAATTTATCTGAAAAATATGCCCAAATTCAATTTTATATATATCGGTTACTTTATATCGCCGACCCTCCGTGTCAGGGCTTAACTTCCCTGAAAATAATACTTTACCTCTGCAAACCTTGTCAACTGCTATTTAAAAATGAAAAATCCCCCAAATTTTACCCCTTCTCCTTTATGCCCCCGACCGCCCGCCGCAATCACCTCAGCTCAACCGCCCCAACCCTAAGGACCCCCGCCAGCGTCAAACCCAAGAATGCGTGGCAGCCTCAAACCCGCAGGGCTCGCCGATGGTTAATAATCCAAAAGGGATTAAATATGCCTGGCCCCGGGCGATTAGTTTCGTGGGACGGGCTTTGCCCATGCTGATTTAATCTTCAATCACTCTCCACGCTCTACTCCTGCCTCCTTCGTGTTCTTCTTTCCTTCGTGGTTACACCTCTTTATTCGTTATTCAAAATTCATACTTCGTCATTCATTCAAATTCCGTCATGCAATCGCCCCCTACAAGCCTTTCCCTCACTCCGATCAGGGACATGGACCAAATCCCCCGTTCACCTTGACCCGCCCTTTACACCCAAACCCCTGTCATCCCCGCGCAGCTTGTGCCCGTGCAAACGGGTAGCGCAAATCCAAACGCTCGCTAATCCTGAACTACTCCCCCCAACTAACGTCGTAGTCTCGCCGGCTTTTTCTCTTCAGGCAGGTTCACCTGCCTCTCCTCGGCGCAGTCGAGGTTAGGCCCGTGCTTCCAGCACGGGTATTAATTTTGGGACAAACCTCGTCGCGTGGTGGCCAAGGTCGAATGGCACGCCGGAGAGTTGTTTCCCCGGGTGGGATTCATCGTCACCAATTTGCATTGGAAATCCAAAAATATAGTCAAATTTTACAATAAAAGATGTACGGCAGAACAATGGATCAAGGAAGGCAAAAACGCCATTAACTGGACTCGCTTGAGTTGTCATGATTTCGTAGATAATTAGGTTCGACTTCAGTTATTTGCTCTGGCCTACAATCTGGGCAATTTCATGCAACGATTGGTATTGCCTCGTAAGATTCAGCAGTGGACTTTAACAACTTTACGAAAAAAATTGGTCAAAATCGGTGCCCGAGTAGTCAAGCACTCCGGTTATTTCATTTTCCAGATGACGGAAGTATTCGTTAATCGCTTACTTTTTGGCAAGATATTGACCGATTGAGGTATTCTGGAGTTACTTAGGGATTGAATTTTGGTGTTGATAAAACGTCTGTTTTGTTAGGGGGATGGAAAGAGTGCGTTCGTAAGTTGTTGAAATAAGGCAAGATAGGTGATTATTAAGAGAAATCCATCGGGCCCGATAAAATTTTTGGTATTTTTTACCAGAAATCTTTGTATAATGGATTCTCAGATGTTCACTTAGAGAGTTATTTTGGGAAAGTTTATCAGTTTTAATTTTAAATAGGAAATTTCAGAATTTATTAAAAAATAATGACAATGAACAATAAAACCAAGATTTGTAAAAAGCTATTTAATCTCCTTTCTGAACAGGCTTCAAAAGTAGTTATTTTTGCAGGCGCAGGTATCTCTTTTAATTCTCCATCTTCTCTTCCCTTAGCCAATGAGGTTAAAACTGCGATCTTGGATGCTTTATGTGATGAAAGCAATGAAATTCCTCTGAAAAGCTTTTATTACCAGCATAGAAACGAGATTGACATAAACAGGATATTGATGGAGTCAATGTTTGATATTATTTTAACGCGCTCACATGAGTTTACCAATCAAAGGCTTTTTTGTATAGTAAAAGATATTTTTTCCAAGGGGAAGCCAAATAATAACCATTTATTTCTTTCCAGATTAATTAAAGCAGGATGCAGGATTATTACCACAAACTTTGATGTATTAATCGAAGAAGCACTCAACAGATCTAGGGAGCCTGCCAAGGAAATATTGCACATACATGGTTCTGTTAAAGAGCCTCAATCTATCATAACGATATTAAGACAAGTAGGACAAGGACTCCCAAGAGAAATGGCGGAAATGCTTCAAGCCGCCCTTAAAGATAAAATATTAATTTTTATTGGCTGGCGAGACGAAGATATTGACGTAACCTCTCTTCTTTTTTCCAGCCGGATTAAAAAAATTTATTGGATTGACCATAATGAGGAAGACAAACAGGAATTGTTATATTACGATAGTATTTATACGCCACCCAATCTTGTAGACAAATTAATACAGAAGTTTACCGGGATAAAATATGTTGGTAATGTTGACAAACTAATCTATGATTTGTGGCAAAAATTATGGCAAGATGATCCACTTCAAAATGGAAAACGAAACATTGACTTAAAAAATGTTATTTGTGAGCTAAGTGAAATAGATGAATATGGTAAATACTTTATTTTCCTTGAGATTTTAGAGCGGGTAGATAATGAAAAGAAAACTCTTACATTAGAATTGATAAATACTATAGAGGAAAGAGTTCGAGCTAAACCTGAGAGTCGAACGAAATTAAACAAATCAATCTGCGCCGAACTTTACTGTAAAAAGAGTGTTTGCTCCAGAATTGCGGGTAATTATGAGGAGGCAATAATCAGTGCTCAGGAAGGTTTAAGCATACTGGATAACAGAAAAGACATTACTTGGATTGTTGAATTAAAAAACGACCTCGCTTCAGCGTATAATGATTGGGGTATTGCCGTTAGAGAGCAAGGCGATCCAAAAGACGCCCTGCAAAAACAACATAAGGCGATCGACACCTTTAAGGAAAATCTGAATTTAATTGATAGATTTCTTAATATGGCAATTATGCAAACTCAACCCAAATTAAGCAGATTACATTTACTAGATAAAGCTCAGGTTCTTACTAATATGGGCTCCACGTATCTTGAATTACACCAGACGGCTGAGTTGCTTTCTGCACCAGGGCATATTGCCAATGAGTACCTTGAATCGGCAAATCGGAGCTACGAAAAAGGAATTTACGTGCATGAGGCGTTAAAAGAAAGAGAGGGAATGTCAGAAGAAATAGGCTATTATAACGATTTAAAACTTAGTGACCTCTATAATAATATAGCTAATTCTTTATCATCGGCTTCACAAATCAAGGAGGCAAATGAGTATTATAAAAAATGCTTTGACTTGAAAAAAGAGTTGGGTGACATTAGAGGCCAAAAAAGGGTAATATATGATTATGATCATTTTATTACTCAGTTACGTAATGTGCCGGAGATGATTTATAATGAAATTATATCAGACAAAGACATATTGGATATTGCCTTCATTGAAATGCCGGTCTCTTCGTCATATCTACTCCATTATAAGTTTGATTTGACGACACTGGATATAGAAGGATAGTTGATGAATAGTAATTAAGTAGGAGATTAAGTCATTAACCTTTGTCCTTTTTGGGATTTGAAATTCTTTCGATGCCACTTGATAGGATCTGTCACGGAAATATGGGTAATCTTGCCTTCTTGTGCATAGATGTAAAGAAATTTATGCCGAATGATATTGGCATAGACCATCAGTTGATCCGTCTCGATAGAAGGTGTGCCCTCGATAGTCCAAATGCCATAGTCCCGAACTTCCTCTCCTGTTAGTTCCATGTGGGGATCACCGTATGTCTGTTTAAATTCAGCTACCGTTTGGGGGCATTTTTTCTTATGGAAGCGTTCGATGGCGGGAGTCTTGGGTTTCTTGGTAGATTTCGGCTTTTCGGGTTTGATATATATCGCATTATGTGCGGATGCAACTATTAATGAAGGTTATTGGAAGTGAACTTTCGCACTTTTAAAAGTACCTAAGCGGCGGAAGCCAGGGCTTCGATTAAAAACTTCAAAACTTTATCATGTACGGTCGTTTGACCGAACCATACTTTAATTCGTTCCTTCCAAAGGACGCGTCGCAGGCCAGCCAAGGCATCCCGGAAGCTCGGATAGGGTTTATGGAGATACCAAGGGATCTTGGGCAGCTTACGGGAGTTTTTTTCTGAAGCAAATACCAGAGCCACACTACGACAGCGATCAGGGCGAAGATATTGTCTGCGCTTATGACGACGCCGGCAACACCACCGAAGACCATCGCGGCTATCATTACGAATATGATTATGAAAACCGCATCACCCGCATTTATAAAATGGACGGCCAAAACAAATC
>LJUC01000146.1 GCA_001303695.1 Phycisphaerae bacterium SM23_30
ATATCTGATGCGATCCCGCCATCGCGATATACAAAATATCTCCCACCCGCTCCAGATCCCAGGGCGAATTCAGCGACACCCCTCTGCCCCGCCCTACGATGTTAAATCCCCGCGCCTGTTCTCCCATCCCCGCCGCCGTAATTACCTGTTTGTTCTTAAAATCCACCCGCCGGAGGGCGTGGTTTTCCGTATCGGCCACATAGAGCTTATCTCCCGCCAGCGCCATCCCCTGGGGGTGATTAAACCGGGCTGTCTTAAAATCCCCGTCTTTCAAACCCGCCTTGCCGCTGCCGATGATCTCTTTGACCCGCTTGTCCGTCAGCCCTACCACTACGATCCGGTTATGATTGGAATCGGCGATAAAAAGCCGATCTGATTTTTCGTCGGCCAACACCTTGCCGGGAAATAGAAGCAGCTTCTCTTGCTGCCCTTTTTTCTCTTGATACAGCTTCAGCGGTTGGGCTTCGAGTTGACCTTTAGCCTTAAACGTCTCTATCACTTTACTGATGACGAATTTGAAGGGCTCGTAAAGACCCTCGCCGGATTGAGCCGCCACGATCTTACCCGCCGGATCGATCAACACCAGGGTGGGCCAGGCCCGCACTCCGTACAGCTGCCAGATCTTCATATTCTTATCATTGACCACCGGATGCTCAATCTCATAACGCAGGATCGCCTGGCGGATATTTTCCGTCTCTTTTTCGGTGGTAAATTTCGCCGAGTGCACTCCGATCACCACCAGCTCATCAGGAAAATCCTTTTCCAGCTTCTTTAAATCCGGTATCACGTGCATGCAGTTGATGCAGCAGTAGGTCCAGAAATCCAGCAGCACCACCTTGCCCTTCAAGTCCTCCAGGCGCAGGGGCTTATCGGTATTTAGCCATTCCATCCCTGCCGGAAATTGGGGCGCTGTCATCGTGCCTTCATAGCGGTTTGCGGAGCTATCCTGAACCTGGGCCATAAGCCATATTCCTCCCGTTAATACCATCACCCCCAATGAAATCACCAATATCAGTTTTATGGACCTATACATATTAATATCCTCAGTTTTAAAAGGATATTCCCCTAACCTCTAAAAGGCAAATCTTCGTATTTAACAATAATAATCCGAGGGGCGGCGTTCTGAAACCGGTTTTGAGGGTGTTAATGATAAGATCCCCTCCCGTTGAGCCCCGGCCGTGTTGGCCTGCGCGTGGGGCAAAACTCGCCCTGCGGGGATTTTAAGAAGCAATCTTAAGATATTTTTCCGTTTCGCAGGTTTACCTTCCGGTTCGCCAGCGCCTTGATAAAGTCTCGATCATGCGAAACAATAACCATGGGCAATGACAAATCATTTAATATTTTGATTATTCTCTGTGTTATATCTACATCCAGACCTGCCGTCGGCTCGTCCAGCAGCAGAACCTGCGGCTGCATCGCCAATACGCAGGCCAGCGAGATCAGCCGTTTCTCACCCCCCGACAACTTATAAGTTATCCGTTCTTCATATCCCGCCAGGCCCAGTGAGGCCAGCGTCCGGGCCACAACTTCCTGCATTTCCGGGCGGCTTTTACCCAGGTTCAGAGGCCCAAAGGCAACGTCTTCCTGCACCGTGGGACAAAACAACTGATCGTCCGCGTCCTGAAAAACCAGCCCCACCCGCCGGCGCACCGAACGGAAATCCGCCTCGCTGCGGCGCAGTTGGCCCAATACCGTCACTTCACCTCGAACCGGACGCAGCAAACCGACCATCAGGTGCAGCACCGTCGTCTTGCCGGAACCATTGGCCCCGTCCAGATGAACGCACTGATCCCGCGTTAATTCAAAGTTCAAATCATTCAGAACGATACGGTCGGAATCATAAAAGAAACGTATGTTTTTGAGACTGATTAATATATCCGACATATAACTTCCCAAACAGCCAGCCCGGTAAAAACCATCAAAACCGCCGCAATAAAAACATAATCATTTTTTCTCATCGCAAAATGCCGGAAAAGATAAAACCGTCCCGTAAACCCCCGACATTTCATTGCCGCATAAATCCGCTCGGAACGGTCCAGACTTTTCACAAAAAGCATCCCCACCAGATAGCCTAAACTCCGCCAGGTATGAGTATTCATCCCGGCTTGAAAACATCTGACTTTCATAGCCCGGGAAAGCTGCAGTCGTTCATTATGTAAAACATCGACATAGCGGACGGTAAACAGAAAAATTTGGATCAGCTTGGGGGGAATTTTCAAATGGGCCAGGGCATGTCCCAGACTTACGATCTCGATGGTTCCTAACAAAACCGTCATTAAAAGCACCACGGCGTTGGCCTTGAGGACGATCATCGCGCCTTTGATCGCCCCGGCCGTCTTAACCGAAATACCCCCCCAGCGCCAAACTTCCGCGCCCGGCATGGACAGGCAAAGCACCCCCAGCACCAAAAGTAAAAGCAGATTAAGCCGTACAAATCGTCTTCTTATCGGCCGGAACGGCAGCTCCGCCAGCGATAGTAAAATAACCGCCAGCCCCAATACCAGCCCCACTACCGACGTCTGGCCGCTCACCGCCGCCAAAACCGCCAGGATAACGCAGGCGACAACCTTAACGCGCGGGTCCAGGCGATGAATAACCGAATCACCCTGAAAAAACGTCATACAACTCACAACAAATCCTCACCTCGTCTCGTTGACGCCTTAAGAAAAAAAATCCCCGGCATCAGACCAGGGTGGGGTTTCGAGTATATCTTGCCTGATAAAAATTCGTCATTAGCCCTTCATCATTTTTTATCAACCGCTTTTTCAGGCCGTCTAACCCTTCAAATCCAGCACGGGAGAATCATCAAAGGCATCAATTTCATCTATTTCAATGACATTGTCCTTGACCGAGAGTATCTTGCATCGGCTGATGGCGATCAGATTAGGCCGCATGGGGGCATGCGTGGTGAATACGCCGCGCAGGGGATTACTTTCGTTGCCCCGCGGATGAACCTTCAGGATAGACCGCTTTTCCGGCGTGTCGTTCCGGTCGAACCAATACACCACCGTCACCTCGGAAAACTCCTCCATCCCCATCAAGCCCGGCTGGTATCTTTTGTCCAGCACGATAAAGGTATGCGCTTGATCGCGGACCACTTTTCCAATCGGATATAACGTGTATGTTTTTTCCGCCTTTGCGTCTCCAAAATCAGCCATCGAATTATTGCATCCGCAAGTATAAGCCAGCAGCCCCAGTAAAATAACGCCTGATATCTTCACTTTACTTTCTCCAGAGATCCCGTCCATATAAAAATTCTTCCTTTATTATCAATTAATCATTCGAGCTTCGTCTTACTTTTAATTCTTTCTCTTCCCCGCAAAATAAAACGACACCCCCGCCAGCCCCACAATAAAGCCGATCCCGCCGACGATATCGCGCAGGCGCACTTTATTTTCGTACCGCTCTAATTGCTCCCGCAGGGGCCGCACCTGTTTGGCCACCGCTTCATCCACAATGATTTTGAGCTGTGTTTCTGATAGGGTCAGGTTGGCTTTGGGCGTCTTAGCTTCGGGGTAGGCTTCAACGGTCGAAGCATGGTAGGCGGGCAAATCATCGGGCAGATCCTCAGCTTTGATTACGGAGGTAGCGCGATGACCGTCCGGGGAAACGGCAACGACGGTATGTTCACATTTGTATGATAAGGCAAATTTGAACTCCCCGTTGTCGTCGGTAGTGATTTGGCCCAGCAGTTTCTCTTGCGGCGCATAGACTTTTATCTCAACATCCGGCACCCTTACATCACCATGGTAATAGGTATAGCCGGTGATATTTTTGCCCTCGACCGCCGCGAAAAGGTGCAAATCGTGAGCGAAGGCTTCATGGACGAAAAATATCGATAAAAACATACCACCCAAAATACTCATCGGTCTTATTTTGCCCACTGGCATGACAAACTCTCCTTTTCTTTGGGAAACATTAAATAAATCTGAAAAATTTCCGGCCGAACCTTACGCAGAAAGACCACAGCCCAGCCGGTTACTAATCCTTCAATGATCATCACCGGCAGATGAACGATCAGTATTAATTCCACCACGGGTTTAAATTCCCGCCCGGCCGAGTACAGCGATCCCGCTAACAAAATACCGGCCAGAAACATTGCCCCGGCGCCGGCGGTAAAACCCCAAACAAAGACCCACTTTGCGTCGTTGCTTTTAATCCCCTGTCGGCACAGGTAAAAAACCGCCACCGCCGGCAGGGCCATATTAAAGGTATTCACCCCTAAAACCATCAGCCCTCCGTAGCCGAACATCACCGCCTGCAGAAATAGTCCCACCAAAATGGCCGGAAAGGCCGCCCAACCCAGTATCAGCCCCAGTAATCCGCACAGCATCAGGTGAGCGCTGGACGGACCAATGGGCACGTGGATCAGCGAGCCCACAAAGAAAGCCGCGGTTAAAACCGCCACCTGGCAGATCCGGGCCGTCTCCATCTTACGCAGACCGGCAGCCACTCCCGCCGCGGTCAATACCGCCCCCCCGGCCAACATCGGAGCAGTCATAATTCCTTCGGAAATATGCATTTAGCTTCCTTTTCCTTTCCGCTGCCTTTACACAATAATAATTCGGCGCATAAATATATCAAATTCGTGCTACCAAGTCAAGTTAAAATATCCCCCGCGAAAAAATTCCCCGCCCCCATGCCGGATGTTGCCCTTCAATAAATTAATGCATCCCGTGGAACGCCTTGATGATGTCCATCATATCATTACCGGTGTAGGTCAATTCCCACTCTCCGGTTCGTTGAGCTCCGGGATAAGAAGCCGCTTTAGAAACCAACTCTTTATTCTTCAGGGTCAACTCCAGCTTATACGGGGCTTTCAACTTATAGGGTTTGTATTTTTTCCGGTTCTCCAAGGCCTTCTTTACGCCCTCAAAGATCTTCTCCCGCGCCGCCGCGGGGTGGAGATTCAAGTTGGCGTTGCCGATCCCTTCTTTAACGGCCACGGTTTCTACTTCGCCAAATAATCCCTTGGCCTGGTTGCAGATGGCCCTTCCCCCGGAGAGAAACACCACCGGCACGTCAAAGCAGCCGGCGATCAGCCCGTTGATACCCGCCTCCGGCAAAGAAACCCCGTTAATCGAAACATCCGTGATATTGGCGCTGCTCATGGTATGCGCCAGGGGAGAGTCGGGAGTGCCGGCCTTGGCGTGATAGCCGATAAAAATCACCGCGTCAAACGTCTTATCGATCCCTTCCATCATGCTCAGGTGACCGCCCGACCAGTCGCGCAGCAGTTTGGCTCGTTCATGCAATAGTTCCGGCAAAATGTTTCGGCCGCTGCCGTGAGAATCCCGCACGACAATCTCCGTGGCCCCCGCCGCCAGCGCCCCTCTGATGGCCTCGTTGGTCTCTTTGGTCATGATCTCGCGGAAATAGTCATAGTCTTTGCCATTACGGCTGACCTCCTCCCAGTTCACCACTCCCGCGACTCCCTCCATGTCCACCGAGATAAAAACTTTCAAATCCTGCGGCTCTCTCTGCCCTTGCGAAAATGACAGAGTAAAAACCATCATCAATAAAACCATCACCAGTAAAAAACGCCTTTTCATGACACTCTCCTTTCAAAGTATGCCTGACTTCAATTTTGTTGGAACCTTTGTATTTTTACCAAAACGCACTTAACCAATATAACAAATATCCATTATGAGTATCGATTTGCCTGATTATGTACACGCGTGCACCTTTAATAAAACGAAACCCGCAGCAGGATCTTCATCCTTCGAAAGCCGCCGCTTTATATCCTCCAGGGTGGCGGCCTTGCCGTCCATTTCTACGGCCAGAGCTCCGGACGCATCGTCACAAAATTCGTTTAGCGCCCGCGCTTCGACACCGATGCCGCGCCTTAGAAAAATGGGCCCCAAAACCTCGGCCATTTCATTAAAAAGCTTGACTGTAATCCGGCCTTTTTTTTGCTTTGCGGAGGTCTTGGCCCTCGGGTGAGTAATACCTTGACGAATAAATCCCGCCGGGCTGTGTCGCCGCATAGCGATCCCCACCATCCCCGGGGCGGCTCCCGCCAGGGCGATTTGCGATCCTTCCTCGACGATGGCGCAGGCCAGATCATCGACGGGGCAGCCATTTAAAAAAACGGTTTGAATTTTGCTTTCCACGAACTCACGGTCAATCCCCAACTCATTTATAAGCAGATCCTCTATCGAACCGCCCACCTCCACTTCCAGACTGAATCCCCGCCACAGCAGCGGCCGGAATCTTCTTAACTGCCCGGCAGTTATCGTCATCTTTAACACCAACCATGCCGACATAGACTCTTTTTCCTGGCTGTTGAGGATTAAAATGCAATAGCATCAGGTGGTCTGCAAATATAAGAAGGCAATTTCTTTCATTTACTCTTGCATTAAAGCTTCGCATAGCTTTATAATTTATATAAAAGTTGATGTCAAACCTATTTGCCATGGCTTAACTATTTATGGCGCAATGCTTTATAAATCTTAGCGGCTTCAACAGCAACAGTTTTTAAGGGATTGCAATGGCTTCGATTATCGTAATGACGGGAAAACAGCAAGGAGAGTATTATCCGCTGGGTCGGCGGACCAATGTCATCGGCCGGGATGAGGCCCTTCCTATCCAAATACTTGATGAACGGGTTTCCCGCAAACACGTAAAAATTCGCTTCGATCCGGAAAAGGAGAGTTTTCACGCGGTTGACATGAACAGCAAACACGGCGTCTATATCAATGGCGAGAAAATCTCCGGGGCGGCCAAACTGGCCGACGACGACCTTATCACCATCGGTTCAACTTCGTTACTATTTACCTCAAAAGACTTTAACGATCGGGAAAACGCCTTGTCCCATTATAAAAAAGTCGGGGAGCGAATTCGCGGCACCCTGCTTGATTAACCCGCCGCTAGCGGCTATAATTAGGAATGTTATGAATAGTAAAAAAACCTATACCCAAATATTGGTGATTCTGCTGGTTGTGATGGTCGTTTTATCCATTTTTGCCTCGGACGACGTCCTCGGCCAACGAGGCCAACGAAGCCAGCGGGGCCAGCGAGGCCAACAGGGTCAACAAAGTCAGGATCAGCAGTTACTCTACATGCTCGATGATCGGCGGCCCTTCGGCGGCATCCCCTGGATCGTCGGCATCGTCCTCACCCTGGGCGTCGTCGCGGTGGGATTTAAAAACTCCAAGAGAACTCACCTGGACTAATCGGGTAAAAAGTAAATGAGGGGATAAGTCGCCGGGTAGATAATATATTGCTATGGTTATCCGCTCTTCGGTAAAAAACCATCCTAATTATGGAGGATCTTATCATGTCCCATAAACAAAACCGTTGGCTGATCGCACTTTTATGTGTTAACATCTTACTGATTACCGCCATCGTGGCCTCGCATCTGGGCATCCCGAAAGCCTACGCCCAGGTCCGCCCCTATGATTACATCCTGACCCCCGGCAGAAACGGCATAGAATCCGAAGCCCTTTGGATCATTGACATGGGCAACCGGCAACTCACCACCTGCATCTTCAATCCCAACATGGGCAGGATCGAATTTGGACCGGTTTTGGATATCTCCTTTGCTCCCACGATTTACTCTGAACCGGCTGCCGAACCGCCCGCCCCTTGGAAAAAATGAGGAGGATGCCATGATACCGAAAAATACCATTATCGCTTTTCTAATCTTTACCGCGGTGCTGCTCACCTGTGTCCTGGCCCTACAGCACTTTACCTTTAATGACGCCAGCGCCTGGGCCAACCACAGCAGCCGCGCCGGCCGCTACGTCGTCGCCACCACCATCTTTGATAATACCAGAAGTTTGTACTGGGTGGCTAATGTGGATGTGCAAAACCTGACTGTTTTTGGCTTTGTGGAAACCGGAGGTTTTACCCCGCTGGATAGCAGAAACCTCAACTACGTGTTCCGTCCCTTGACTCCTCAACAGATGGACCCCCGTTTGATGCCCGGAACCCGTATTCGATCGGGCGACGAAGCGGGACAGACTACCACCGACACACAGATTAGGCCTCCGCAGCGTACGGACCAATCCCTAAAATTAAAAAAGACTGAACCCAACATCATCCGGTTCTAATCAACCTATGGCACCGAATAAAACCGCTTGGATCAGTTAACCGCACAGTCCGCCAAAATCGCCCCCATCGCTCAGGCGGTCATTGACGGCCGCCAAGTGGATCGCGAAGAAGCTCTTTATCTTCTCCAGGTGCCTCCCGAAAAACGATATGAGTTGTTTTATTGGGCTAATCATATTCGCCAACATTATTTCGGCCCGAAGATTTCTTTGTGCGCCATAGTATCGGCCCGCACCGCCGGCTGCCCGGAAGACTGCCGCTTCTGCGCCCAATCAGCTCACTACTCTACCAACATTATCCCACATTTCTGTGAACTCGATGAATTACTCGCCGCGGCCCGGGCCGCCCAGGAGCTGCAGGCCCATTCTTTTGGAATAGTCACCAGTGGCCGTCGTCTCAGCGACGCTGATTTTGAACGCCTGAGTCCGGTGTTTTCTACTATCGCCCAGGAAGGTAAGATCGAATGTTGTGCCTCTTTGGGTTTTTTAAGCGCGCAGCAGGCCCAATACCTTTATGCTTTAGGTGTCCGTCGTTACAACCATAATCTGGAAACCTCCCGTAATTATTTCCCCCAGATAGTTAGCACCCATACCTATGATGACCGAATTGCCACCATTAGGGCGGCCCAAAAAGCCGGTTTGCATGTTTGTTGCGGGGGGATAATTGGTATGGGAGAATCGCCGGCTGACCGGGTGGATTTGGCGTTAGCACTGCGCGATTTGGATGTCGATAGCGTCCCGATCAATTTTCTTCATCCCATACCCGGCACCCCTATGGAAAAATATCCCATCCTGGCACCCATGACCGCCCTTCAGACCATCGCCATGTTCCGCTTTGTGCTGCCTGAAAAGCAGATTAAAATTGCCGGGGGACGGGAAAAATGCCTTCGCGATCTGCAGAGCTGGATGTTCTTCGCCGGCGCCAATGCTACGATGATCGGCAACTACCTGACGACCAAAGGACGTTCAGCGGCGGATGATTTCCAAATGCTGGCGGACCTGGAATTGGAGCCAAATAAGTCTAAAGCACCATAAATTATTATTTTTCAAATACTTAAACACAAATAAAAAACAAGTAGTAGTTATTGACAAATATTGCCGAAATATTAACATATAATTCAGCGGTCGATTCGAGAAGGATTCCGCCGTTCATTAGCGTATGGGTTAAGCCAGCTATTTTTCCCCGATAGCTCAATTGGTAGAGCGAGCGGCTGTTAACCGCTAGGTTCGAGGTTCGAGCCCTCGTCGGGGAGGTCTGATTTTTGGAGGGAACTTGTCTGCCTTGACGGTTAACGGAAAAACCCTATAATGAGGGTTGCTCCAGTATTTACATAACCTATTGCTATCAAAGGGTTACGGGCGTGTTGGCGGAAAATACGAAATGCTCAGTTTCGACTTCGAGAGTTTGGGGTCCGAAGCCAACGGTAACGGTTGCCTCCGCACCCCGAAAAAACGAGGCAAAACTCTCAGATTCTCTGTTTAACAATCCTCTCGTGGTTAACAACACCGTTTTATTCGCAAGTCAAAAACAACCATTTCCAGGAAAGATTATGATATCCGTGTCCAGAATTTTCCGACACAAGAATGTGAAGACCACCATGATTTACACGCACGTATTGAACAAAGCAGGCCAAGAAGTCCGCAGCCCGATGGATGGGCTGTAATCCTGTTTATGCAGCCTGTATAAACCGAGACAAGCAAGTCAAGAATTGACAGCAAGCCCATTGGCACATAAGGGCTTATGAAAAAAAGAAAAAAGTGACGTCAACTTCTTATACAGAAAAAAACAGTCTGCATTTGCTATATTATACAGGCTGTATAATCATTGTTAGGCAGTGACCGAATCTATTCACACCCGTAAGGAGATTTTCTGCATTGGATATTCCACGGATCTTCAACATCACCGAAAGTGCTCACCGCATCCATAA
>LJUC01000147.1 GCA_001303695.1 Phycisphaerae bacterium SM23_30
ATTGACCACCGGACCTATCTGGTGGAAAGCATTGAACACGCCTTTTTGGAGCATGCTGCCTATCCGGTGGTTTGGGACTATGAAACGGTACATTGGGGCACCTGCGATGAGGAAATGTGGTTTGCAGACGCTACCTATTATGTTGTGTATGATTACACGGTGGGCAGTGGGGGCAAGTTGATTATCGAACCGGGCACGGTAGTTAAGTTTATTACATGTGATGATGGTCCATCAATCAATTTTTGCCTTTCTGTTCAAGGCACGGGGGTAATTATCGCCAAGGGGGAGCCTTATATGCCGATTGTATTCACCAGTGTTTTTGATAATACCAATGGAGAAATTATATCATTTTCTGACCTACCTTCCAGGGAAGATCATGGGGGGTTGGAAATCGGCAGAGGCAGCGTATTTGAATTTTGCCGGGTATTATACGCTTATAAAGGAGTTAGTTTAGTTGATGAGGGGCCCTCCGGTGAAGTCATGGCTGAGGTTCAACACAATATCTTCACCGAATGTGAAACGGCGGTTGATCTGAGTGATGCGGATGAACATGAAGTAAATATTTTCAATAATTTGATATATTCAAGCGGTACAGGTATTCGGGATGAAAGGTATGATTTTGAAAAAGAAGATGTTGCCATTGGCAACAATACCTTCGACGAAGTTGATTATGGAATCTATTTAAATGTAGCAGCTGATGAAGTAATTAGAAGTAATTTATTCACAAGCTGTGTTGAGGCGGGAGTACGTAGCCAGGATGTAGAAAATGAGTTGATCATTTATTACAACGGTTTTTGGAACAATGAGAGTGATGTGATCAATGTATCTTTGGAAGAATGTACTTGGGCACAAGAGAATCCCTACCATGGGTACGATAATACTTTTTGCGGTTTGGGGTATCATTATCTAAATCACAATTACCACGGGGGCGATAGATTCAAGAACGCCGGGTATGGTTCGGTGGAATATGCCGGTTATGAAAAGTTATATGAATGGGCGATCTATCATGTGCCGGGCGACAATATACATGGATTTCATAGTAACATTACAATAAATACGGACACAGAATGGAAACCGGACGAGTCGCTATGCGATACGGGTACAGTGGCGATTGGATATCATCATCCGCGGATAGATTACTTTATCGATCATACTCAGGTGAAGGTCGAGGGCGTCGGGTCACAAAAATCGGTTCTGGAGATCTATCCGGGAACTGTTATAGTGTTAGCTTCAAATTGGACAGAGGCATTTAACAATAATTTATTGATAGAAAATAGTGGGGTACTTAAGAGCTTAGGGCTTCCGGATACATATGAAGTTAGTTCGGATAGAGAATATTCCTACATAGTCTGGGGTGACAGCGGACGGGTTGGTCAAATCAGCAACACCAATTATATAGAACCACTTGGTGAGCCTATTCAACCAGGCGATGATATGGAAGGATGCCTCGAATGTCGGGGTGATTATCAAATTGTATTTAACAAGTTTTTAGGATTAGTTAGTTGTGCTGCACTATTTATTAACGGAGAAGGCGTTCAGTATGATAACTGCATAATACGGGACAGTATTTTTGGGGTTAATTATTGGAGCGGAGTATATTTTTATAAATGTGATCAATACCATAGCTGTCAAAACTGCTTATTTTATCAAAACGAAGAGGTGGGCATAATCAGTCATGACAGTGATGATTTTTTGATTAAGAACTGCACTTTTGAAACAAGTGATGAGGCAATTGATTTTAAAAACAGTGGAAATACTTATATAAAATTTAATATTTTTTCCAGAGAGATCTATGAAGGAAGTTGGGGTGGTGATGATGATTGGTCGAAGGGCAGCGCCTCAAGAACTGTAGATAGGAATATGACTTTTAAGGGAGTTGGTGAAGATGATATCAATGATCCCTGTCAGCTTTTCGCCAGCGAATGGTACGATTATTGGTGGGGTAATAATAGCACGGTTCGGTTTGAGCATCGTTACTCATTGAATCAGAAAAATCTTTATCGTAGTGCAAGAACCAGCGAATTATTAAAATCAGGAGCGGTGGACTATTTCGATCCTAAACTGCAACTAGTCACTATCATAGAAAACATGTACGGTTATACGACTGACTATATTTCTTATTTTAAAGAGAGTTCGACGTGTTGCCGAGAAGATGTGAATTATAAGCTGGATGCAGGATTTCATTTACCGATACCGAAGAAGGCTGACGGTTATAATCATGATTGGGACGGCGATAAAATACCTAATTATGAGGAATACTGGTTGGGTACCAATCCCTATAGTACGGATACGGATTTTGACAATTTGAGTGAATTTTATGAAATTTTTATACTGGGCAGCGATCCTCTCTCCGGAGATACGGACGGGGATGGGCGCGGGGATTATTTCGAATGGAAATATTCGGATTATGGTTTTGATTTGAGTGATCCGGGGGAAGATATGGGCGAAATTGACAGCGACGGCGATGGCATGGCGGATGAGTGGGAGGATGCTTTTGATGGAGAAGGAAATCCCGGTCTTGAGCCGGAAGAGGATTTAGACGGCGACGGGTTGAGTAACTATAAGGAGTTTCTCAATTACGCCGATCCCAGTTCAGCAGATACCGATGAAGACGGCATAGACGATCTGGGGGAGGTAGATTATGGTTTTAATCCGGCGGTTGCCGACGCGGAGGAGGATGACGATGGGGATGGATTTTGTAATATTATGGAGTATTTTCATGGGAGCAATCCGCATCAGGTTAATAATTTGAATCAGATACCGAGGGCCAGATATGCTGTGCCGAGGGAAGTATATAACGTTCAGGATATTATTGATAACGGATGGTGTCTGGCGGGGGATGTTTTGGTGCTGCCAGGAGGAACTTATTATGAAACTATCAACATTAGCGGGATGGATATTACGCTGACATCGTCTAATCCGGATGATCCCGGTTCGGTGACGATAAATGCCGATACGGCGGGGCCGACAGTGACTTTCAGCGATGCGGATGGGAGCAGGTTGATCGGCATTACGCTGACGGGCGGCAGCACGAGCGGAGTGGGAGGGGGAGTACGTGGCGACGGATCGGAAGTGGAAATTATCAATTGCATTATTAAGGCTAATGAGGCGGCTAATGGAGGCGGGATAGCCAATATCAGCGGCACCATCGCCAACTGTATAATCAGCGACAACAGCGCCAGCAGCGCGGGAGGCGGTTTATACAATTGCGCTGGTGAAATCATCAATTGTACGATTGTGAAAAACGAGGCGGGCAGTAACGGCGGGGGGCTGGCATACTGTGAGGGGCAGATTACCAACTGCATTATATGGGGTAATACCATTTCAAGCGGCATTGATAATCAGATGTATAATTGTGCCACACCATCTTTTAGCGACATTCAGGAGGACGGATTAATATCCTACTGGAAGCTGGATGAAAACAGCGGCACTAACGCCGCTAATGCGGTCGGCGGGGAAGACGGCGACTTGATCAATATGGATGGCAGTGAGTGGGATTCGGGCAAGCTGGGCAACGGCCTGGAATTCGACGGCACGGAAGATTATATAGACTGCAATACCGATTTTGACATCGATGATTTTGGCGGGGTGAACGGCAAGATCACGATCGCCGCCTGGGTGAGGCCGGACGATGTGGAAAAATATAACGCAATCACCCGGTTTTTCGGCGGCGTGCACTACTTCAGCGCCGGCACCGATCAAACAGGTTATGAAAAAAAATTGCGGACCATGGTCCGGGATGTGGCTCATGGGAGTAACTATTGGCCGACGTCCGACGGTACGATTGAAGCCGAGGAATGGACCCATGTGGTCTTTATCTTTGAAGGCGGGGTAGGTTATAAATTCTATATCGACGGCGAACTGGATAAAAGCGAGTCGAACAGTGATTTGGGCATGTACAATTATTCCACCAGCCAGTATATCGGCAATAATCCCGGCGGCAGCAGCGGTTCCTATTTCGACGGCATGATTGACGATGTGCGGATTTACAACCGGATCCTGTCCGACTTAGAAGTGCAACAAATGTATCTTAATGGATTGGCGGGGCGGTGCGTTAACGGTCAAGGCAATATCATTGTCGCTCCTCAATTTATTAATTGGGATGAGGGTGATTATCATTTGGCGGATGTAGAGTCACCGGGCGTAGATGCGGGCAATCCTTTTGGCGTTTATGAGGGTCGGACCGATATAGAAGGGGAGCCGCGGCTAACGGGGCTGGGGGTGGATATGGGGGCGGATGAAGTGGTTTCGACAAATATTAGGTACGTCGATAAAAATGCCGATGGAAGTGGAACCGGCGCTAGTTGGGAGGATGCTTTTACGACCATAAACGCCGCCATTTCTGCAGCCAATGATGAAGATACCATAATTGTCGCCCGGGGGGACTATTTTGAGAATATTGAATTTAATGGTAAGAATATCATCCTGACAAGCACCAATCCTAAGGATGATTTTATTGTGAAAAATACTATTATTAATGGAGGCGGTAATGGATCGGTTGTAACATTTGATGGAACAGAGTGTTCCTATTGTCAACTTTTCGGTTTTACCATTACCGGCGGCATCGGCACCGAAGATACAAGTGCAACTTATGGTGGCGGAATCCTTGGTAACGGCTGCAAGGCCATAATTTCCCATTGTATTATTAAAAATAACAGTGCAGATATTGGAGGAGGGTTAAATAACTGCGATGGTCAGATAATCAACTGTCTGATCTGCGGAAATTCAGTGGAATATTTCGGCGGCGGGTTATGTGGATGTGACGGGCCGATTACTAATTGCACTATTGTCAACAATGCTGCAACTAATACCGGTAGTCTCGGCGGAGGTGTTTGGGGAGGCGGCGGTTCAATCACTAATTGCATCATCTGGGGCAATACCGATAATAACAGCAGCACCAACGCAGAACAGGAACAGATTTATGTTCTCGGGGAATCGCCAACCGTTACTTACTGCTGTATACAGGACGACAGTATCGGTGGTTCGATTCCATTTGGCGGATCAGACAATAACAATATTGATAAAAATCCGGAGTTTATTGAGGAAGGATATTGGGAGGGGAGCAATTGGGTAATGGGTCATTATCAGTTGCGGACGGATTCGCCCTGCATTGATGCCGGTGATGATGCGGCGGCTACTTATATTTACATGGACCTAGACGGCCGGGTGCGTATTCGTCAGGGGAAACACAATATAGACGGCGGCAGTGAGACGGTTGACATGGGCGCTTATGAAGCAGCACGGGTGTGGTATGTTGACCGAAACGCATCCGGGGATATGGAAGACCAAGATGGTCAATCGTGGGAAAACGCTTATCGCCAGTTATATACGGCTCTGGACGAGGATCATCGCGATCTATACGCCGAAGGGGATGAGATCTGGGTAGCGGCAATAGATATTGAAGAAGGAGCATTTGGTTCGTATAAACCGGCGGAAGAATCCAGTCAGGACCGAAGCGCCACTTTCAGGTTGGTGGAAGGGGTGGGCATATACGGCGGTTTTAAGGGCGATGAGGAGGGCGGCGCGGAGACGGCGCGCGGGGATCGTAATTGGGAGGCGGAAAAAACTATCCTGGACGGCAGGTTATACGAGGATTCCAATTCCGGAGAAAACGACATCGAAGTTTATCATGTAGTCACGGGAGCACATGAGGCCATACTGGATGGTTTTGTAGTACGGTACGGGGATGCGGCTTATGAGAGCGATGCCGATAAACGCAAGGGCGGCGGCATTTTGATCGACGGTTCGGGATTTGTGGCTGATTATTTTAATCCGGTGATGCGTTGTGAGATAGTTAACTGCTTTATTAATCATAATGTGGCCGGCGCAGGGGGCGGGATCAGCGTATCTGACGCGGAGGCGGTGGTGCGCCATTGTGATATTAGGTTTAATATCGCAGAAAAGGGCGGAGGTATGTTTATAAATAACAGCTCCAGTTGTGTTACCAATACCTTATTTGCGATTAATATGGCGGTTACTCGAGGGGCGGCAGGAGGATATGGCGGGAGATGCAGTGGATGGGGAGGATAGTCCCGAACTGATAAACTGCACCTTAAGCGATAATGGGGCGGTGCTGGCGGGGGGCGCAGGTTATATAACGGATTGTTCGCCTCTGATTAAAAATTCCATTCTCTGGAGTAATGACGCCTTATTCCAGGAAGCAGATCAAAACAACAGCGGCGTCTTGGCGGGCGGTAGAGAGCTCTTCATAGTAAATGCATCTACCTTGGTTAGTTACAGTTGCATTGAAGGGGGCTTGAACGGTTACAAGGTAAAGGGCGGCCATAATATCATCAGCGGGAGCGGTAATATTGACGCCTGCCCGTATTTTGTTGAGGGGGAAGTTGAAGCTGAAAAATATCACCTGTTAGATTATTCCAATTGCATAGACGCGGGCGATCCCGCTTCAGATTACAGCGGCGAGGGTGATTGGGATAGTTCAAGTAATTCTGCTATCGATATGGGCGCCTACGGCAATACGCCGGATGCTACGCCGGCAAGTGCCGATAGCGACGGTGACGAGCTGCCGGATAGTTGGGAGACTTTGCATTTTTTGAACACGGATTATGATGACGATGATGATCCGGATGGAGAAGGATTGTCCAACGAGGATGAATATAGATACGGTACGAATCCGGATAATAAAGACAGCGATGGGGACGGCGAAGATTACACCGGCTGTAACGAAAATTGGGGAAAGGACAAGTGGGAAATCGATCGTGGTTATGATCCTTTGACCTACAATAATAATTTCCAGGAAGATCATGAGGTTACGCTTCCTTATTCAACCTCTTTCGAATCCGGCCGCCAGCGTTTGGGTTGGGTGCAGGAGCTAGAGAGTCCTAGTAGATCTTACTTTCAATGGCGGCGGGAGAAGATCGCGGAAGAATTGTACTTTCACTACGCCATGATAGGACCAAAGACCAAATTATATATTAATGTCAATGATCCGGAGGATGATCATAAATATGTGCGATTCAAGGTTAAACCCTGCCTGAATTCATCTATAAGATTACAAAAGAAAGACGAGGCTGTTATAAAGCTGGCGGAGATCGAGTTTACTTACGTTCAGAATGGTTATAACGTGAGAGCCTATACCGGTGCTTCCTGGGAAGCTAAAACGTTAATAGACAGCTCCTGGGAGCCGCCCGAGGACTTGATAGTGGACGGTCCGGAAGATTTTCTGGACGTGGAAATAAGGCTGAATTTCGCAAATGACGAATATCAACTTTTCATCGGCGGGGAGATGATGAAGTATTCCGACGGGGGTGGAGAAATAAACACCTTTAATTTCCAGAGCAGCTGCGGTTCATTAAACTATCTGGAGTTTGATAATGACCCGACGGATGAGGCGCAATATGATTCGATGAGCGTGGATATGGTGAGCATATCCGATTACGGCCAGGCGGAGGGTTATTCGGTTGAACCGGACGTAATTTACGACGGAACGGACGTATTTAAGGGGTACCGGACAGTCAGCGATCATGATATCGTTAATCCTGTGGTTTGCATGGAGGTATATAAATCCAGGGTGGAGGTAAAAGGTCACCTCTGGATGAAAAATCTGGGATATTATGAGATCAAGTATCTGCCGTGGGAATTAAAAGATGAGCCGGATTATTATGTGACCGATGCCAATCCTGCCAACATGAAAAATTGGCCCACAGCGTATCAAGGGGATTGCATTGTGGGGCTGGATGGAACACTGGGTTTCTGGGATACCGCATCCATTACCAATGGGGCTTATATATTCGGCGTGGTGGTTTATCGCGATGTCAGCAAGGTGCAGTATGACTGGCACACCGGCGAGATGAAAGCGAGGCCGGCGGAGGCGGTGTATTATGGAGCGTTAAGAAACGTCTATTCCGACAATTGGTACGATCCGGTGATGGTGATGGACGGGCAGAAATCTTACACGCTGCAGTTTCAGGAAGAGCCGGATATATCGGTTCCCTGGCCGGGCGAGTTTCCCTTTGAGCTGCGGCGGTCATTTGATAACAGCCGCCGGCACTTTATTAAGCCGTTATATCATGGCTGGACACATAATTTTCAAATAACGCTGACGGAAAACACCATTGCTAATTTTGATCGGCTCAGCGAAGACCTGGCGCTGCTGCAGAATCCTTACTATGATAATAAAACTTTGGGATACGGTGATATTTGGATTACCTATCCGAGCGGGGCCAAGCGATTATTTAGACATGTATCTTACATAGATGGAATTTGGGAGGATGGCTGCGGAGAAGCGACCAGCGTATATTATCCGTGTATCGGGACCCAGGGATCGGGGGATGATATTGAAATGATCCGGGACAAGTCCGGAGACAAAATTAAACGCGAAACTGTTACCACCGGCAGCAATAATAATTTTGAAGCAATTACCTACAAGCTCTATCAAAGCGACGGTACGGTTTACACTTTTAAATGGGAGGGTGAAATACCATACGATTGTCTTGGGGCGGTTGGTTGGGAGGCGACGGCGGGAGTGAGCAGCATCAGCGACCGTTTAGACAACACGTTGGAAATTGGTTGGCATAAGGAAAATAATAAGCCGGTGGCAGTAGCCAGCATAGAATGGGATCCGGACGGCGACGATACCGAAGCTGAGATTAAGACCATCGAATTGGATTATGATTACGGTAAGGGACGCTACACCAAGGCGGAGCTTATTACCTGGGGCGGAGGCAATGAGACGGTAAATCGTACGGTGCGCTATGATGTTCAGGAGGGGCACTATGATTATATGTATTATTATGTAACCAGAGAGGGCAAAACCGGTTACTGGGGCGATTTGGGATATACGCCCCCTTCGGAGACATCGGCGGCGTTTGAGTATTCCCAGGTATATGCCTACGATGCCGATTGGAAGCTGCGGGAGATTGGATTTGCCGAGGGCGACAGTTACCCCGACATTATTTCGGTGATTGATTACGACGATATCGGCCAGGTTAAGTTCCGGAAAGATTATGTGGGTCACAATTATTCTTATCGGGAATTTTATTATCAGCGGCCCAACGACGATACGCTGGAGATCAGGGAATTTCTGAGCAGCAGCGAGACGCTGGCTGATATTTTTGCCGGCAGAAACGGGAAAACCTGCGTGCAAATGACCATCACCGACCAGGACAAGCACGGCCGACTGAAAAAGCAGGCCCTATTCGTGCCGCCGGGAGCATCCCCATATGAACAAAACAGCATGATTAAAATACAAGAAACGTCCTTTATTTATGACGATGAACAGGTCGACAATATGACGTATCCCCGGAACACGCCGGAGACCATCACCACGGTATATGGGGCGAACGGCCCGGTGACCGCCCCGGACTTTTTTACATATAATCTCTCGGGGGAATTTGATGTTCTCTTGAATGATTTCGACTTAAATGCGTTTTGGGAGGGGAAAAATCCGAAACTGTATATTTACGCCTGCACCGATCCGGTTGATGAATTTGGCACAGTCAAAGGCGAAGTTGCAATTATCAAAAAGATGTCGCCAACCGATAATGATAAGATTTTATATAATCCCGAAGACATTGAATTAGGAGACGAGATAAGCTTTAATTATTTTGTTTCCGACGCCTACGGGGGCAGCAGCGTCGGCACGGTAACGATAAAATACGATGATTTTAACAGTAATGCATTGCACGGCGCCCCCGACTACGCCGTAACTGATAAAGATAATACCGCAGACGGTATTGTAATCAAAGTTTTGGACAATGACATAGATAGACACGGCAGTAATAGTGATGATTTTAAGATCGTTGAAGGATCCGTCGCCAATCCTTATTACGGAACTATTAATATTGATTATCAAAACGGGATTATTACGTATAAGCCGGACGGGAGCTTTACGGG
>LJUC01000148.1 GCA_001303695.1 Phycisphaerae bacterium SM23_30
TCCTGGGGAATAAATTCCTCCTTTGCGTCTTCCACTGTTAGTTTTTCCGCCGCTGCTACCATTGCCGGCAAATCGACTGCTTTGCTTTCAACGCCGATTTTTTCAGAAATTTGCTTTTCCGCCTCGGCGATAACCGTATCTCTTCTCCTGCTCCTTTCTTCTACCCGCCCCTTGTTGATATCATCACTTTTTGGCGTCTGAGCAATTTCAATTTCGCCCTGCTTTTGACTGGCCGGATTCATCCACCACATGGTTGCTAACAGTCCGCCGGTTATTACAATCACGGCGGCGGCGGCGCGGAGCCAGACTAGCCTTGTTAAATAAACTCCCCTCGTCGGCGGCGCCTGCCGTACAAGGGCCAGGGTCTTGGCGATCAGTTCTTCGGAGGCTTTTGTTTCTTCCCGCAGTGTCTCCAGCACGGCAAATTTGCCCTGCAGCCGCTCCTGGAGCCTGCGGCAGGAGCTACATTCTTCCAGATGAACCCTCGCCCGCTGCAACTGCTTGTCGGCAAGCAACTTAAACTCATATTTAATTATCTCTTCTTCGGTCAGATGTCGATTCATCTTACCACTCCCGGCTTATCCGGCAAAATATCGGCCAGTGTCCGTAACGCCCGATACATCTGTGTCTTCACCGTCCCCAATGAACACCCCAGCACCTGAGCCACTTCCCGATAGCTGAGCCCCTGATAATACGCCAGCACCAGCGTCGCCCGCTGCCGTTCGGGAAGATTCTCGATAGCCTGCCGCACCCGGGCCGCCTGTTCGGCCCGCACCGCTGCCTGGTAGGGATCGCCCGGCTGAGAGGTCATCACGGCCGCTCTTGCTTCGAGGCAGTCGCTGTCTCCGCCGTCGGCGGTTATAAGGCTCATTTGGGGCTCTCTTTTATCTTTTCGCATTCCGTCAAAGGCCACGTTGCCGGCAATCTTAAACAGCCAGCACTTAAAACTGCTGCGGCCCTGAAAAGTATCGGCTTTTTCATGGACCCGTCGGAAGGTCTCCTGGAAATAATCCTCCGCCTGCTGGTGGTTCCTGCTCATCCGCCGCAGATACCCCAGCAGACGATCCCCATGGCGGCGCACCAGTTCCTCAAACGCCGTAAGATCGCCCTGTCGATGGGCCTCAAGCAAGCTTTCATCACTGGGCGCCGTCAAGTCGTTTTCTCCTGTTGTTGGTTGTGACGAACGGCAGCGCCGATCGGTTGACAAAAATGTTCAAAAAAGTCCCTTTTGTAGGCTTATTCTACTGTCGGACTGACTTTTCGGCAAACTAGAAATATTCATAAAATTATATGCGCCATTCATTTAGTATTGATTAAAAATATACTTGGTGTTAGTATAAAAGCCAATCTTAGTTTTATTATCTTTTTTATATTTTGGAGATCTTTTGGGTTATGGGACATCCTATCGAACACGCTGTAGGAATATATATCGGTCTGCTTCTCCTGGCCTGCGTAGTAGGCATCTTCAGCAAATTGATCTCGCACCTGCCTTATACTATCTTTCTCACCCTCGTGGGTCTTTTTGTCGGTATCTTTCATATCGGTCCTAGTATAAGAGAAACGGGATTTAGCCACGAGTTGATCTTTTTCGTCTTTCTGCCGCCGCTTTTATTTCAGGGGGCTTTCCATATGGAATTGAATCGCCTGTTAAAACACATCGCCCCCATCGCGTGTTTTGCCGTCCCGGGAGTTATCGTTTCGACTCTGCTGGTGGGAGGATTGGTCGGCTGGCTGGGGGGTATTACTCCACTGCTGGCGGCCTTGCTCTTCGGCGCCTTGATTTCACCCACCGATCCCATCAGCGTGTTGGCCCTGTTTAAAAAAGCCGACGCCCCCGAGGACCTGCGGGTATTGGTGGAGGGCGAATCACTCTTCAACGACGCCACCGGCGTCGTGCTGTTCACCATCCTGCTGGAGGCGGTGATGGACACACATGGCGGCGGGTTGAGTTTGGGTACTGCTGTGTTTGAGTTCGTAAAGGTCTCCGCAGGGGGACTGCTTCTGGGGGGCGGATTGGGACTACTGGCGTTCGTTATCCTGCGCCGCCTGGACGATCATCTGCTGGAAAACGCTATCTGTCTGGCTTTGGCATATGGGGCCTTCTGGCTGGCCGAGGTGCTGCATCTTTCGGGAGTTATCGCCACCGTGATGGCGGGGCTCTTGATCGGCAATCAAGGACGGCGCCTGGCCATGAACGAGAAAACAATCGATACGGTGGAAACTTTTTTCGCCTCCATTGACTTTTTATTAAACTCATTTCTGTTTATTTTAATCGGCCTGGAACTGCGTGAAATTCCCGATTTCCATGAAATCGCGGTCAATCCCTGGCGGCTGCTGATCATTGCCGTCGCCGCCATGCTCATTGGTCGAGCCGTTGTGGTTTATACTTTTTACTGGTCCCTCAACCGAGTAGGCCGCAGACGCCCCCAATCCTGGAAACACATTCTTTTCTGGGGCGGTTTGCGCGGCTCGATCCCCATCGCTTTGCTGCTGCATTTACCCGGTGAAGGCGCCCTGGCTGAATTTCGACCAGCCCTTATTGTAGCAGGTTTTGGGTGTGTCTTCTTTTCGCTGGTAATTCAGGGTTTGACCATGAATCCTCTCATGAAACGCCTTGGGATCGGCAGTCAGGCCTGATGACCTTTCTCTGGTTATCAGTACGATCTCTGTTACTATAAGTTATTTGATGGCAATGGTTTGCAACGAACAAGGAACCGGCAGAACAAACTTTGCCGCTCTCTGCAACGGTTGCAGGTAAGACCATGTTGCCATGGGATCGCTAAAATGATATAATATTCAAGCGGCGCTTTAATCCCGAAAAGGCCTCGTACTAGCTGTTACTAAAGAACAAACCCCACAATATGAAACATCTACCAAAAATTATGAGCCTGTGGTTGCTGATTGTTTTTAGCTGCCAACCCGTCGCCGAGGAAGATAATCCACCGCAATCTCCCCCCGCTATCACAACGAAGAGCGGAGTGGAAATGATTTTGATCCCCGCCGGGTCTTTTATCATGGGTGATGCCAACGGCCCCGCCGACGCCCAGCCGGCTCACCCCCTTTCGATTAGTTCGTTTTATATGGATAAATACGAAGTTACCCAGGGCGATTATACTAAAATAACCGGCACTAATCCCTCCAAGTTAGCGGGAAAAGATTGGCAAACATATCCGGTGAATGGTGTTGATTGGCTTCAAGCCGCTCGATATTGTAATGATCGGTCCCGCCTTGAAGGGCTTACACCCTGCTATGATGAAAAAACCTTCCATTGTAATTTTGAGGCCGACGGCTACCGCCTGCCCACCGAAGCCGAATGGGAATATGCCTATCGCGCCGGATCGACTGACTCCTATTACTTCGGCAGCAACGCCAACGGTCAACTGGCCCGGTATGCCTGGTTTAAGGAAAATTCCCAAAGACAGCCCCAACCGGTCGGCGGTAAAAAATCCAACACCTGGGGCCTACATGACATGGCCGGCAACGTTGCCGAATGGTGCAACGATTTTTACGATACCGATTATTATCAAAACAGCCTCGCGCGTGACCCCTGCGGCCCCCCAGCCGGGGATAAAAAAGTCCTGCGCGGCGGTTCCTGGTCCGACGCCGCCGACGCCTGCAGCGCTGCCGTCCGCTTAAGTGATCTTTCCGGCTTTGGCGACACCTGCCTGGGCAATCCCGCTTACGGTTTCAGATGTGTGAGAAAGTATTTTGCGTCGGAAAAATAACGAGCGAATGTTTTTTATCAGGTGAGGTTTTACCTCATGCAAAAATCTGAAATGTCATTATTATACCCTGGATAAACCATGAGATTAATCGGCTGCATTATAATAATTGTTCTTATCGCCGGCGGGGCTGATTTCTGTAAGGCCCAATTACCTGTTTTCTATCAGGTTGACGAAATTAAGATTTATGATACGCAAAAAAATTTCAAAAATCCCTATACGCCAATCCAGGTTCAAAATAAGCAGGATTGGAAACAAATCACCGAACCTGATTTTTCCGGGGATCTTTGCCTGGAAAACAGCCGCATGGTCCTGATCCTGCGAAAATATGCCGCCGGTCCGGAAGCCTATTATAAAATCGGTCCGTTATACTCCGAAGCCTTTACTCTGGCGCCCCTTGCCGACGATGACGACCCCCTCGTCAGAGTACAATCCTGCGAAATAATCAACATCGACCAGGCCCAGGTGCATTTAAAGACTTCTTTCGAGACAAAATCAGAAAAACCGGTTACGCTGGATTACTTTATAAAACCCTACCGGACCAACCTCGAAATCCGCCCGGGCACCGGTGTTCGCAAACTATCGCTGAAATCGGTGAGCAGATATATTATTGTCCCCGATCTTTACGCCGACGATTTGCTGATTGATCCTCTGGCCGCTAAATTAAGCCGTTTATACCTTCCTGAGGATAATCATTTATTTTTACAGATGAAGGATGACGGCAACGCTATCATCATTTGTAATTGGCTTGCTAATGACGATCCCGGTGAAATGGAACTCACCTTGGGCAGTACTTCCCGACAGAGATTAAACACCGAAACGGTTATCGACCTGGATAATAAAGACGTAGTTTGGGTATCGGTGTTGGCTTATGTCGGCATCTGGCATCATCTGCATTCTTCCGAATTAAATGTTTATGAACAGGTCCCGCTCAAATGGGTTATTCCCTTTAGGGCCAGTTGGCGGGCTGACTATCAACGTGTTGACCGAAGAGCGGCGGGCTTGACGGATTCATTCTGGAACGCCATTATGCTGGGCAATGGAACCTTCATGTCGGCGCCCGGTCTGATGGAAATGCAGATCATTGACGGTCAATATGTTATCGAGGGTTCCCAGGAGATCAAACGCCTGGTCAGACGTTCGGTGGTTAACGAATATATCGGCAACGGTTGGTGGCCTTTTTTGGGCTGGTTTCTTCAACCTTTTTATACCAGCGGAAACCGAGCCTTTATGAAACTGCCCAAGTATGATCAGCTGGCCACCGCCCGTTACTCCGGTCCTATTGTTATTTATCCTCTGTTGGATGAGATCGCCGCCGACCCGGCTTCTCAGACCGTTGAGGACGTCTGGCGGGACACCCTAGGCGCCGGCTACCTGGACCTTCTGGACCTGGCCGATTTAAACCGCCGTCCCGAAGAAGATTATTATCCCCCCACCTGCTTCACGACGGAATATTGTGAAGATATATTTGAAGCCCTGGAAGAAGTGCCCCGAAGAGAACACATCGTCTCTATGCTGGAACAGATGAAAGTGTTCGTCAGCAACACCCGCCGGCGCCTGGAGGCTTATGTTGATTGGCAAGAAGACATACAATTTCTTTATCACGAAATGAGCTCGGCCGAAGATCCCAACCTGGTCCCCGTTGTTAGAGTCATGGAAAATGTCACTCTCCAGCTTACTCGTAGATACGACCAGGAAAGATCTAAAATGCGAACCCCTTCTTATGCCGCCGACTTGGCCGATAGGGTTATCAACCTCATTGATGACCGCAGCTTCTCTAAGATCGCCCGGTGCAAGCAAACCTGCAGCCGTATTCGCGACATCGGCGACACCCAGGATGAACTGCTCGGTGAACTCCGCGACATCATGAAAATCGCCCGCCAGCGGGCCGGCGTCTTACACACCCGGCAAACTGATCCCCACGTCAGAAAGTTCCTCCGCCTCGTCCGCGCCCGCACCAAGGAAATTCTTAGAATCAGCTATGATATGGAAGGAAAACAATAAAAGTAAGTCCCGGCGCGGCGGGATGAAGACCCGGGCAAGGCAGCCGGCGCTGGTTTTAAACCCGGACTAGGCGGATTAAAAACCGTTGAAACGGTTGCGAATTACAGGCTATTTCTTGCCCCGTGATTCATCGCGAAGTTAATAAAAAACATATAGACAGCCGTGCGGGGCAGAACCCCGCTCTAAAAAAGAATCCCCCTCGACTTTAGGTCGGGAGCGGGTTAAGTTATGCGGCGATTTATTGTTAGTTAAGAAAGGAAAAGTAGCATGAGAAGAGCAAATTGGAAAGTCATGACTCCTCTGGTTCTTTGTCTGATGTTGACGGTGTCGGCGGCCTGGGGTCAACTCGGCCCCCATCGTTTGACTATCGAGAGGGACGGTGAGCAACTGGAGATGCCCTATTTTCGCAATCATCCCCTCGATCAATACAACCCCTACATTGAACGGACCGTTATCGTGCATCACGGCGCTTCCCGCAATCCGGACGACTATTTCGCTTACGTAATGAAGTCTCTGGATTTCGTGGGCCAAAACGAAATCACTATAGTCCTGGCCCCCCATATTCTTACTGAAGGAGACCTTGCAAAATACGAACTGGACGACGACGATAAAATCGCCTTCTGGTCGGGCGGCTGGCGCCAGGGCGATGATTCTCTAAGTACCGAAAATCATCCCCGCCCTTTTCAGGTCAGCAACTATACTTTCTATGACGAAATGATAACTCAATTGGCTAACCGCAGCATCTTCCCCCACCTCAATATGATTGTTTTTACCGGTCATTCCGCCGGCGGTCAGGTCACCAACCGTTACGCCGCCGGCACTCAAGTTCCCGACACCATTCTCAGACCCCGCGGTATCGAGATTCGCTTTATCGTGGCCAATCCCTCCAGCTACGTTTATTTTAACGAAGAACGCCGGGTGCCCGGCACCCTGGATGAGTTTGCTATCCCTTCCGCCGAAGAAATCGAAAAAGCACCCCGTTACAATCAATACATCTACGGTCTGGAAGGCCTTAATCCGTATATGAGCAATGTCGGGGCGGAAAAAATTCGCAATCAATATCAACGCCGCGAAGTATTTTACTTTTTGGGCGAGCAAGACAGAGGAAGTGCCAGCCTCGATAGAAGCGCCGGGGCGATGCTGGAGGGAAGATACCGCTATGAGCGCGGCTGGATCTATCACAATTACGTACAGCATGTGTTTGGCCCCGGCACCGGCTATCTGCATAAAAAAGTTATCGTAAAGGGCGTCGCCCACAGCGGCGAACAGATGTATAATTCATATCAGGGCCGTAAGTTGCTCTTCGATTTCGACCCCCGACCCGAACCCATCGAACGTATAAAGGGTTCGCTGGTTATCGCCGGCGGCGGTGAACTGCCCGATATAATATACCAGCGTTTCATGGAGTTGGCCGGCGGTGAAGAGGCGAAAATCGCAGTTATCCCCACCGCCAATCCGCAGTCGGATTCTCTCGAACCCGGTCAGGAACGTTCGAGGGGCCGCCGAAGGCCCGAAACGAGACCCGCCCAAATCCTTACCTATGATCTGGAGAAACAACTGACCACCTGGAAAGCCTGGAATCCGGAGTCTGTGATATTGTTTCATACTCAAAGACTCGACAAAGCCAACGATCCCGAATTTGTCAAACCGCTCAAAGAAGCTACCGGCGTTTGGTTTGAAGGAGGTTTACCAACCAGATTGACCCGGGCCTATTTGGGGACATTGGTCGAAAAAGAGTTGTATGGCGTGCTCGAACGCGGCGGTGTCATCGGCGCCGAATCGACCGCGTCAGCGGCTATGACTCGTGTCATGATCGCCGGCGGCAGCGACCATGCCGTAGTCGAAAAAGGCTTTGATTTCCTGCCCGGCTCGGTGACCGATCAGCATTTTACCAAACACAACCGGAAAAATCGTTTGCATAGCGCCCTCGGTTCCCATCCCCGGTTAGCCGGTTTCGGTATTGATGAAAAAACCGCGATGGTGGTCTATAACGGAAGAAGAATTGATATCCTCGGCGAAGGCGCTGTCACCGCCATGACCTCCGGGTGCGATTATGCTCCCATGCGCATGGAAAAATTACTGCCCCGTCCGCAAAGAACGGATCAACCCCAAAGAAGAGGCCAACAACAGCAAAGAGCCGGCCAGACTCAAAGAGGTCCCCGATACGCTTATGTGGCGGATCTGATCGCCTGGAGCCGATCGGCCCAGGCACAACTATTGCCGCAATTTCCCGCCCCCGAACCACCGGCGCCGGAGGTAAAAAAAGGAACGCTAATGATCGTGGGCGGCGGCGGCGTGTCGGAAGAGCTCTGGAAACGCTTTATCGAGTTAGCCGGGGGACCCGATGCTCCCATCGTGGCTATTCCCACCGCCGGAGGTTTGGGTGAAGTTGATAATCCCCGCTCGGGCGGCGCCCGGAGTCTGGAGCGCTACGGCGCCGCCAACGTTACCATTCTGCATACCACCATACGTGAAAAATCCAACTACGATGAGGAATTTCTCCAACCTCTGCGTGAAGCCCGCGGCGTCTGGTTCGACGGCGGCCGGCAGTGGAACCTGGTCGATTCTTATCAGAACACCACCGCCCATGACTTGATGATGGACGTGCTGGAACGGGGCGGGGTGGTGGGCGGTTCGTCGGCGGGTGCTTCGATTCAGGGCGATTTCATGGCCCGCGGCGATCCCTTGGGCTCTCGCCCCATTCAAGCTCTGGGTTATGAAACCGGTTTGGGATTTTTGGTCGGGGTGGCCATTGACCAGCATTTCCATCAGCGTAAACGCATGCCCGACATGACCGGCCTGATGGAAACATACCCCCAAATTCTCGGTATCGGCATCGACGAATCCACCGCTATTTTCGTACAGGGAACCGTCGCCGAGGTCGCCGGGCGCAATGTCGTCTCCTTCTACGATCGCCGCAAACCGGTTATCCCCGGCGAACTCGACCATGAAATCGTCAAACCCGGCCAGAAATACGACCTCAAGGAACGCAAAATTATCACCGGCAAAAAAGAAATCCGAGAAATAAAGATTATCAAATAAAATTTGACAAATGTTAGATTTGGCAGGGGCACTGGTTATGAGAAACAAAATATCAGGGAGGGTTTTGGCGCCAGGATTGGTAATGACATTGATTTTGATGGGGGGATGCGGATCAAAATCGGATTCCGAAGAAACAGGCAAGGTGGATTCCATACACGCAGCGGCGGCCCAAAATGATATGACGGCGGTAGAGAATTTTCTGAGCCAAGGAATTGATATTGATGCAAAGGATGAAGACGGTTCTACGGCATTACACTTGGCGGCAAGACATGGTAGCAGAGATCTAGTCGAACTGTTAATAGTAAAAGGAGCTGACGTGATAGCTAGGAATAAATATAAGATGACTCCGCTACATTATGCGGCCATAGGGGGAAGCCGGGAAAATTCCGAACTTCTGTTCGCAAAAGGAGCAGAGATAGACGCAAGAAATCACGGTGGATGGACACCTTTATTCAACGCGGCGATGGGAGGTCATATATCAGTTACAGAGTTTTTACTAGGGCACGGGGCTGATGCAAATGCAGCAGAAGATGACGGAGATACGGCACTGCACTATGCGGCGGGTAATGCAAAATACAAAGTAGTAGAATTACTACTGAACAAAGGGGCAGAGGTGAAAGTTAAGAATAAAAAAGGCGAAACGCCACTTGATTGGGTTAAGGTGCGTCTTGATCCCAGAAAAGTACATCCGGTGATGCTGCAATATCGAGAACAATATTTAAAATGTGCGGAGCTGCTCGAAAAGCACAAAAAGGATAAATAAAATGTAATCCGGTTTTATTCTATGGATTTCTATTATCATAATGAGCCCATTAAATAATTTAATCCATTATTATCTCTTGCCGGTATTCCGGAACTGTCATATTCCAGCCGAGTTGTTGGTGGGCGTAATCGGCAAAGCTTTGGGCGGCGTCGGCTTCGCCGTGGACCACGAAGACATTTTTAGGCGGCTTCTTCAGGGCCTTAAGCCAGCGCAAAAGCTCTTTTCTTCGGGCCCGCACCGGGCGCTTTTCACCCAGGATTCTTACCCTTTCCGAACCGTCCAGGATGGTTCGGCCCAGGGTGCCGCGGGCCTGATAGCCGACAAAAAGTATAGTGCTTTCCGGACGGGAAATGTTATTGGCCAAATGGTGCTTGACGCGGCCGCCCGTGCACATGCCCGAACCGGCAATGACCATCACCGTACCTTTAATATGATTGATCGCTTTGGAAGTATTAGTGGTGCGGGACATGATCAAACCGGGAAAATCAAAGGGCGATTGGTCTTGCCGGATCAGTTCGGTCATCTCTTCATCGAACATCTCCGGATGATTTTCAAAGACCTCGGTCACTTTAATCGCCATGGGGCTGTCTAGAAAAGCAAGCAAGGGCGGTATCTGATCGGTCCGCAGCAGCTCGTTCAGGTGATACAGCATCTCCTGGGAGCGCTCGATGGAAAAACTGGGAATAATGATATTGCCCCCTTCATTTTTGGTGTTATTGATCACCTCCGCCAGCTCCTGCTCAATATCTTTGGAATCGTCATGCACCCGGTCGCCGTAGGTTGATTCGATCAGGACGTAATCGGCCTCGTCAAAAATCGAGGGATCGCGCAGGATGGGCTTGTCCCATCGGCCCACGTCGCCGGAAAACAGAATCGTCCTTTTTTGGCCCTTGCCTTCGACGGTGAGCTTTATCATCGAGGCGCCCAAGATATGACCGGCATCGTGAAAACTGGCCTCGACGCCCTCGGCAATCTCGACAACTTTTTCGTATTTCACAGGGTGAAAATAGGGAAAGGTCGTTTCGGCATCTTCGGTATTATAAAGTGGTTGATAAGGATAGGGGCTCGTTCGACCCTCTTTCTCATGACGCCTTTGTTTATATTCGGCGTCTTCTATCTGCAGTTTCGCCGAATCCAATAAAACAATGCGGGCAATTTCCGCGGTGGCGGTGGTGCAGAAGACCCTGCCCTTAAAGCCCTGCTTGACCAGCCGGGGCAACCAGCCGCAGTGGTCCAGATGGGCATGGGTAATCAAAACCGCATCAATCTGGGCGGGCGGAACATAACAGGGATCCCAGTTACGGCTGCGCAACTGCCTCTCCTGATAAAGCCCGCAGTCGATTAATATCTTATAACCATTGGCCTCCAATAAGCAGCGGGAGCCGGTCACATTTTGCACCGCCCCCAGAAAGGTCAATTTCGTCTGCATGATAACCTCAAGGAAGAACAAATTAAAAATTTATTTATCGATTCTAACCATTAATTAGTGATTTGTAAATGCTCCCGCAGCAAGGTCATCGCCCGTTCCAGTCGGTCTTGCGACCACCCCAATACCCCGATAATATTGGTAATTTCTTCCGGCGGAGCCGTTTCATTGGGTCGCAGGAGCCAAATCTTATCGATATCGCTTTCTTTAAAACCTTCCACCAGCACCAGATCAAAGTCCACTCCCAGAAAACTTAGGGCCTGCTCCACGGAAAAAGGCTCACCTTGTCGGCGTTTGACAAAAAGCGTTTGTCCATCCCAGCCTAAGACCGAGGCCCCCGCCCGGTAAAAACGATAAGTATCCGTCCCCGGCGGCTCGGTTTGCACGGGCTCATTCTGCCGTTTGATTACTCCCACGCGAAATCCCAGGCGAGCCAGCTCCCCTAATATCTTTTCTATCAGGGTGGTCTTGCCCGATTTCTTGAAACCGCAGACACCCAGCAGTTTCGGCTCGTTTGTTTTCATGGTTTCCTATCTCATCGTCAGGTTCTGGCGCTAAAACATCATAATAGCAATTCTTCCGCCGCAAAACAGTATAAACAAAAAAAGCAGAAAAGAAATCCCCACGGATCATAAACCGGTTGAAAATAAGGTTGGTGGCTTTTTTCCCCGAAAAGCTCGGACGCGCAGGTCTTTCTTATATTTTTTCCGTGGGGTGTCAGCCCCAAAGAAGCCAGGAGTTCCCCCCGCCTTCAATAGCGTCGCTCCCACCCTATCCTTTGGATGGCGTTGCTTCTGGATATAACTTTCTTTTCTTCCGTCTCGACTAGGTCACCGGGGCTTTAGCGACACAGTTACCCAGGACCAATTGTACGCTTTCCGGGGTGGGAGGCATGCAGAGGTAATTGTTCGCCCCTTGGGCCATAGCCTGGGTGCCGGAGGCAAACTCGTCGCACAGGGCTATCAGAGGCAGATCGTAAAATTTTTCGCGGAGGTCTCGAAAGCTCTCCGGGCTTAACTCGCTGTAATCGGCCAGCACCAGGTCGTACTCGTTGGAGTTAAATTCAAGGGCCGTTTGCGGATCGCGCTCCACCTTACATAAGTATCCCTGCTCCTCAAACTGGTAAAACAAGAGATTAATCTTGGTATTATCCTTGCTCACCACTAATACCTGCCCGGGGGTATAATAGTTTTGCCGGATGGCCCGGCCGATCAGGGCCCGCTCCATGGCGTTAGACAAAAATTCATGGCAGCGATTTAACATGAGGCATTCGTCGATGCCCGCCCGGAAAAGTATAAATTGTTGTTCTTCATTTTCTACCAGGGCCAAGGTCGCCAGTTTCGAGGGTCCGGAGACAGCGGTTTTCAGCAGTTCGGGATCCCGGCAGAGCTCTTCGCCTTGATAGTATATCACCAGATGTGATCCCAGGTTTTCGGCGCGGCGGACGGCCAGTTTGGGGATGTCCACACGCCGCACCTGGTAACCGTCGTTTTTGATACGGTTGACCAATTTGGTAACTTCTTCTATCTCCGGACCCACCACTAGCACCTGGAGTCCGCTTCGCTGATGCAGTTTGCTCCGCATCTGCGCAATCCGCTTTTCCTGCAGGCGTAACCGGTGAACGGCTTCCTCACCAATCTTGCGGCAGCCTACCTCCAGCCAGGCGCCGCCCGAATCGGTCCGTTTTTTCATCCGGACCACTTCCATGAAGGTCTGCTTGATTTTACCCCCTGGCGCTCCAAAGAGCACCTCCACCACCCGCGAGGGTATAAAGGTGGTGTCCACCTTGAATTTCATGCCGCTGCGGGAAAGGTCTTGAATGGTTATACTGTACTCCTTGCGTTCGCCCGGTTTAACGTCGGTGACGCGGATAAGTGATCCCGACAGGGTGGTCTCGAAGCGTTCTTCACGGCGTAACTGGCGGGCCTGAGTATCCTCCATCAAGGCCGTGTGTTGTTTGGCCTTTTTGATCAGGTCGGTTAATTTGGCTTCGACGGTGTATAACTCTCGTAGATCGCAGGTTTCTAAAAATTTTTCAATCTGACCGATATCCATAACCGCTCCTTGACAATGCGCCTTCCCGCACGGACGGCAGTATTGGTATTTTCGGTAAGCATGTTCCGCTGTTTGTGCCCGGCCATCGCCGGGTCCTATCCCGTTTGCGTCATGGGGTACGCGGCGGCCTGACGGGGATGCGGATCCTGGATGTCGGCTGCGGTGTCGGCAACCTTATTATTATTCAGTGCCTGCGTTTGGGGGGCCGCGTTAAATCGGGGGTAGGTCTGGATAAGCCCGATAATTATGATCATCTGTGGCCAAGAGAAGATCTGCAAACTGAAGCTCCCCGACCGGCTCCGTTTCCGCCCGGGTGACGCCGAGTATTTACCTTTTATAGGCGGTTCTTTCAGGATTACGCTCTTGGGCCATTACGAATATTGGCTACGCGATCACGTAGGGATAGTTTTGGAAGCTCTAACGAACCTTATAATCGAGTGGCCGGCTTGTCGCCTGGGCGAAAAAGGCAGTATTTTGCAACTGAAGTTCGCGGTTTTTTTGGGGCGCTTTAGCTTTATCTGATTTGTTATTTGCCGGGGTGTTCCCGGGAGAGTTCGGCGCAAATTGTTTGTATTACTATGCTTAGATTCATTGGCGCTATGGGGGTTCCCTCGGTTCGCCTGCCGAATGGATGAGAAGCCTTACAAATCCGGATTTTTTAAGGTTACAACACAACAGGGTTGTATTATAATGATAAGTCCATCGTTTTCGGATAAAAAGGAGTCAATGACAAATTTGGTATCATCAATTTTCTTAAGGTGTTTTTTGGAAAGGAGAATTCATGCTGAAGTCACTAAGATTAATTACCCTGATGGCATTGATCTCGGCGCTGGTCTTATCGATCCCCGCCGGAGCCCAAGCTCAAAGCGATCGCGTCAAACGTTCCTTGACCCATGACGATTACGATTCCTGGATATCCCTTAGAGGACAGGGGATTTCGGCCGACGGTAATTGGGCCTTCTATATCACCGCTCCCGGGAAAGAGGGCCAGGCCGAACTGGTGGTTAAGAATCTTACCCAGCAAACCGAGTATCGTCATATTCTCGGCCCCGGCAGTGCCGCCGGCGCCGCAGCGGCGCAATTCAGTTACGACTCGGACTATCTGGTGTTCTTCACTTCCCCCAGCCAGGAAGAGATTGACAAAGCCAAGGAGGAGGAAGCCGACGCCCCCCGGAAAAAGCTCACCCTGATGAAATTAGCCGACGGCAGCCTGACCTTTATTGAAGAGGTCCAAAACTTCAAGATGCCTGCCGAGGCCGGCGGCTGGTTGGCCTATTTATTGCCGGTGCCGGAAAAGGAAAGCGAACAAGCCCCCGAAGAAGAAACCGGACGACAAAGGGCCGCCCAAAGAAGAGGCCAAAGAAGGCAAATCAGTGAACAGCGCCGACCCGGCAGAGGCGCCCGCGAAGAAGCGCCTGCCGGGGCCCCGATGGTGCTGCGGACCCTGGAAGGCGATCAGGAAATTAAATTCGAAAATGTCACTAACTATAATTTCACCAGAGACGGAGAAAACCTGTTTTACATGGTCTCCGACCAAGAAAATCCCAAAAACAACGGCCTCTATAATCACCATCCCCATACCGGCAATACCGACGATCTGCTGACCGGCGAAGGTAGATATACAAACCTGGTGCTGGATCAGCAAGAGGAGCAGTTTGCCTTTTTCACCGACCGTGATTACCAGTACATGGATGAGCCGGTTCGGAGCATATATGGGGGCAAACTGACCGATGAAAAGGCTTACCTGTGGGTTTCGCATACCACCACGGCTAATTTCCCCGAAGGTATGGCGATAGTGGGCGGCGGCATATCCTTTTACGGCGACAAGGTGATCTCTTTCTCAATCGATAAGCTGCCCGAGCCTAAAAAACAAGAAGAGGAAAAAACAGAGGAACCCGAAGAGGCCAAAGCCGAATTCGAATTGTGGCACTGGAACGATCCCTATCCTTATCCGCAGCAAAAGAGAATGGTAAATCAAATGAACAATACCTCCCGCCTGTCGGTTTATCACATCGACAGTCGCAGCTTTGTCCAGCTTGCCGACGATGAAATTGCCAGCATGAACCTGGCCCGCAACGGCCGGATCGCGGTGGCCAGCCATGGAAAACCTTATACCAAAATGATCTCCTACGACGGCACTTATAGCGACGTCTATGTGATCGACACCAAAACCGCTAAGTGCACCCTCGTTAAAAAGCAACTTTACGGCAGCGCCTCCCTCTCGCCCGGCGGTAAATATCTTTCCTGGTTCGCCGACGGCGACTGGTTCATCTACGACATCGCCGAGAAAACCACTACCAATATCACCGAATCGCTGGACGTCATCTTTGAACAGGAAGACCACGACACGCCCAACCCGCCGCGGGCCTACGGATCGGCCGGCTGGACCGACGACG
>LJUC01000149.1 GCA_001303695.1 Phycisphaerae bacterium SM23_30
CTAATTTACGATGGAAATCAAAAAACGTAGTCAACTTTTATAACAAAACGAGGCACGGCGGAACAGTGGATTAAAGAAGGCAGGCATGCCATCAACTGGACTCGCCTGAGTTGCCATGATTTTAAGACGGAATGACAGTACCATCTAAGCTACTTTAACACCAAGGGGAGCGATTAAGGTACGCTCCGGAGTATCAGGAAGACGGTCATATGTCTTAAAATGAACAAGATTTATGGTTTAGAGATGGCCAAATACAGCTTATCGTACTGAAATCATGCCAAAATGAATTGCATAAGCTCTGCAAATTTGGTAGTATCATGATAAGTAGCAGAAGAAGTGTGTTTGGAGTTGTTTATCTGGGAAATCTCGGTAGTAAATGCTGTGAGTATATATATTTGTATGCGTGGGAGATATTTTAATGAATTATGAAGTTATCTTTGATGCCATAGCATCTTTGGGATTACCTGTTGTTATAGCTGTAATCCTGGTATGGAATTTGGTTAAGCTCAATAAAAGTTTAACTGCTCAAAATAATAACATGCAAGAAGAATTAAGTAAGCTCAGGGAGGCAGTTAGCAATGGCATGAATTTATTAGCAAATACGGAAAAGCTTTTACAACAGAATGAATTATTAGTAGAGGCGATTCGAAAAAGCGAAAAAGATTCTATGGAACTTGTTAGACAATGGGTCGGATATATCATAGGAGAACAAAAGAACAAGGCAGAAACAAAAATATCAGGAGAAAAAGCAGATGGCAAATATTGATCCTAAGAGAATAAAAAAAATAGACGAGTTTATAAATACATATTCGCCGTCTAAAAATAATAGTAAAAATTTCCCAATTAAGATGCAGAATGAATCTATTGGTATTACTGTATCTCCAATTAAAAATGATTTAATTGATGATACAGATATAGATTACTTAGCTGACAATCTTTACACGTTGATAAAACATGATGATTTTAACAATAAAGTCTTTAAGTGTCTTATTTTGGATTTGAGTAGTGTCAAGCATGTTTCTTCCATGTTTCTTGGTATTCTTATTCGCCTAAATAAAAAATTATCCATAATGGGAAAAACATTGGTTTTGACTAATGTTAATGAAACCATACGCGAAATATTCAAGATTACTAAAATGGATGAAATATTTCATATAGTTGATAATATAGAGGATGCCTTAATAGAATTTGATAGTAATTCTAACAAGGAAGATACTTGTTTATAAGATTATTCATATACATAATAATTCCTAATCCAAGGCGTCGGCGGTGGTGGGGCTTTTAGGTAATGAGGGATTGGTTGTTCGCCGGAAGGTGCTGCCGTTTTTGTATTATGCCCTGCTGGCAGGGGCGGTGGGTTTTGGTTTGGCATGGTTTTGTTTGTAAAAATATGTTTTAAGGGAAGAAGAGATGAAAAAGTATAAGGTAATTTTGACGGGTGGATTCAAGGTCAGTGTCTGGATGTTTTTATGGGTTTTTCCCTGGGCATTATTTGCAAGTTGTAAAAACACCCCCGGATCGCTGCAATTACAAATATTTCCAACAAAATCCCCATTCAAACCTGATGAACCACTACAAATTCAAGCGACGCTGAAAGCATTGGAAGGGCCGATATGCCTCAGTAAAGATTATTCTTTCCAGGTTTATATTTATCCGGTAAATAATGCATCGAAAGAAATGCGGAGTGAACGGCCTTTTATATGTGGGACGCCCTTTGTCGGGTCACTTCCGGTCATGTGGCCGTTTTATGTGGCGGGCACGGCGGCGGGCATTTCTGATGTAGCAGATGTATTAGGTCGTTTTGAAGTCCTGCAGAAAGGTGAGGAGCGGAGAATCTATATAACAATTACGCCATTCCAGAGAGGTCCATTATACGTTTCGAAAGGACGGGAATTTGAATCTATCTCATTTCCAATGGAGAAAGAGTGGGAATCCGGCGAGTATAAGATACAATTTGAGCTTATAGACGCTGATGATACCGGTTTGTATCCGGCGCCTTTATTTTGGAGGCCCTATAGTCATCCGGCAAGGGCTGAATCAAGATTTGAAATTTTTTAAAAGGAGTCGGTTTTGAAAAAGTCGATCATTATGTTTTATTTTGTGTTGTACGCTATATGTTTAATTTCAACTTCATGTCGGTCTGTTTCAGTTAAATCAGGTGAGATTTACGATCTGGAAATGGAGGCGCGGGTGGATGAGGTGTTTGGGCGGTTTAATGAAGAGACGCCGGGGGCGGCGTTGGCGGTGATTAAGGATGGGCAGGTGGTATATAAGAAGGGGTACGGGACGGCGCAGTTGGAGTATGGGGCGGCGATCGGGCCGGATACGGTGTTTCACGTGGCGTCGGTGTCGAAGCAGTTTACGGCGTTTGCGATCCTGCTGCTGGCCGAAGAGGGCAAGCTGTCGCTGGATGACGACATACGCGAGTATCTGCCGGAAGTGGGAGATTTGGGCAAGACGATAACGATACGTCATTTGGTTCATCATACCAGCGGGCTGCGGGATCAGTGGGTGCTGCTGCGGATGGCGGGCTGGCGGATGGATGATGTGATAACGACGGAGCACATTTTGAAACTGGTCCAGCGGCAGCAGGAGCTGAATTTTGAGCCGGGGGCGGAGCATTTATATTGCAATACGGGATATACGCTTTTGGCGGAGATTGTGGCGCGGGTGTCGGGGCAGTCGTTTCGCGAGTGGACGGCGGAGCATATTTTCGAGCCGCTGGGGATGACGAACACGCATTTTCATGACGACCATGAGATGATTGTCAAAAACCGGGCGTATTCCTATCGGCCGGTGAGAGACCAGGGATACAAAAAAGCGGTGTTGAGTTTTGCCAACGTGGGGGCGACGAGTCTGTTTACGACGGCGGAAGACCTGGCGCAGTGGCTGCTGAATTTTGAGGAAAAGAAGGTAGGCAGCGCGGGGGTGTTTGAGCAGATGCACAAGCAGGGGATTTTGAATAACGCAGAAGAAATCAATTATGCCTTTGCTTTGAATATAGGAGAGTATAAGGGGCTAAAGACGGTGGGGCACAGCGGTTCGGATGCGGGGTTTCGCAGTTACGCGGCGCGGTTTCCCCAGCAGCGGTTCGGGGTGGTGGTGTTGAGCAACGTGAGCAATTCGAATCCGAGCGGTCTGGCGCGGCAGGTGGCGGATATTTACCTGGCGGATGAAATTACGGAGGAGGAGCCGCGCAGCCGACAGAGAAGGTCCCCAGAGACCAAAGAACAAGAACCAATTACGCTCAGCGAGGAGGAGTTGGCCGAATATGCGGGTTATTATTTAAGTGAGGAGTTGGATACGACTTACAGGTTTATAGTCAGGGAGGGACAACTGACGGCGCTGCATCAAAGGCATAGCGATATAAGTATGAGGGTTAACGGGGAGGACGAGTTTCGGGGCGGGGTTCTGGGGACGGTGCGATTTACACGGAACAAGGAAAACCAAATCGACGGTTTCAGGGCGACTTCGGGACGGGTAAGGAATCTACGGTTTGATAAGTTTATCTTTATTGAGGAAGAAACGACAGGTGATAGCGGCTAAATTCTTGTTAAATAAATACTTACACCGATATTAATCATTTTGGCCATAGTTAAAATTTAAAAAAAAGCCTTGTGTGAGCATGTTGACTACGATAAAATCATAGAAAATTAGTAGGTATAGTAGGGTTCATTTAGACCCCGGTTTTACAGGCCAGCATGTCCCTGCAAAATTGTGGTCAGGCATGCCGGGAAAAGAAAGGAATTTGCCGGAATAAATATAGGCCAATGATAAGGAGAAGATGATGAACAACAGGTTGATTACTATGGTGGTTGCGATGGGGATCTTTCTGGGTGTTCCGAGGAATTTGTTTGGTTTTCAAAAGGCCGATCCCACCGGGAAAGCGGCGCCGGCGGCAGAGAAGATCAAGATGGAGATTTTATATGTGGGGCAGCCGGACACCGACCGCGCAAAATCGTTCGTCAAGTTATTGTCAGACAATTTCTCCAAGGTTGAGATGCTGAATCAGGAGGAATTCAAGGCAGAAAAAACCACAGAGTTTGACGTGGTGGTTTTAGACTATGTCCGGGCGCGCAGACCGCGTGGAGAGCAAGCAGCGCAGAGAGCCCAGGGGGCTCAGAGGGCGCGGGCTCCAGGGCTGCAGTTACCAGAGGGATATTCCAAGCCTACTATTGTGTTTGGTTCTTTCGGCGTTCAGCAGGCGCGTGCCTGGCTGAACGTGGATTCCTCTTTGTTCTATACCTGAAGCTGCCTGACCGATGTGGCCCATGTTGGGTCCTTTGATCATTTAGTTTATATGGAGCCTTTCAAGGTGGAGCCCAAAGTTGAATTGTGGGATACGCCGCCTAATTATCGCCGATTCCCCGCGGGAGAAGGTCTGCCGGATCAGATGAAGGTATGGCGGATTCAGAACGTCGCCGAAAAAGGCAAGGCCAGCGGCGGTTCGGTAGTGTCGCCCTATCGTATGGCCGAGAGGCAGGGGGCCGAGATCTTGGCGGCGGGAATGAGCACCAGTAAAGGATACGGCGGCATCGGCGTAGCCCGGTACGGTCATTTGTTATACTGGGGCTATTCGGGGATGCCGGAGCAGATGACCGATGCCGGTAAGAATTTCTTTGTGAACAGTATTTTCTATATGAATAAGGTTGGTAAGTAAGCAGTTGATAAGTTTAAAATAAGTGGGGAAACTCCCGGCATGAAGCCGGGGGCCAAATAAACTGTAAAAAAGATTAACCCCCGGATTAAACCGGGGGTTGTTTTATTAATGGTCGTCAATTCATTGGTGGAAGTCGCCGGGTGAGACTGTTTTACCTTGACCTTGGAAGGGGTATAAGTTATAGTTGTGAGGCTGGGTTTTAATTATATGTAAATCTAGTGTTTATAGTTACTTATCGTAATCAGAGCTATCCCTGAGGGGATGGGAAGAAGAAGGTCAAATGGTAAAAGCAGCGGTTAAGATAGCGGTGATAGGATTCGGCACGGTGGGGACGGGGGTGGTGAAGATGGTACAGGAAAACGCAGAGCACATATATCAGAAGACAGGGGTATGGTTAGAGCTATCACACGTGGTGGATACGGACCTGAAGCGAGAGCGGCCGGTTAAAGTTGTCGGCGGTCAGGTGCATGATGATCTGCAAAAGGTTTTGGCGGATAAGGAGGTCAAGATAGCGGCGGAACTGGTGGGGGGGATGACGGCGGCGGCGGAGATGCATAAGAAGCTGTTGGCGGCGGGTAAGGACGTGGTGACGGCCAATAAGGCGCTGCTGGCCGAGCGGGGCGGCGAGATATTTGCCGCGGCGCGGCAATATGACCGCTGCGTGGCGTTTGAGGCCAGCTGCATGGGCGGGGTGCCGGTGATCGGGGCGATAGGGACGGGTTTAGCGGCCAATCGGATTAAGGCGATGTATGGGATCGTCAACGGCACGTGCAATTATATTCTCAGCGGCATGAGCGGCGCGGGTAAAGATTACGATAGGGCCTTAAAAGAAGCGCAGGCGGCGGGATTTGCCGAGGCCGACCCGACGCTGGATGTCAACGGGACCGACAGCGCCCACAAGCTGGCGATACTGTCGCGGCTGGCGTTCGGGCGGGAGGTGGATTTTAAGGATATCGCGGTGCAAGGGATAGACGACGTACAGTTGGCGGATATTCGCTACGGTCAGGAATTAGGCTATGAGTTGAAACTGCTGGCGCTTGCCGACCAGACCGAGAAGGGGCTTTCGCTGCGGGTTCTTCCGGCGTTTATCAGGCGCCAAGAGGCCCTGGCGCAGGTGTCGGGGCCGTTCAATGCGGTGAGCATATTCGCCGACGCGGCGGGACATACTTTTTATTACGGTCGGGGGGCGGGGATGATGCCGACGGCCAGTGCCGTGGTGGCGGACATCATCGAAGTGGCGCTGGGCAACGCCGGGCGCGACTTTGCGGCGCGGGCGGGTTTTGGACGAGAGGCGCAACCGGCAACGATGCGGTCCGGTGAGGAGACAACCAGCCAATTTTATCTGCGTTTATCGTCGGTTGATCGGCCGGGAGTGCTCGCCCGGATATTGGGCGTATTGGGGGAGAAAAAAATCAGTGTTTCCGGCTGTCTGCAACGGGCAAGCAGAAGCGGAGAATACGTACCGGTGGTGATAACGACCTATCAGGTACGGCAGGGAGATATGCAGGAGGCGGTTGAGGAACTGGCGCGGCTGGAGGCGGTGCAATCGGAACCGGTATGCATCCCGGTGGCGGCGCTGCCGTCGGATGATTAGTGATGATGTTAATTGATACAAAGCGATGTGGAATTTTGCCCGAATTCATTTGGCCGTACCATCCCCAAGCCCTTTGGGCTTGAGGCTGCCACCCAATGGTAATGGTCGGATAAAAGTTAATGAAGTACGCTATCGTAGTGATGGATGGGGCGGCGGATGAGCCGCTGGCGGAACTGGGCGGCCTGACGGTACTGGAGAAGGCCCGGATTCCGCATACGGATTGGATCACCCGTCGCGGCCGCCTGGGGCTGGTGCGCACGGTGCCGGAAGGTTTTGCGCCGGGCTGCGAGGTGGCGTTAATGAGCGTGCTGGGCTACGATCCTGAGGTATATCACAAGGGTCGGGCGCCATTAGAGGCAGCGGCCCGCGGCATCCGGACGGGTCCGGAAGACTGGATTTTCCGGTGCAACCTGGTGACGACGGCGGACGGCTTGATGGTGGATTGTACGGCGGGTCGAATAGAGACGGTGCAGGCATTTAAGTTAATGGAAGATTTAAATGAGCGGTTGTCCGATGAGAAGATAAGATTTTATCCGGGAGAAAGCTATCGACACCTGATGGTGTACCGGGGCGGGAACTTTAACAGCGAACTGGCGTCACCTTATGACATTATTGATAAGCCGATCGCGAAATATCTGCCGCGGGGCAGGCACGGCAAAATACTCAGCCGCATAATGGAGCAGGCGGCAAAGATACTGCAAAGGCACCAAGTGAACCAGGTACGGCTGGAGCTGGGCGAGAACCAGGCTTCTAATATCTGGCTGTGGGGTCAAGGGCGGCAGGGGCAACTGGAGAGTTTTCGTCGGCGGTTCGGGCAGAGGGGAGCGGTGATTACGGGGGTGGATCTACTGCGGGGTCTGGCCCGGCTGGCGGGGATGAAGATCGTGCAAGTGGAAGGGGCGACGGGTTATCTGGATACGAACTATCAGGGCAAGGGAGAGGCGGCGCTGGCGGCACTGGCGGAAAATGATCTGGTGCTGGTGCACGCGGCGGCGCCGGACGAAGCGGGTCATGAGCAGCTGGCGGCCGAGAAGGTGGAGGCGGTGGAGCGGATTGATAAGTATATTGTGGGGCCGCTGCTAGAGAGGCTGCAAGGTCAAAGGGAGGGGAGGATAATGGTGCTGCCGGATCATTCTACGCCGATCGGGCGGCGGACGCATACGGAAGATCCGGTGCCGTTCACCCTGGCGGGCGCCGAGATTGTCGGCGCCGGGCAGGAATCTTTCAGCGAAGCGAACGCGGCAGAGAGCGGATTTCGGATCGAAAAAGGTTATGAGTTGATGGAGTATTTTTTGAAGGTAAAGCGATGATTTAAAGAAGGGATAAGGCATCCGGCAACAGGCCTGGGTGAAATGACGCATGACAAGGCGCCAACGTCGAATAAAGCGGAAAATTTGAAAAGGAAAGAGAAGCAATATGCATTACGCAGTAATTATGGCGGGCGGTTCGGGACAAAGGTTGTGGCCGTTGAGCCGGGAACACCGGCCCAAGCAGATTATTAATATTTTTGCCGAGCAATCCCTGTTGCGGCTTTGCGTTAATCGGGTGCGCCATATATTCGATCCCGAACATATATTAGTGGTGACCAACGCCGAGTATGCCGCAGTGGTGCGGGAGCATTTGCCGGATCTGCCGGCAGAGAACGTTTTGGGCGAGCCGATGGGCCGCAACACCGCCAACGCGATCGGGCTGGCGGCGACGGTTCTGAAGTTAAAGTCGCCGGAAGCGGTGATGGCGGTCTTCAGCGCCGATCAGATCATCGAGCCGGTGGCACCGTTGGCGGAGGCGATCCGGGAAGCGTTGAGCTTTATCGAGAGTCATCCGACGGCGCTGTTTACGTTTGGGATCAAGGCCCGTTACGCCCATACGGGCCTGGGTTATCTCAAGCGGGGATCGGATGCCGGTCAGGACGGGATATTTTCGGTGGCGGCTTTTAAGGAAAAACCCAACAAGAGCACGGCGCATAAATACATACGCTCCGGGAAATATTGCTGGAACAGCGGGATGTTCGTGTGGCGGGTGGATACGATTTTGCAGCAACTGGAGTGTTTTCTACCTCACAACGCCGAACGACTGCGGCGAATCGGTCAGGCGTGGCAAGGCGAAAGCCGGGATGAAGTCTTGCAGCAGGAATTCGGCGAATTGGAGAATATCAGTATCGATTTTGCCGTGATGGAACGAGCTCAAGAGGTATATATGTGCGAGCTGGACTGCCACTGGGAAGACGTGGGTTCGTACCAGACGCTGGCCGACAATATCGGCGCCGTCGATCAGGATGATAATGTAACCACGCCGGAGACGCGGTGCGAATGGCTGGACTGCCAAAACAACATCGCCATCAGTGAATCGCCGGATCATCTGATTGCCGCGGTTCACGTGGAGGATTTAATCATCGTGCATACCCCGGACGCGACGCTGATATGCCGGCGCGATGAGACGGATCGCCTGCGGGAGATGCTGGGGCAGTTGAAGGACAAAGGGCACGAGCGGTATCTATAAACATGCGTTATCTGGGCATTGATTATGGTTTGAGACGGTTGGGATTGGCGCTTTGCGATGCGCAGGAGACGATCGTATCGCCGCTTTGCCGGTTGTCATTAGGTCGCGGCGGTAGCAAAGAGGTTTTGGCGCGGCTGAGAGAGATCATCGAGGACAATCAGGTGGAGGCTTTGGTGGTGGGGCTGCCCTTGAATATGGATGACAGCGAGGGCGAGCAGGCGCGACGGGCGCGGCGTTTCGCCCGGGAGTTGTCCCGGGCGTCAGGCAAGCCGGTGCATTTGCAGGACGAACGTTTGAGCAGCATGGCGGCAGATGATAAATTATCCCGGAGCGGTTTATCGCGCAAGAAACGTCGGCAGCGGCGTGATATGCTGGCGGCGTGCGATATCCTGGAGGAGTTTTTACGTCGAGATGGGCGATCATGATTTTCGGTAAAGCAAAAAGGCCGGCAAAAGATAAAGACCGTGATCCGCTGGCGGATTCCCGGATGAGTTTCGGCGAGCACCTGGAAGAGCTGCGCAGCCGAATGCTCAAGAGCATCTATGGTTTGTTGGCGGGATTTGGGGTCTGTTTTTACTTCAGGAATGAGATTTTAGGTTTTCTGGCCCAGCCGCTGCTGATAGCGCTGGAGGCCTCGAAGATTGAGCATCAATTATACGTATCTTCCCTGCCGGAAGCGTTTATAATGACGGTGCGACTGTCGCTTTATATGGGGATTTTCATATCGTCGCCCTGGATTTTTTATCAAATGTGGGGATTTGTGGCGGCGGGGCTGTATCCTCATGAGAAAAAGTACGTGCGCTTCTTTATGCCCTTTTCGGCCGTCTTGTTTCTGCTGGGCTGTACCTTTTTTATCATGATAGTAGCGCCGATTTCCTTTGATTTTTTCGTGAAATGGGCCACGCATACCAGGACGCCGCCTTTAGTAAAGAATATCATGTATCGGGCCCTGACCGGCGCGGAGGCGGAG
>LJUC01000150.1 GCA_001303695.1 Phycisphaerae bacterium SM23_30
TTTCATCCTTGTAAAAGACTTTTTCCCAGGTTTTACCGCCGTCGGTGGTCTTGAAGACGCCCCTTTCCTTATTATAGGTGTATTCATGACCGGGTGAAGCGACATAGACGATGTTGGGATTGGTGGGGTGAACGATAATACGGGCGATATGCTGAGTGTCGGCCAGGCCCATGTACCGGAAGGTTTGTCCGGCGTCGGTCGATTTATAGATGCCGGTGCCGGCCATGGAACTGCGGAAGATGTTGGCTTCGCCGGTGCCCACCCAGACAACCCTGGGATTGGAAGGAGTAATGGCGAGGTCGCCGATGGAAGCAGCAGGATAATCTTCAAAAATGGCCGACCAGGTTTCGCCGTCGTCGGCGCTCTTGAAGACGCCGCCGGAGGCGCTGGCGATATAAACGGTTTCGGGGGCCGCGGGATGAACCTCAACATCCGTCAATCTGCCGGTCATTCTGACCGGGCCGACAAACTGCCAGGAGAGGTTGTTAAAAGGCGAGGCGGCCCGCATCTCCTGGTGCTGTTCGAACCATTGGAGCCGCTGTTTGGCCTCGTCGGATTCGGTATAAACCTGCGCCAGGATTTGGCTGGTAAATGACACCAAAAGGATGAGAGTCAAAGAAAACAGTAAGATACGACATCGGTTAGAAAGATACTGATTCATGAAAAAACCTCCATTGAATAAAGTTATAAAAAGATTGGAATCCTTATATTTAGGTCCAGTTTCAGTTGGCGTAAAAATCGATCACCTGAATCAACGCGTTTTGACACACACGGCAAAATATAGATCCGCTGCGCATTATACAATTATTCATGGGTCTGTAAAGGCCTTTGGCGGCGTAGCCGGCCCCTTCGAAAACGCCGATTTTGCCTTTGAGGGAATCGTTGTAAATCGTGGGAATCTCCAGGCCGGGGTCCATAAGGTGTTTCCACTTGGGATTGGCCGGGTCCAAAAGGGCGGTGATGTTGGCCTCGGTGGGCTCCACGCCCTTGGGGTACATATCGTTATAGGCCACCCGGGAGGAGAAATATTCATCGGCCAGGCCCCCGAAGGAATGGCCAAACTCGTGGGGGCAGGTCTGCAGGCTGCGCCGATTATCGGCGGCGAAGACGCAATAATCATTGTAAATGCCGCCCCCGCCGTAGCGTTCGGTGTTGGCGATGACGGCCAGCGTGTCATAGGGCACCGCTGCCGCTATATCGCGTAAAACCTGATTGTTGTTGAGCAGCATATAGCGGGGGGTGTCGAGGGCGTTGAAGGAAGCGTCCAGGACGGTATTTTTAAAAGAGTCGCGCGTGGGCTGGTCCACGCCGGCCTCGGCGGAAGGGCGAAAGACGCCATAGATGTTGAATTTGTCTTTGCGGCTTTGAAAAGGTTCATATTCGAACAAGGCTTCAATATAGCGATCCACGTCATTTTTGAACTTGTCCCACTGATCGATGGTGTAGCCTTCAGCGATAAAGGCCAGATCAACCTTATAGTGCGGGTCGCCGCTGACAAGGGCCTGATAAATCCGGTCGTCGGTGTGCGCCGACTCCTTGATAATCGATATATCCTCCGGGTCGATTTTTTGAATAAATGTTGGATGCAGAATGTTTAATTTATCGCGGACTTCCATGACAAACAGGACCGGCCTTTTCGGATAAGGGATGAGGGCGGATTCGTGATAAGTTTTTTTAACGCCGATGTGGGCCGGATCGGTGGTCCTGTATTCAAAAAATATACAGCTAAAACCCCGGGAAAAGATTAAATTATTGGTGGCGATATCATACACCTTGATATAATACGCGCCATTATTGAAATGGTCGAGCAACCGATCCGGATTGCCCGCCCATACCCCCTGCTGATATATTCTATCCAGGGTGATGACTTCCTCCCGGGCGTTGCCCGTCATAAAAAAATCGATCCGCATCGTCCGGTCGATAAAATAATCGTCAAAGGCGATATTTCCCTGGCCAAAGGTTGCCGGGTAAGTCAAAAAAATGATCATAGGTACGAGTAGAATAAGTCGTTTCATAAACACCTCCGGAAAACAAAAATCCATATAACATTTTAGCCAAATATTGCATTATTCTACATAAATCCTGACATCCAGGCCGAAAAAATTATCGAATGTTTAAGATCTGAAGAAATAACGTATGTCTTTATTTACTCCTTGATTCATAAGATGCCCGAATAAATCTTTCGGAATCCCGCAGGCTCTCTCTATCTTTAATCTTAAGTTCAACGTCGCCAACACCCCAATGTCCTACATGGGAAACATCGCGCGCGTATAAGGTATCCGGCGGAATAATATTTGGATCTATCTTAAGCCATATCCGCAATCCGCTATGTTGTAGATGGCCGGAACAAAAAACTTTCTTGTCGTGTGTCCATGCTATGTATTTTGCCAGATGCCTCCGTATGATTTGTCCTGGCGAAAAGTCCTGACATATTCTGTCCAACGCTCGGTAAAGCTCCACCACCTCAGCGGGTTTGCCAGAGGTGTGATGTTCCTCGCCGTATTCTATTTGTTCGCGCGGACCACGTGTCTTTCGGGGCGCTGTTTTAAGCTTAGCAGTGGTAGTTTCTTTTGAAAATTTATCCGATCCTTCAATTGGCCAAATTCTTTGGAGGGCGAACCGAATCTGTGCTTTAGAGACACTATCATCAAGGATATTTTTACGAACGAGATTTATCAGCTTATCCGGCTCCATGAAAAGACGATCTAAAGCTTTACGCACTTTGGCGGTTGTGAACACTATTTCTCCAAGTTGGTCCAATACTCCTTGAGCTAATGACTCCCGCGATAAACGTGCCAGTTGAGAGGCAATCTGCTCGGTTGATTGTTCGGACGCTTCTTCTGGAATAAGTGATACCTCGAAGAGCAGCTTGTTTGGAGCCGTGGTCTTCTGTGAACTGCTATATACCTTCCACCTTATACCGTTGGTCAGCACGCACCATTCTACGCCGTCATTGGCGGCGTAACCTACGATTTGGGTTATGGATTTGACGTCGTCGAGCGGATCGTTAAGCGCCTTGGCTTCCACCAAGGCGACTACCTTTTTGTTGATCTTAAGGGCATAGTCAACGGACTTGCCGTCAATGGTCGGGTATTCGAGTTCGACTTCATCCGGATCGCGCACATCCCAGCCGAGCGAACCTAAAAGGGGATCAATGAATATCGTTCTGGTGGGCAATTCTTTTAAGTCCAAGCGGCGATGTTTCTTAAAAAGTGCCTGAATTTCCTCAACGCGCTTGTTTAAGTCCTTCATCGGTATTACCTCCCTATTGCTGTTCGTAAAATTCGATGCCCTGGGCACAAAATAAAGTTGTCCTGTAAAATTTAATTCTGCTTTAACGCATGAGCAGCAGCGACGCCAGCGGAATACTCACGATGCGCGGGTCATCCGTAGCCATCTCATCACTTTGCGTGACTAAAATCCCAAAGGGAGCGTTGTAAACGCTCTTTTCGATAAAGCTGCGCAGCCCGCGGGTATCCTGCCAGGTAATATGCGTTCGGTATTTGATCTCGACCGGAATCCGTTGCTCTCCGATAGTCAGTACAAAATCCACCTCGGGCTCGGCGGATCGTTCGGGGAAATGGGCAATATCCAGTTGGATCAGCGATTTGAAGAAATAACCTGCGGTGCTTTCGGCGATATGACCGGACAAATCGCGCAGATGAGGACTTTTTTTTAATCCTTTCTCGTCCAGCGGGATCACTTCCTGTAACCAGGCGGCCCGCAGGGAATGGTCGCACAAACAAAGTTTAGCCGGCCCGCGGGCACGTTTCAATCTAAGCTCCAACGGCTCAATTAACCGAAGGAGGAGTGTGTCATCCAGGAATTTTAAATAGGCCAATATCCGCCGCCAGCCAATGTTGGCGTTCATGGCCTGCCTGACCTCGTCCAGATAAAGGCTTTGTCGAGGGGACTGACCGATGTAACGGCAGGCCAGCCGAAAAACCTCTTCCAGTAAGTGTTCATCGCGTTTTCTTCCTTTAGGACCTATTCGTAAATCATGCCGGATAGCCCGGCGGATAACGGTCTCTATCAAAAGATCAGCCAGCTCCTCCCAGGGGGTATCTTTTTTTGCGTGAGCGATCGGGTAGGCGCCCCGTTGGGAGAATGCCCAAAAGGCCCGGTCTCTCTCCGGTTGATGCTCCTTCCCGAATTCCCTGAGTTCGAGCCAGAATTTTTTTTCTTTCAGAGCCGCCAGATTGTTTACGGGCTTGTATCCCGGCATAGCGCCTTCCTGTCGAATCTCCAGTATTTCCCGCAAAAGCAGGGGCCCCATTTCCAACGTTCTGATCCGCCCGGCCAGGCTATCCCGTCCGTGCTCAATTCTCAGGGCGGAACTGCCCGTAACCATCACCCGCACATCGCTGCTATCGACCAGGAACTTCAATTGCGGCGCCCAGTTATCCAGGTTCTGCACCTCATCTAAAAATATGTAAACCTGCTGCCCGTCCCTGGCTGCTTCATTGAACGTCTTGGCCAGGATATGCTTTTCAAACCAGTCTATAAGGCGAAGAATGGATTCTTCAACTTTTAGTAATTCCGGCAACTCGTCATATTGCACCAGAAAAATGTTCCGGGGAGAAATCCCCTTATTCAGCAAATTCTCGATCATTTGCCGGATTAATGTGCTTTTACCGATCTGGCGCGGACCTCTTAACACCGTGATTTTAGTCAAACCCTCTTGCAGATTCCGCATCGCCTCGGGTAAAGCCCATCGGCGTACGGGAGGCAACTGCGGCTGGGGCAAGCTGCGCCACCACGGGTTCAACCGTTCCAAATCCGCCTCCAGACCAACTGATAACAAGTCCCTGAATAAAATCTTCTTCATAGTCATTGCTAATATGATATAGGTTTAGTAACCTTTAGCCAAGCCCTGGCCGCGGGGATCGGCGGCGCCGGTGAACCGAATTGGTAGGCCCTGTTGGTCGTATTCAATGGTCAGGCCGTGGGCGCAGCCCAGTGAGCCGCCGGTGCGTATTTTATGGCCCCTCTGCGCTAGCTGCTGCCGGACCATCTCGGGTATGGTCCTTTCGATGCTGAGGGTGTCCGGCTCAACGAAACTAATTCGGCCGGCGGCAATGGCCTGCTGGATGTTCATGTTGAAGTCGATAAGGTTCATAAGCATCTGGGGCACCGTCTGGCCGATAGTGTGACCGCCGGGGGTGCCGATAGCCACCCAGGGCCGACCGTTGCGAATTATCAGGGTGGGACAATCACCGGAGAGCTTATAATGGCCGGCATGGGCGTCCATGGGATTGCCCTTGGGCTCGAAGGTGCAATAGGCCAGGGAGTTATTGAGCCAGATGCCGGTGCCTTCGGGCATGATGCGGCTGCCGAAGGCATTGCCCAAAGTCTGAGTGGCGCAGACAATATTGCCGAATTTGTCGGCCACGACGAAATGGGTGGTATGAGGGCTGGGTTCGGAGATAATGCCGGGGTATTCAAATGGTTTAGCTTGATTGAGATCAATTTGCCCCACTTGCTGTTTCCAGTATTCCTCCGAAAGCAAACGGTTCAAAGGCGGCGGGGAGAGGTCAGGGCCTCCGGCATAGGCGAGCCGGCACCAGAAGGCGTGTTTGGTGACTTCGGCAAAACGATGCAGGTACTCGGTAGTGTTATGGCCCAATTCCGACGGATCGAATCGGCTCATCATTCCTAGCCTAATTAACGATGGGAAAGCGGTCGAAGGCGGCGAGGCGGTGATGACTTGGCAGTCACGGTAATTGATACTGATAGGTTCAAACCATTCTGCTTTGTCTTTTCTCAAATCGTCAATTGACAAAAAGCCTTCCGCCTGGCGCATGGCCTGGTCGATGGCCTGGGCAATGGAGCCGTTATAAACCACCTCGGCGCCCTGTTGGGCAATGAGCCGAAAAGAATGGCCCAGTTCTTTTTGAATCAAGCGCTCACCCCCTTTCAAAGGGGCGCCACTGGGACCGTAAATGTCTTGAGCATGTTCAGGAAAGGAACGAAAAGCCGATCCGATTGAATTGGCGGTCCTGGCACGGAGGATAAAGCCCTGCTCGGCCAGTTCGATGGCCGGTTGGAAAAGCTTATCCCAGGATAGTTTGCCGTAATCTTGGTGCATCAACTGCCAGGCGTGGACGTTTCCGGGGGTGGAGACGGCTTTGGCGTTGCGGCGGTTTTGCCGGTAATTGGGGGTGGGCGGACGATAGACGTCCGAATCTACGGCGGCGGGAATACGACTGCTGCAGTTGAGAAAGCGAGCCCGGCCCCGGCGGGCGTCATAAACAATGACCGTGCCGTAACCGCCGATACCGGACATCATCGGTTCGGTGACGTTCAGGGCGGCGGCGACGGCAATGGCGGCGTCAAAGGCGTTGCCGCCGGCAGCGAAGATTTCCAGACCCGCCTGCGTGGCTAAAGGGTGGCCGGAACTGACCATGCCGTGCGTGCCCAGGGCGGGTTGATCGGCGGTGTTGGTGAGTTGTTCAGGCAGCAATGGTGTAAGAGAGGTATCAGCCTGTTCGCAGGAAACACCGGCAATTACGGTTAAAAACAATAAAAAAGATTGGGGAAATAAAATATGGTTTCTCATTTTGTACCCCTTTCGCTTCGTGGAAAATCCGGGATTTACATCAAATATATTGAGCTATGACACATTGTTTTATAAATTCCTCCGCCGGCGTGGGCATACCACCCATAATAATTGAATAATTGGATACCTATCATCTTTTGAACAACTCGTCGAACTGAAATTCAGTCCATTTTAAATGAGGGGCATCCCAGGCGTCGGGTTTGAGGTCATCGACGGCAACAAGGATGCGTTTTTCGTTCGCCTTGAAGATGACAGAGTATTCAGTAGAACCGTGAGCGACGGCCTGCAGGAGTTGTTTGGCTTCAGCGAGGCCCAAAGGTTGGGCCTGACGGGACCAATTTTCGAGCATCTCCATGCCGGTTTTATAACGGTTGAGGGTCGAGCCGGAGACTTTTCTGCCGAAACAATAGTCAGGTTTCAAGGGATCGCAGCCATAGACCTTATGGTGGTTGGAGGCCATGATGTTGGTGGAGTCGATAGGCCTGACGTCGGCGGGGAGTCGCATGGCGCCGCCGAAGCGATCGCCTTCATATATGAAGGCGGGGATTTTTTGATCCTGATAGGGCACGGCCCAAAGGATGATGGAGCCGGGGGCGGTGATGCCGCCGCCTTCGTTTTTAAAAAGCCGCATCATTTGCAGGACGCTTTCAGGGGTGGCGTCGGCGGAGGCGTTTTCCAGGACGTAGCGCTGGACGTAAGAGCAAGGGACGATACCCCCGACAACGGGTCCGGGACCGGTGGGGCCGGCGTTTTCCATGCTGAAGAGGCCGTCTTCATTGATGCCGGAGATGGTGCCGACAAAACCGGGCCACATGGCGGAAAACCAGCTTTTGCGATCAGGCCGAAGGGGATCGACGGCATAAAGCAGAAAATGACTGACGGTGACCTTGCGGATATCGCATTCGCCGTCCATGTTGCGGGCGGCGATAAGACCGCCCTTGAGTTCGCTGCCCTCGGTTTGTTTGCCCCAGAAAGCAAACTGGGTGCAGGAAGAAGGCGTTTTAGCTTCTGATGCGGCACGCCTCTCGATGTATGAGTTGATGGCCAACAGGTCGGTGCGGTTGAAATCCCGACCTAAGGATTTGACTTTCATATCGATGCCGGAAGCCATCATGCCTTCGACAACGGCATCGCATTCTTCGATAAACTCATCCGGGCAGTGAAAGCGGCTCTCCAGGAAAGGAACAAAAGTTTCCTGATAACGCCGGGCCGAGCGCCAGACGTCTTCGATGATGTAGAATTCGAGAAAGTCGATAATTTGTTGAGCCGCCAGGTATCCGTGGGCGAAGCCGCGTTGCCGGGGGGTTCCCCAAAGCTGCAGAACGGGCAGTCCTTTAATCCACCGGAGGGCGCCGTGGTCGGTGCGTCTATCTTCTTTGGGAAAGGGCGCAGGACAACGCAGGAGGCAATCGGCGGCGGCTTCATTTTTTTCCTCAAGGTCAATGGCATCAATACCGCCTCCCGACTGTTCGGAGTACCAGCCCCAGGGTTCCGGCGGATCAAAGCCCAGTTTACTATTTCCGTCGATGTCAATGAATGCGACTACAGAATAATTTCCTTCAGGCAAATTATCAAATTTATAGGGGCCTTGTTTGTCTAATTTAAGGATTTCAAAAGGCTCTATATCCCCATAAATATCGGTCTTACTGAGCCGGCGGGATTGACCTCGAGAGGATTCTGCTATCTTATAAAGATTGACTATGACGGCTGCTGTTTGATCCCCATCATAGATGATTTCACCGGTGATGGAGCGGTCCTGCTCGAGGATATTTTTATCCGGTGGGCTAAGGGCCTGCCCTAAAGAGACAACGGGGCCAAACAGAATGAGCATAAAAATAACGAAGGGGACGAAGGAAGATTTCATGGTTTCGACTCCACGAATGTGAAATTATGTTATTCGGTTATAGTCCCCGGCGTTAAGCCGGGGCTCAGTAACATATTTTCAGGTAAAGGCATGCCCCCGCAGGCAATGCCTGTGATAATAATTGCGGGGGCATGTCACCCGATAAAAAATATACTTATTCATTTTTTCCAGGCCTGGATGCCGTTGATCATCCAATCAGGGGTTGGGGCGCCCTTGAGGTAATGATCGAAGAACTGCTGCATCCGAACGGTAAAGTCTTTCTGGTTGACTTCCTGTCGGAGGCCGTGCTCTTCGCCGTTATAGTTGAACATGAAGCCGACCTTATTCAGGCGGCGCAGGGCCATGATGAATTCTATGCCCTGATACCAGGGAACGGCCCCGTCCTGGTCGTTGTGCAGAATCAATAACGGCGTCTGAATCTTGTCGGCCCAGAAAATGGGGGAGTTTTCGAGGTAGCGCATGGGCACTTCCCAGAGGCTGGCGCCGAGACGGCTCTGGGTGCGTTCGTACTGGAACTGGCGGACCATGCCGCTGGACCAGCGGATGCCGCCGTAGGCGCTGACCATGTTGGAAACCGGGGCGCCGGCTTCGGCGGCGGCAAAAATGTTAGTCTGTGTTACCATGTAGGAAATCTGATAACCGCCCCAGGAATGACCCTGGATGCCGATGGCTTTGGGATTGATGAAACCTTCCTTGATGAGCATCTGGATGCCGGGCAGCACACATTTGAGGGCATCACGGCCGGGATAGCCCGTATCATACTCAATATCGGGCTGCCAGACGACATAGCCGTTGCTGACATAATAGGGGACGCTGATCGAGGTGCCGGCCGAGGGGGCTCTGAAGTTGTGCAGGCCGCTATGCAGGGTCTCGTAAATATAGACCATCAGGGGGTATTGGTTTTTGGGGTCGAAGTTTTCCGGTTTGACCAGGATGCCTTTCAAGGGCTTGCCGTCGGAACTATAGAAATCGCGGAGCTCGGCATTACCCCAGATGAATTTGTCTAGTTGTTTGCCTACGTTGCTGATCTTCCGGAGGTTTTGGAAATCGGTGTCGCCGATCCACAGGTCGGGAAATTCATCGAAGGCTGAGCGGGTGAACATGAAGCGTTCGGCATCGGCGGCCTTGTTGGGATTGCCGATGCTCTTGTCGAGCATGATGAGCTTGCGGGGCAGTCTGTCGCCGCGAACGCGATCGTGATAGAAGCCCTGGGCCATGGTTTGCTGATCGACGGCCTTGAGCAGCAGGGTTTCGCCCGGATCGATGGTGCCGCCACCACCTCCTCCGCC
>LJUC01000151.1 GCA_001303695.1 Phycisphaerae bacterium SM23_30
AGTAATATCTGGCTGGCGGCTTTGGGTGAAGAACGGCGGTTTGCCAATCTGGATCTTACGGTTCAGCGACGGGGGCCATGGCAAAGTACGGGAAACATATCACTTACGGAAAAAGACTTTGCCAACAGCCCTCTTGAGACACCTGTAACTACCAAGTCGGGCTTTATTTTTATGTTAGCAGTTAAAAGCGCCGAGGGGTTAAGATTGTTTATTATGGGACCTATAGATGATTTACAGTCGTTTGTGGCTCTGGATAATGAGGGTCAGGTTCAAAGAATCTCAGAGATTCGCTATAATGGAAGGCTGGGATTTAATGTAAACATATACTGTCCGATGGAGAAACTGGCGGCGGTGCGCTGGGAGAGACGGCAAATATTTGAAGCACCGGTTAAATTTTTGAATATCAATCTGCAACCGGGTCAGAAATCCAAGGTCCGGATTGAGGTGGGCGGCAGCGCCTATGAGGCGGAGCAGAAGCGTGCTTCTTCCGAACAGAAGTTGCAGGATTTGGCAAGAGCTTTGATATTATACAGTCAGGAAAATAAGGGACAATTACCTGATACTTTGGCGGCAGATATGTTTAAGCCGTATATATTAAAAATTACGAACGAAGAAACGTTTCTCTGGCTGCTTGAAAATGTACGATATCTGGGTAAGGACAAGGAAATACCCAAAATCGCACGGCCCGGTTTTATGCCTATAGCTTATGACAAAACCCTGTTAAAGCAGGATCAGAAGACCAATATTTTATTTCTGGATTACCATGTGGAATCAGTGTCCCGCGAGGATTTGACGAAATACGGCATTGATCCGGATAAAAAGGAAGAGATAGTTACCGCTGCCGATAAATATCGCATCTTCTCAGAAAGAAAATTTCAGGCGCTGAACCGGGCTTTGGTAATGTACGTTAATGAAAATAAAGGTAAGTGGCCCGATAGTTTAACGGGGGATGACTTTAAGCCATATCTAATACCCAGCAGGGATAAACAATTATTGGATTGGGTACAGCAGAGCGTGCATTATCTGGGCTTGACCGATAAGAAAAGTTCCGAACCCATACCGGTGGCCTATGATAAAACTTTGTGGAAGCAAGACCTAAACGGCACTTATGTGTTATATTCGAACTATCAATTGCACTATACAACCCGAGCCGGTTTAGCCTATGTTGGCATTAATCCGGACGATTTTGATGCGGCAAGCAGGCGACTCTATTCGGCTTCGAAGCTGAGACATTTAGTACTAGCGCTAATGATATTTGTGGATGACCACGAGGGTGGGTTTCCGGAGAGTATAACTGCAGCGGACTTTATGCCTTATCTAGAAGAAGAATTGTATGATTGGGCTATCGAAAATGCAGGATATATGATGGGCGGCAAAAAACTCGGAACCATTGCCGAGCCCGCAAGGGCAGCGGCGGTCTACGACCGGACTTTGCTCAGGAGAGGTGGAGGCACCAATGTCGGATTTGTAGATATGCACGTGGAATATGTCCCGCGGGAGTTTCTAAAAAAATTCGGTATTGATCCGGACAAAAAGCTCGGCGATGAAAAACCTCCTAGAGTTGTGTGGGTTTTTGATGAAGCGGCGCTGCCGCCGGGGGCACAAAATTTTAAGAAGCACAGCATAACTGCCTTTGAGGGTACGGTTTATTGGGTTCGATTCGATATTGGGGAGGAGGATTTGAAATCGTTTCTAAACCATTACGATAACCTGACCGATTGGGATGATCTGGGTCGAGGCGAACCAGGTGAGCTGATTAAACTGCGGATGGAGAGCGGCAAAGATATCGAATGGTGGAAACCTGATGAATTAAAGGACGCGGTATATGGTTCTTCCAGTGAATTAATGCCGCCCAGCTTTGAATTTGACATTACGGTAAAATATGAGAATGTAATTGGGGTGGGGAAAATTGATGGTGAGTGGTTTCGGGTATATATGTATCACTACCAGTAGGGTATAGAGGACCGCATGGGCAGAGCCCAACCTACCTACTACCTGCTGGTTGTTTTTAGCCTTGGTCATTTCCGCAACAAGTGGTCGGCGCAGCTTTATGGCGGCAGCAGGGAGAAGGGGATGATGGGATGGGGGGCAATGATGGGGATTCAGTGGTGCAACAGGGGGGAGGAGTTTTTTTCGGTCGGAGGCGTTGGTATAAGTCGCTGGCAGCGTAGGTAATTAGCAGGGCGGCAAGCAGCAGGGCGGCGGCGGCGTTGAGCCAGGAGGGCAGGGCGTGCATGTGTTTGGTGGCGGCGGGGATATTAGTCAACAGCCCGTCGAAAACCATTCCCAGGCTGATGCTCATAATGATGACGGTGGCCAGGTATATGGCTAAGACTTTTTTGCCGAAGCCGCGGTAAATGGCCCCCATGGTGGCGACGTTGGTGGTGGGGCCGGCCATGAGAAATACCAAAGCCGAGCCCGGCGACATGCCGGCAGTAACCAGAGACGCCGCCAAAGGCACCGAGGCGGTGGCGCAGACGTACATGGGCAGGGAAATCAACAGCATGATAATCATGCCGGTCAAACCCTGGGTAAGAGGGATGGATTTTAATTTATCCTGGTCAATAAAAGTGCCGATCAGGGCAGCGATGATAATTCCCACGATCAGCCAGCGGTAAATATCCTTTAAGAGTTTGACAATGCCGAAATTGATAATTTCACCCCAGGAGGGTTTGCTTTTGTTGTTGAGGGGGGCGTTCGAAGGTGAGGGGGAATGGATTGTGCTGTGATTTGGCGCCCAGGAATTAACTAATAAACCGCCGATGAGGCCACTGACTAAAGCGCTGACGACTTTGAAAACAGCAAAGGGCCAGCCCAGAAAGGTGGCGCTGACCAAAATGGAATCGACGCCGGTTTGGGGGGTGCTGATGAGAAAACCGGTTGCGGCGCCGTTGGAGGCGCCGTCTTTTTTTAGTCCTAAAGCTGTTGGTATAACCCCACAGGAACACAAGGGCATAGGTACTCCGACCGCCACGGCCTTGAAGACGTTGCCGAAGCGGCTGCCGCCCAGGTGTCGATGAATGAACCCGCCCGGCAAGATTACGTGCAGAACGCCTGCCAGCAGCAGCCCCAGTAAAAGCCAGGGCGACAACTCCTGCATTATATGCCAAAGTTCATTACCGAATTCTACAAATATTTCCATTGCCGGGTCCTACTTGACAAATTGGGTTAATACGGCTTCCAGTTCCTTGATGGCGGTTTGCGAGCGCCCTTTTTGGAAGCTGTTGACGACACAGGAGCGCAGATGGTCGGTCAGGATCACCTGGGCGGCGGCCAGCAGCGCCGCCCGGGCGGCGGCCATCTGGGTCAGCAAATCGATACAATAAGCATCCTGCTGGGCCATCCGGACCAGAGCGGCGGTTTGTCCTTCGATGCGTCTTAGCCGTTGAATTAGCTTTTCCTTATCGGAGCGTATCTTTTTTCGGGCCATGTTAGACTCCTAACCTGTTATACATATGCCGCTTAGCTCGATTACTCAGCAGCAAGTATTTATCAGGCCCACGCCAGCGCGGGCATGGTACCCAAAGCTCTCTACTCGGATTACGCTATATACCCCTATGGGGTATCTAAGAAAGTATAGCCACCCTCAGGCCTTAAAGTCAAATTGATACTTGAAAAATATGTCTTGGCTCGGAAGAAGGGTGGCGTTTTATAAGGTTTTACAAGTTTCCCCTCGAGTTTAGCGTATTGGGCCTCCGATACGTTAGGGTATATTTCTATTATCGTTGGAGGGAATAGCCCCATGCCGCGGCCCAGGGGCGCAATGGTTGTTAAAAACAAACGGGTTTTCATACCAATTCGGAGATTTTACGACGCGCCGAAGTGTTAATTATCTTTAATTTGCATCCATCGTTGACTTAATTCCCGGTGCAGCTCCAGGGCGGTTACCCCCGGTTGGCCCACTTTCTTCAGCATCTCCCTGATCAAGTCAATCTGCTTGGTCCAGATTTGGATGAGCTGGTCGGCTTGTTTGGGTCCGTAATGGGACATGGCAGAGACGTCCACGTACCACAAACCGTCTTTTCTTATAAGAAGTACGGGTTTTTCGTCTCCGGGCACGGTGCAAACGGCCTTGTCGCCTTCGATTTCGATTTGCATCGATTCGAGTTTTCGATGCAGAGCTTCGGTGTCAACGTTGAAATCGACCAAAGCCAGTTCCTTCCATCCTTCGAGGCCGTAAGCTTTGATAAAGGCCTTTTCATATTCCTTCATGGCGGCGGATCTATCAAAAGTGATTTCGGCGACTTTTTGGATATGCGGTTCGCCGTGAATGACCGCCATATATTTTTCTTTATTGATCTCGGCCAGGCCTTCGGCAAACATGGTTACCGCGCCTTCAGGAATTTGCTGGGGAATTTTGCTGACTTTAGGGGGCAAGGGGGGGGCGTCCGGTTCAGGAAGCGAGGGGGGCGCCGCGTTTTTTGAAGTAGCGGTCGGAGGGACTTCGGCATCCTGGGACACAGAGGGAGGAATAACCTTTTCCTGGGGTGTCAACGACGGTGCTTCTTTCTCTTGAGAAACGGGTGAGGAAGTTACATTTTCTTTGGGAGTTTGAGGCGGGTTTTCATCCTTGCCGCAGCCGGTAGTCAACACTATTGATAAAAACAGATTTACTAATAATTTCGTTTTCATTTTTAATTCCTTTTCTTATTACTAAAGTTTTGCAAAATTGAGGTTAGTCATATTTACATATCAATATTATCAAAAAAGAACACCACCCTCAAGGGATTTTGAGGGTGGTGCTGAAATAGGCAGGGATAACTTAATTTTTCTTTTTAGCGGTATCGGCGGTCCGGGCCGGCTTGGGAGGGGGATTTTGAGAGGCCGGGGTTTGTTCAACGGTTTTACCGAGATATTCGGGCAGTTCCACCCCGGCCATGCCAGCTATATCCTGCAGAGGAGGTATGGCTTTTATGAGGCCGGCCATGAAATTAGCCGTCGAGGAGCCGTCTTTGGCGTTGCCGGAATCCCAGACGGTGATCTTATCAATCTTAATGTTCTTGATGGCCTCGACCTGGCGCTCGACGATTTCTTCGATCTTTTCGATCATCAGCAGGGTGGCGGCGGCCCGGGTATCGCCCTGGCAACTCTGGACCAATCCCTGATAACCGGCGGCCTTGCTTTCCAGGACCTGCCGGACGCCTTTGGCTTCGGCCTCGTACCTGGCGAGGATGGCGTCGGCCTGGCCTTTGGCTTCGCGGCGGAGCTTTTCGGCTTCGGCCTCGGCGGCGATTTCGATTTTTTGCTTTTCGATTTCCTTGACGACCACTTCTTCGGCTCTGAGTCGTTCCTGCTCGGCGAGGTACTGGGCCTTTTGGATTTCCACTTCGGCCTGACGTTTGGCTACCTCACCTCTTTGGAGGGCCTCGGCCTGTTTGATGGCCAGGATGGCATCGACGTCGGCGATGTCGGCCTTGGCCTTGTTTTCGCCGCCGACGGCCTCGGCTTCCTGCTGCTGGACGTAGATGCGGCGGTCGGCTTCGGCCTGTTTTTCGCCCTTGACGGCTTCGGCTTCCTGCTGCTGGACGTAAATGCGTTTATCGGCTTCGGCTCTTTTTTTGCCCTTGTCGGCGGTGGCGACATTTTCAGCGACCTTAATTTCCTGTTCTCGGTTGGCCTCGGCTTCGCCGATGGTGGCGGCGGCTTCCTGCTGTTGGACGAAGACCCGCCGATCGGCCTCGGCCTGTTTCTTGCCTTTTTCCGACTGGGCCATATTTTCGGCGACGCGAATGGTTTTTTCACGAACGGCTTCGGCTTCGCCGATGGCACCGAGTTTTTCCTGTTCGGCCACATCGACCTTGGCCTTATTGATGGCCTCGGAAGCGGCCTTTTTACCGATACTCTCGATGTATTCTGATTCGTCGGTGATGTCGGTGATGTTGACGTTGATCAAATAAAGGCCAATTTTATTCAATTCGGGTTCGACGTTTTTACGGATGGATTCCAGAAAGCTTTCCCGGTCCTGGTTGATCTGTTCAATGGTCAGCGAGGCTACGGTCAGACGCAACTGACCGAAGATGATTTCCTTGGCCATCTCTTCGATGTCGCGCGGCGGCAGACGCAGCAAACGCTCGGCGGCGTTGTTCATAATGCCTTTGTCGGTGCTGACGCCCACGGTAAAGGTGCTGGGCACGTTGATGCGGATATTCTGCAGGGATAGGGCGTTCTGCAGCGGGATGCTGATGGTCATCGGCGTCAGGCTCAGGTAGGCGTAATCCTGAATCAAAGGCAGGACGAAGGTGCCGCCCCCGTGTATGCACATGGCAGACTGATCTTTGCCGACCTTGCCGTATTTTACCAGGATCCTATCCGACGGGCAGCGCTTATAGCGCGACGCCAGATATAAAACAGCGGAGATAAACAGAATTACCAGGGCAACAATTACCCAAACCCAGATATTAGTCATAATATACCTCCTAACTTATTTTGACCCCAACATTCATATTAATCATCTCGAGTCCGATTTTGCTTAATTTGGGTTATTCTTTTGGTTTACCGGGCAATTTTTCCACGACCAGAACGTTGTTGGAGACGATGCGGACCACCTTAACGGGGACGCCGGTCTTCAATTCCACTTCGCCTTCGGAGACGGCGTCGTAAATTTTTAAGTGTTCCTGTACGGTCACCTGGGCCTTGCCGGTGCCGGCGGCGGGGATGGTCAGATAAACGGTTCCTTCCTGGCCGATGGCGTTTTGCAGGTTGATATTGCCGCTGGACTGCAGCTTTTTGGCTTTGTCAAAAAGCAGTTTCATCAGCCAACAGGTTCCCACGCCAGCCAGGGTCGCCCCTAAAATCGACCATGGTGCCCCATAACCGCTCTGGTGCATCAGGGCGAAACCCACCAGTCCGAACATCATGAAAAACGCCGTCAGTCCCTGAAACGACAGAATCCGAAAACTGATGTCGGTGTCGCCGCCTTCGATGTCGGCATCGACGTCAATATCGCCCACGTCGCCGTCAGTGTCGGCGTCGGCACCGGAAAACTGCATCACCAGCCGAATCACAAAAAGGACGCCGCCAAACAGGGCGCATGCCACAAAAAACTTTTCCAATCCATTTAAATTGTCAAACAACGCCAACATGGTTCACCTTCTAACTCTTGCACCTGCCTTTTTGCTAATAGATACAGGTTATGCAAACCAATAAAAACCACATCTCCGAGAACACTCCTTAGCATCATTCGATCCACGAATGTCTGAATAGTTAGTCGTTTGAGCATAACTTTTATTGCAGCTTATGGCAAGGATTTGTTATCATGGGCGGCAGGGAAAATTCAGCGTACAGGGCGACGATGTTTGTAACTTAATATATAACAACATGTTACAAGAGGCAGCTTGCATGACCGGCAATCTTTTTAATGCCTTGGCACAGAACAGCGCCGATGTTAGTTCGGGTATGCTTTACATGTTGTTGAGCATATGCTGTTCGGTAAGCATATCCTTAATTTTAAAGTTCCATGAAATCCGGCGCGGTTCGCGCCTGGTGGCCTTGGCGGGAAATTACATCGTTGCCGCCGCCATTAATTTATTTTTATGGTGGCGTATGGAGTTTGCCGCCTTAAATAACACGGTTATATTGTTAGGAATCGCGGTCGGTGTATTATTTGTGCTCACCTTTTGGTTGATAATGATTTCTATCGGGCGGATGGGTGTCGCTACAACGATTTCGGTGAACCGTCTGGCGGTGGTGATGCCTGTTGGTGTCGCGGTTGTTTTTTTTGGAGAAAGACTTTCCGCTTTATATATTCCGGGGTTGATAATGGGGCTGGTTTCTTTTATCCTTTTCGGCCAGGCCGCCAGCCGGGAGGAAACCGCATCCAAACGCGCCTGGAACCGATGGCTGCTGCTATGTGTGTTTTTGAGCATGGGCGTCACCGGCATCAGTGTGCAAAGCTACGAACAATATTTTCCGGCCCAACAAAGAAACGGTTTTTTGACCCTGGTTTTTGGCGTGGCGATGATATGCACTTGGTTTATGGTTTTGCAGCGTCGGGAAACGATTCGTGCAGCGGACGTCAAACTGGGATTAATTATGGGGATACCAAATGGTTTTTCCGCGTTTTTCTTTATGTCGGCGATACATTATTTACCAGATATTGTAATATTTCCCGTGAATGATGTAGCCGTTGTATTATTTTCAACTTTAGGCGCTTTTTTGATCTGGCGCGAGAAGCTCAACCGCACCGGCGGGGTGGCTTTGGCCCTGGCCGTCGCCGCCATCGTTTTGATGAATATTAAACTCACTACATAAATAATCCGCCCGATAATAATATATGAAAATTTGAACATTATAATTCCCCATGGGCACATCCCATCCTACGCAACTTAATTAATTCCTTAAAGGAATATCTCCCTTGACCCATTCCGTATGGCCGTCCTGATAAGTACAGTTTCCCCCTTTGCCGAAATCCTCATGAGCGCCTCCGCTTAAAACTATTTCAGGGCTGAAATATTTTGGCTTTATATCTCCGTTCTTAACATAGGTCTTCCATCTTTTTCCTATCTGATCTAAAGAGGTCGTTGGTTCATAAATCAGTCTTATCCTAAATTGATCAGGCATTCTCCTGGTGCTAAGCAGGCCCAAACTATTTATCGAGATAAAATATGAATCTACTCCAATAGATGCCTCGCCGGAAATTTCCCAAAAACGTAAATATGGACTCCTTTCCTCCTCATTCAGCGAGGGGCAGTTTAGCATTTCATATCTTCGGTAGGGATCGCCCCAAAAGGAATCGGTGTGATAATTGCCAAAATAGTTTTTCTTTAAAAAATTATATCGTATAAAGACCGTATCTACCCCGCTCTCTCGTTTTTTTAAGAGGGTATTGTCTTCAACCGCCAAAGAAATATTTTTGTATAAGTTGCGCTGCTGTCCTTGACACTTCATTAACCTGGCATGAGATTTGGCTCTGCTTAATGCGGGAATAATCATGGATAATAAGATCCCCATTATACCAATAACTACTAAAAGCTCGACTAAAGTAAACCCCTTCTTCATTTTATATTTATGTGATATGGTAAAGTTGCGATGGTGACCACAGTTAAGGCGGGAGCGAATTTGAGTGATGACGATTGATAATGGTTTCATGATTTCCTCCCGATCATGTACAAACCGATATTTCCTATTGAAAATTCAAATCCATGATTTTTCCGAAATAATCCTACACGGAACCATCTGAAAATCCATTATACGGTGATTTATGGTAAAAAACACCATAATCTCAACTGGCCCAAATGGATTTTTACCTCCAAATTCCTTTTTTTGCAATGGTTTATCTGGGAAATGTGTGGTAAGAATGTTTATTGCTCCCGGTGATATAATGACATGGTCATCCCGAGCGAAGTCGAGGGATCTATTTGTGTAGCCCGCTAAGCGGTACCTTAGTACGCCACTTTATAAACAATACTTTCGCGATAACCGGTGACGAGCGTAAAGTAATCGTTCAAGAGTCGATCAGTCGCATCGCAGCCGGTATCGACCCGCAAGGCCCGACCTTGTAAAGAATGAATTTTTTGCCC
>LJUC01000152.1 GCA_001303695.1 Phycisphaerae bacterium SM23_30
ATTGAAAGGATGGCCGATGCCGGTATTATGGCAAGCATGCAGCCGGCATTCATTCCGGCTTTTATAGGCCGGGAGAACATGGAGATATACGCCTCCTTACTGGGCAAAGAAAGGCTGAACCGGGTTCATCCGTACCGGACCATCCTGGATCGCGGCATCCCGATCTGCGGGGGATCGGACAGTCCGGTGACGCCTTATGATCCCCTGGCGGGCGTCCAGGCGGCCGTCCAACATCCTAATGCAGATGAGCGGGTCACGCTTCACGAGGCCCTGGAAATGTTCACCAGGACAGCGGCCTGGAGCGCATTTGAAGAAAAGGAAAAAGGCACGATCGATGTGGACAAGCTAGCCGATCTGGTTGTGTTAAGCCATGATCCTTTCACCGTGGATATCAAAGACTTGACGGACATCAAAATCGAACAGGTTTTTATTGGAGGGCGACCAGCGTTGTCAAAAGCAAATGATATCGAGTGAGCCATCAAAACGATCAAAGTGGTGTTCACTCATCTTTTGCGCCGGACTGACAATCGGTCTGGGTTTTTGCATGTTGCTGGCCTCGGGCTTCTGTCACTCCGGTCTGGCCGCCGATTGCAAAAAGATTGAGTTCGAGCACAAACCTTCTGACTACTATGGTCCCGGAGAATATTTCTTGACCTGCCCTGATAGTGGCCTTCGCATTCGCTGCTATCATTATCACCGGCACTGGGTCTGTGAAAAGGGCGAAACCCTGTACTGGGATAGATGCCTCGAATCAGCCGCCCGCACGGCTTGTAACTGCCCGCTGCCTGAAGATACGAGGCCGGCTTCGCCAGCCATATCTGGCAAACCGAAAGAAGGCATTTTCGGGCCAGAGGATTGACAAGTAACATCCTATTTATCCGAAAGAAACCGGACCGGGTTTCATTTCTTCGGTATTGGTGAATATCCCCAGGGCACAAGATGGGATAATACATGAAATCGCGCAGTAATTTCATGAACCATAAATCTTCAAAATCGGGAGATTATTATGAATGAGCCAGTGACCAGCAAGGATCTCAATGAACGCCGATCAAAAGCGGTCCCCCGGGGACCGTTCAATATCCACGCCAGTTTCACGGCCCGTGCCGAGGGGGCCCTCATCTACGATGTGGACGGCCGGGAATATGTGGATTTTGCGGGCGGCATCGGTGTCATGAATGTGGGCCATTGCCATCCCAAAGTGGTGGCCTCCATAAAGAACCAGGTGGAAAAATATACCCATCCCTGTTTTCACGTCAACATGTACGAGCCCTATGTGGAACTGGCCGAGAGGCTCTGCGCACTCACACCCGGCGATTTCCCCAAGATGGCCATGTTCGCCAACAGCGGGGCCGAGGCGGTGGAAAACGGCATCAAAGTCGCCCGGTATTACACCAAGAGACCGGGCGTGATTGCCTTTGAGCATGCCTTTCACGGTCGAACCCTGCTGGGCATGACACTGACCAGCAAGGTCAAGCCCTACAAGTTCGGCTTCGGACCGTTTGCACCCGAGGTCTACAGAATGCCCTACGGCTACTGCTATCGCTGCCCATTCGGGTTGACCTACCCGCATTGCGGTGTATACTGCGCGGATTATCTGGAAACCTTCTTTGGGGACCATGTGGCCGCAGAGAGTACCGGGGCCCTCATTGTGGAACCCATCGCCGGTGAGGGCGGTTTTATTGCCCCTCCCCCCGAATATTTTTCCAAACTGCATAAGATCTGCAAAGCCTACGGGATCGTCTTTATTTCAGACGAAATCCAGACCGGTATAGGACGCACCGGCAAGTTGTTTGCCATTGAACATTGGAACGTGGTCCCGGATATCGTATTGTCGGCCAAAAGCCTGGCTGCCGGTATGCCCTTGAGCGCAATCATCGGACGTCGTGAGATGATGGATGCCCCCCATGTGGGGGGCCTGGGCGGAACCTATGGCGGAAATCCCGTCTCCTGCAGGGCTGCCCTGGCCGTCCTCAATATCATTGAAGAGGAAAACCTGATTCAAAAGGCCGAGCAACTTGGAAAAAAGGTGAGGGCCCGATTCGAGTCATTTCAGAAACAGTTTGAAATCATCGGCGATGTCCGTGGAATCGGTCTTATGTTGGGGCTGGAATTGGTCAGGGACCGCGAATCAAAGGAACCCGCAGCGGACGAAGTCAAAGCCATTCTGAAGTATTGCCATGAAAAAGGACTCATCCTCATATCGTGCGGTACCTTTGGCAACGTGATACGCACCTTGATGCCCCTGGTGATTGAGGATGACCATCATATTTTGAAAACCGTCATATAATGGGGCGGAAAGTCGGTGTCACTGTTAACCCAAGAACTTATGCAAGGAGGAAAAAATGAAAAGCACAATAATTCGAGTTTCAGCTGGTTTCATTTTTGCGATCCTGTTTGTGGCCTTTTCCGGTATGGTTTTCGCCGAATCGGGGCAACCCAAATACGGGGGTACGCTCAAGATCATTGTTGACGGCGACGTTAATTCCATAGGATATGTCCCGGATCAGATAAGTCCTGCAGATTACTTTCAACGGCAACCCGTCATAGAGACTCTGGTTCGGTATGACGAAGAAAAGCAGGCAATTATCCCTTTCCTGGCAGAATCCGTCCAAGAGGACCCCGAGGCCATGACCATTACCTTTAAATTAAGAAAGGGCGTAACATTTCATGATGGTACTCGTCTGGACGCTGACGCCGCCATATGGAACTTAGAGGAGATAAGGAAATCGGCGAACCTGGGTGCTTCGTGGCTGGGCGCGTCTTCGATTGAGAAGAAAGACGACTATACGGTTGTTATACATTTTCATACCTGGGATAACACATTTTTGAGAAACATGGCTTGGGACTCCGGCATGATATCCCCCGCGGCATTCAAGAAAAACGGTATTGACTGGGTGCGTCAAAACGCCGTAGCTACCGGGCCGTTTAGACAGGTCAGTTTTGCGAGAGACGTTAACAAGGTCTTTGAGAAATTCGACGGCTACTGGCAAAAAGGGAAACCGTACCTCGATAGGATTGAGATGTTGGTCGTCGCTGACCCGACGGTTCGACTCGCTTCATTTATGAGCAAAGAAGCTGACGTGTTGTGGGGTATGGACCCTAAGAACGCGCAAACTCTCGAAAAACAAAAAAACGTCGTTCTGACTACGGATAAAATTCAGGGGCTTACTATGTCTCTCGTGGGCGATAGTGCCAGTCCCGATTCACCGTTCGCCGATGTCAAGGTAAGACAGGCTATGAGCTACGCGATCGATCGACAGGCGCTGGTAGATTATGTGCTTTATGGTTACGGCAGGCCCATGCAGCAACTGTCCGTGCCCGAAGCCTGGAGTTACAGTCCGACCGTGAAGGGCTATCCCCATAATCCTGAAAAGGCGAAAGCTCTTTTAAAAGAAGCCGGCTACCCAAATGGTTTTTCAACCACTCTTTATTTCAGTACCGAAGGTACGGGAAAGAAATTGTTTACCGCGGTCCAAGGTTACCTGGTAGATGTTGGTATTAACGCGAAATTGGAAATGCTGAATCTTGGAAAATACGGTGAGATGTATTTTGCCACTGGCTGGAAAGACGCCCTATTGGCGTCCAACATGTTATGCTATCCGGAAATCGGAATAATGACACGCTATTTCTTTGAATCCCATAGCGTGTTGGGCATGCCGAAAAGCATCGCCCATCCTGAAGAGGTGGAAAAAGTGCTTCAAGAATTTACCGTCGTCTCTGATCGGGAGGCTCAAAAAGAATTAGCTCATAAGGCCCAGTATTTGCTGGCAGAGAAATATTGTCTCTATACACCCATTTTGATGCAATCGGGGGTCACGGCGAGCTATCCCTGGGTAAAAAATGAAAATCCCCGCATTAAGAGCCCGTCATCTGTTTATACATTCGCGGAGTATTGGATCGATAAGTAACTTTTCGTAAAATGATTGCTGCGGTCTTAACTCCAGGATCCGAAACCTTTTCATCGCGGCATTTTCGCATCACTAAACAAGACGCGTTCGTGCCGCGATGATATAATCCGTGGATGTAACCGCTATGAAGTGTCAACCGCCGGTTATTTTCTGATCATAAAATGCTTGGAGTCCATATCTTGACAAAGTCGAAATGAATGTCATCGCCGATCCGACAGTTCAGCTCACATCATTCCTCAGAGGTATCGAAGCGGAGGTTTTCAAAAATGAACAGTCCTGATCTTGTCATAAAGGGTAACGTCATCACCATGGTAAACGATAAACCCCGAGCAAAGGCGATTGGCGTCAAAGACGGACGAATCGTCGTTGTCGGTGCGATAAACGAAGTGGAGAAAGACATCAGTGAGACAACCCGAATACTTGATTTGAAAGAAAAAACCATCCTGCCCGGATTTATTGACAGCCACACGCATCTTACAGCGACCGGCGTCGCCAGGTTGGGCGTTGACTTATCTTCTGTGACGTCGGTGAATGAAGCGATGGAAAGAATCAGGGAAAGAGTTCATGTGACGCCTGCCGGCAAGGGGATCCAATGCTGGGAGTTTGACAGTTTCAAAGTGAAGGAGAGCAGGTTTCCAAGCCGCGAAGAGCTCGATGCGATTTCCGAAGAACACCCTATATCAGTCCAGCACTATGACTTACATTTCGCCATGCTCAACAGCGCGGCCTTTAAACTGGCTGGATATACCGCCGAGGAAGAAGGAGTCGTTACGGATTCAGGCGGCCGGCCAACCGGATTGGTTGAGGATCCCGCGATTTTCAAGTCTGTGAGGATGATGGGCGAAGAGATCCGTAAAGAAGGGCACATGGAAGCCCTATTAGCTGTCGCCAAAGAGGCCGTAAAGGTGGGGATTACCACAGTTCACGCCAAAGAACCTCTTGACGACGCGCTTTTCATTATCAAAAATCAGGATCAAATACCTGTCCGGGCGAAACCTTTGATCATGGGAAGTATAGAAGAAGATGGGTTGCTGGACAAGGTCTTGAGTTCCGGCATTCCAGGCGAGCGAATTTGTATCGCGATTGTCAGCGATGGATCTATCGAGGGGCATACCGGTGCCCTGTTTGAACCGTACTCCGATGATCTTGACTCGATAGGGATGCTGTATTATAGTGACGACGAGCTGCATGGATTTGTGGAAAAGGCGCATCGGGCGGGCATGCAGGTTTCCATACACGCTGAAACAGATCGATCCGTTGAACAGGTTATTTCGGTATATGAAAAAGTTCTGGCCGAATATCCCCGCACGGACCATCGCCATCGTATCGAGCATTTCGAGTTTCCCCTCGGGGAGCATATCACCAGGGCCGCCGGAGCCGGGGTGGCTCTGGGTATGCAACCCGCCTTTCTTTCCATTAACGAAAATGCTGAAAATTACCGCAAGCTTCTCGGAGAATTAAGGATGAGAAGATGCCACCCCTACCGGTCCATATTGGACCAGGGGATCCTGGTGTCAGGTGGTTCGGATTCACCCGTCACCCGATTGAATCCCCTCAAGGGAATACATAATTGTCTGACTCACCCACTCGAGGAACAAAGGATCGAGCTCTATGAAGCCCTCAAAATGTTTACCATAAACGGCGCGAAAATCGGGTTTGAGGAAAAAACAAAAGGGAGCATTGAACCCGGCAAACTGGCGGATTTTACCGTTCTGTCCAAGGACCCTCACCGGGTCCCATATGATCAAATGAATAGAATAGAAGTTGAGATGACGATCGTGGGGGGCAAAATCGTGTATGAAAAGGATATGATGGCTTAAATTATATAAACACTTCATCCTCTGGGTCGGTTCGATCAGGCTTCATCGGCTAAATCAAGCCCGCCAACAGAAAGTCTTCGTCTACGTAAGGTCCTCAACTTAACCCTATTGTTGAAAAAAGCACGTTTACGAAAACCTTTCGGAATAAATGAGATGACCTATGGATAAACCCTGCATGAATTCGTTCCCTTGAGAAGATCCTGACTTCGGCGCCTCTTCCAATGAGGCTCCCGGCCATTTCATGGCTCGTTCTAATGCAGCAACAGGGTTAATGATATATTTATCCGATATATGTCGTTTCTTTCGCAACAAAGAGGCATAAAGTGTTAAGTTTCTTATTACGAAGGACCATACACACAATTTTCGTGGTTTTTATTGTCACGATCATCTCGTTTCTATTGCTTCACATCATCCCCGGGGACCCTGTTGTCAGAATACTCGGTGCTCACGCGACAGCAGCTCAGATTGAACAACTAAGGCATGAGCTTGGGTTGGACCAGCCGATTCTCTGGCAATACATCCATTGGATATGGAATGTCTTCCATGGAGATTTCGGAAAATCTTTCATTTATCACGAAGATGTGGGCTCTCTGATGCTGGAGAGGTTTCCTGTCACCCTGTACCTAGTTTCTATCAGTCTTATCCTGAGTACAATAATCGGCATCATCGGAGGTGTTATCAGCGCTGTCAAGAGAGGTGGGGTCGCTGACTCGCTTATTAGTCTGTTCGCCAATACCGGTATAGCAATACCCTCGTTCTGGCTGGGGATAGTGGGTATTTACATCTTTGGTTTGAAACTGGGCTGGTTGCCCGTTCAAGGGTACACTTCTCCCTTTGGGGATCTTTGGATGAGTCTGAAACAACTAATAATGCCCGTTTTTGCGACCTCCGTTCCCAATGTCGCCATAGTAGCCCGTCAGACACGGTCAAGCATGCTGGAGACTATACAGCAGGATTATGTCAGGACGGCGAAGTCGAAAGGATTAAAACAAAGAGTGGTTCTTTATAAGCACGCCTTACGAAACGCCTTAATCCCGGTAGTGACATTGGTGGGACTGACATTGGCGTTCCTGATAGGGGGAGAATTCATTATCGAGACGATCTGCAATATTCCCGGCGTAGGCCGGTTGTTAGTTCGTGCGGCCATGAATAAGGACTATTTAATCGTTCAAGGCGGTGTCCTGATCCTTGGCACAGCGATTTGCATTATTAATCTGGTGGTTGACGTCACGTACGGGTTGATAGATCCCAGAATAAGGTACAAATAACATATCTAAAAGAGTTTGATATGTCTGAAGCTGATCTTGAAACATGGCCGGAACAAGGACAAAATAAACGGGTAAGTGAATTTCAGCGATTTCTGAGGGTGATGTTCGGCCGGTGGCTGGTTATTTTCGGAACATTTGTTATTGTTTTGACTGTATTTGTCGCCCTATTCGCCCCGCAGCTCGCGCCTTACAATCCGAATAAAGTAAATCTCAGAGAGATGATTGAGCCGCCTTCCGCCAAACATCTTTTAGGCACGGACGAAATGGGTAGAGACTTGTTAAGTCGGGTTATCTATGGGTCAAGAATTGCGGTTTCCGTCGGGATCGTGGTTGTTTGCATTGCGGGTGTCATCGGGATGTCACTGGGGCTGATCGCCGGCTATTTTGGAGGATGGATCGGAACTATGATTATGAGATTTATGGACGCCTTGATGTCTTTGCCTCCCCTAGTTCTCATGTTGGCCATAGCGGTGATGCTGGGTGGGGGAATAGCGAAAGTTTATGTCGCTCTTGGAATTGCTTTTATGCCGACCTATTGCAGGCTGATGTGTGGAGAAATATTATCCATCAAAGAGAACGATTATGTAATGGCAGCGAACGTTATCGGTGCTGGGCATATCAGAGTCATGTTCAGCCATTTGGTACCAAACGCCTTCCCCCCACTTTTTGTTATGATCACGCTTGATCTTGGCTTCGCGATTTTAGCCGAAGCTTCCCTGAGTTTTCTAGGAATAGGAATCAATCCGCCTACAGCTACATGGGGGGCGATGATAAACAGCGGTCAGCAATATCTGCTTACCAATCCTCTGTTATCCATCGTGCCGGGTGTGGCCATCGTATTGTTGGTTCTGGCGTTTAATTTGGTAGGCGACGGGTTGAGAGACGCTTTGGACCCAAGATTAAGAGGAAAAATTTAATTATTCCATTTTCGAGGTTAAGGTTTAGACATGGCGCCGTTGCTGGAAGTGAAGGATTTAAGAGTAACCTTTGATACCATGAATGGTCTTGTAAAAGCCGTCGACGGTGTTTCATTCACCATCGATAAAGGTGAGATTGTCGGCCTGGTCGGGGAGAGCGGATGCGGCAAGTCGGTCAGTCAAATGGCGATCACCCAGTTAGTCGCGACACCGCCCGGTAAAATTGTATCCGGTGAAGTCATCTTTGAAGGCCGGGATCTGCTGAAATATCACCCTGAAAGCAATATGATGCGTGATGTTCGGGGGGGACAGATAGGAATGATTTTCCAGGAGCCCATGACCTCCTTTAATCCTGTTTTTACAATAGGCGAACAGATCATGGAAAGCTTAAGATTACATCTGAAGCTGAGCCGTTCCGCCGCCAGGAAACGGGCGATAGAAGTCCTTGAGGAGGTGGGGATCCCGGACGCTTCCGTTCGAATCAATAACTACCCGCACCAGTTCAGCGGCGGCATGAGACAAAGGGCCATGATCGCCATGGCGCTTTCCTGTTCGCCCAAGCTCGTTATCGCCGATGAACCCACGACGGCTCTTGATGTAACAACCCAGGCCCAGGTTCTGGATATCATGATGAAGATGGTAGAGCATTATCACAACGCGTTGATCATCGTGACGCACAATCTCGGCATTATTGCGCGTCATGCCCAACGAATCAATGTAATGTATGCCGGCCGAATCGTCGAATCAGGACCTTCCGAAGAGGTTTTCCTGAATCCGGGGCATCCGTATACCATTGCCCTGATGAAATCGGTGCCTCGTCTGGACGAAAAACGGGGAAGACAGCTCATCCCTATTTCCGGCATTCCGCCGAATTTGATTAATATGCCGCCGATCTGTTCCTTTAAGCCACGTTGTCCCATGGTGGATGCCTGTCAAAGCCTGTCCGATCCTGAGTTAAGACCTGTCGGTAAAAATCATTCTGTACGCTGTCATCTTAATATCAGTGGACAAAACAGTGGAACAATCTTCGAATAATACTATCCTGGAAGTCAAAAACCTTAAGAAATATTTCCCTATTACCAAGGGCTTTCTGCGACGTACAGCAGGTCATGTGAAGGCTGTGGACAATATCAGTCTGAAAATCAAAAAAGGTGAGACTCTTGGCCTGGTAGGGGAAAGCGGTTGCGGCAAAACCACGGTGGGCAGGTGCATTTTACGTGTCTACGACCCCACTGACGGGGAGATCCGTTTTCAAGGACAGGATATTGTCAAATTGCCTTATAATAAAAACCGCGCTCTTCGCCGGAAAATCCAGCTTATCTTCCAGGACCCGTATGGTTCTCTTGATCCCCGTCAGAGCGCCGGCAGCATAGTCGGGGAAGCCATTAAGATACATAAAATTTGTGACAATAAGCAGACTCATAAGAAAAGGGTGGAAGAGCTATTTACTTTGGTGGGACTGGATCCGGAGATGGCTAGCCGCTTCCCCCATGAGTTCAGCGGTGGACAGAGGCAACGTATCGGTATCGCCAGAGCCCTCTCCTGCGATCCAGTGTTCATCGTTTGCGACGAGCCCTTCTCCGCCCTTGATGTTTCCATACAGGCCCAAATCATCAACCTGCTGCAAGATTTGCAGCAAAAGCTGGGGTTGACGTACCTAATGATCGCCCATGATCTTTCGGTCGTTCGGCATATCAGCGATAACGTAGCCATTATGTACCTGGGCCATATTGTGGAGATCGCGGACTGGAGGGAAATTTATGAAAGGCCTTTAATGCCTTATACCCAGGCTTTACTTTCAGCTGTGCCTATTCCTGATCCGATTGTTGAGAAAAAACGGGAAAGAATCATTCTTGAGGGGGACGTTCCAAGTCCGATCAATCCGCCGTCGGGTTGTCCCTTCCATCCTCGTTGCTGGAAAGCAGCACCTGATTGCAGCAAAGAAATACCTGAGCTGCGAGAGATTTCTCCCAACCATTTGGTAGCGTGCATAAGAGTCTAATTAGTTTCCATCCAGACTGAAGGTTGGGCACGAATCGGTTTCCAGATCAGAAATGAAAATCAAAGGAGTAAACCAATGGCCGAAACAAGGTATGGAAACTACATCGTAAAAGTGAAAGGGGACGTAAAAGGGGACAGGCTATATGGGCTCAAAGAGTCACGTGGGAAGGGATTTCGCTTGGATCATTGCTTCGGGAGCCCTTCAGCCGATTCACCATGGTTTTTTGTCCCAAAGTCTATTTTCTTGATGCGTAGCTGGTTGAAATATTGGCTTTGGGCAACAGGCTGTTAACATTTAACACATGAACGGGTGCCCGCCTGCCTGCCCAGGGTTGTGCTTCTTCCAGTTGCCCGGCGAGCCTAAAGAGCGTAGCCTCATCGCCAAGTTTCGCTGCGAAATGGATACCGATCGGCAATCGGTCACGGCTTTCATATAGAGGCACAGTCATGGCCGGTTGTCCCGTGACATTCCACACCACGGTAAAGGGAGAAAACGCCGTACTCAGGTTATGCCAATCTTTGGGTGACAACGACTTATCACCCATGTTGAGAGAGCCAACAGGAATAGCCGTGGATGCCAGAGACGGGGTTAGAAAAAGATCATACTGTTCGAAAAACCGCCCAATGCTCCGTGAGCACCGATTGAAGATCACCATAGCTCGATCAAAATCAGCAGCCGTCAACTTCGAGGCTGCCTCCAGAGTCGCCAGTATAACATGCGGAAGGAATTCCTTACTAAGTTCTCGACCCGTGGACTCAGAGAGGAACTGAGCAGAACCCGCAAAACCGGCCGTATAGACAACCAAACATGCGTCATTAAAGGTATCATAGTCAACCGGAAGCTCTGGAGCCTCTTCAATCACTTCATGTCCTAGTTCCTGGCAGAGTTTGACCCCCTTTTTCAGGGCCTGGATAATCTCTTGATCTACTGCGACACCTGACAAAGGTTTTGAAGAAAAGGCAATACGCAGCTTCCCAGTCGGGGTCTTTACTTCTTCAAGGTAAGGTTTTTCCGGCCTTTGAATGATGTAGGGATCCCCCGGCTCATATCCGTGACTGATATCTAGAAGAGCCGCACTATCCCTTACACTGAGCGTAAGGGCATGCTCTGTGGCAAAACCCATCAAAACATCGCCCATAGCAGGGCCGTTGGAGATCCTCCCCCTTGATGGCTTCAGTCCAAATAAGCCGCAACACGCAGCCGGAATCCGGATGGAACCACCCGCGTCATTTCCATGGGCCATGGGAAGAATGCCTGAAGCGACAGCGGCCGCGGCTCCGCCACTAGAGCCTCCAGCGATTTTTTCAACATCCCATGGATTTCTTGTGGCCCCATGGAGGCTGGTCTCGGTAGACATACTGAACCCCATCTCTGCGGAGGCTGTGCGGCCAAACAGGATTAGCCCGGCACTGCGGTAACGCTCCGTTAGAAAGGAGTCCTGGAAGGCGATGAAACCCTTACCCAGAAGGGAACCGGATTCGCAAGGTCGGCCTTTCTCAGTTAGACTGATATCTTTCACCATGAACGGGACTCCAAAAAAAGGACCTGGGTAGGACTCCTTTTTCTTGGCCTTTTCCAGTTGATCCTCATAGACGTCCACAACGGCATTGATCCTCTGGTTGACTACCCCAACTGCCTCCCGAACCGTCTCATCCTGTATCAATTCTGCCAATCCCAAACCATCATATTGTGCATATTCACTCAGTTTCATCCTCATCATCCTTTCAATTTTGAAGAGATAATAGATGATATTACTCGCAACTAACGGCCAACACTGAAAACGCAATACGCGAAGAGAATCGGATTGATTTCCTAGCTCTTGGTGATACAGCCAAACTGATTAGGCGAATTTGGTCTAATCATGCCACTTCAAGAAACAAAAGGGTTGCCTTTGTCTTCTTTTACTTTATCCTTTGCAGGACCGCCGGATCTCTGAAAAATATTTATCAACTGGAAAGGCTGGATGCTTGTTATTCCGTGGTAAAAGTCTTGCTGATAACCTTCCATTCGTCCCGCTCTTTAATCAGATGGAAATAGTCGGTGAAAGCCATATGCTTGTAGAGAGTAGTTGGTTTCCTGTTCTGAGCAGCAGATGAAAGTGATTGCTCATAAGAGCCCACGCATAGACGCGCAGCGCATCTGCTTTGCAAAGATCGGCAAGACGTTCAAGAAAATCTCTTCGATCTTTTGTGTTGCTGAAGATCTTTATCCCATCAATGCCCCGGCCCATAACATGGTGTAAGGCCCCGGGTGCATCAAGTCGTGGCTGTCTTGGCATACAAGAGCCTCTACCCTTTATGCTATGTTGTCAAGTTGTTTTGGAATCAATGTCCCCTTTTATTTCGGACTACTTGCAAATCAATCTTGACGAAGTGAATCGATTGCTGCAAAATGATGAACATGCCAGCGACTGGGGCAAGTTCATCAAAATCACAATTGAAATGGAAGGGGAAACGATCCGGGTCAGTCTGATCTTGAAGGACGAAAGCGATTATTGAGGACAAAAATGAGCAAATCGATCCGGTGCGATCTGGGACGCACGAACCCATTGGGAATGAGAGCCTATTACCCGTTGATCACCTCGTTTCTCTGTGTTGATTCCATCAGCACCTCAAAGAAGATATGGCATACCTGTATGCGCAACCTGTTTGATGTGGCCGCGCCCGAAGGAACGCTTATCCTGACTTCTCTGGGTGATTCGGGGTCTTATCATGTCGGAGCAAAATGCTTCCCGAGCGCAAACCTGGACCGGGATGAGCTCTATCATTCTCTTTTAAGCCTTGGATTTAAGAAGGAATCCATTTTTGTAAGCATAGCGCCGCTCGAGGAAGAAGAGCATACTTCCTAGGCGGACCTCGGGCACATCACCATGGCTGTTGCAAAGAAAACAGCATAGCGAAGTTCATATTATCCACATCTGCCTTAATTCATGATTTTTGAAATGAGAGTTGTGATATATGACCGAAGACCTTGATAATGGCTTTCCTTCTTCCCCTTTTTCAGCCCCGAAGGGAACCTTGCCTTTCACGGGTATTGCCACCTTTGCCGGGTACCCCTTCTGGAAAAAAGAACAGCGCAGCGATGCCGTGATTATGGGTGTACCCTATGACGAGGGGACGACGTATCGGTCCGGCACACGTCTTGGTCCGCGGTCGATCCGCAACGCCTCCATGTTCTATGCTTACGAAGGGGCAAAGGATCGTTTCTTTGATGCCGACAGAAACCAATGGATCCTCTCCGGGAAGACCATTGCGGATGCGGGTGATGTGAATATTGAACCACTCAGTCGGGAACGCAACTGGCGACTGGTAACCCGATATGGGGAAACAATATTGGATGCTCACGCCATACCGGCCGTATTGGGCGGAGACCATTCCATCACCTACCCTGTGGTCAAGGCTTTCGAGAAAAAGAGAATCCATTATGTTCACCTGGATACCCACGCGGACTGCGACCGGATCTTTGAGAGCGATTATACCCACGGCAGCCCCGTTGCCCGCATATTCGAGGAGAACCTGGCCCGATCCCTAACCCTTATCGGAATTCGCGGTCTCACCAATTCCGGCCGGGACCTGGCCTGGATTCAGAAACAGGGGGCGAGGGTCATCACAGCCTGCCAACTTCACAGACATCTCAGAGACCATCAAGCACTCTCCTTTGAAGAGGGATCTTATTACATCAGCCTGGACATCGACTTCTTTGATCCCTCTGCCGCACCGGGCACGGGCACACCCGAACCCGGCGGCCTGTTTTTCCCGGATTTTTCCGATCTCGTTCATAATATTGCCGAGAAGGGAAAGATCGTCGGATTCGACGTCGTGGAGGTCAATCCCCTCCTTGAGGGACATCATGCCATCACATCCCACCTGGCGGCAAGGTGTGTATTGGAGCTCCTGAGTGCGGCCCTGGATTAACCGGAGGATACCAGTGGATGTCAGCGTTGAACTGAGAGGCGTAACCAAACGATTTGACGACATCATCGCCGTCAACAATATGTCTCTGGAAATTGCGCGGGGTGAATTCTTCTCCCTCCTGGGCCCGAGCGGCTGCGGAAAAACCACGACCCTTCGTCTCGTCGCCGGCTTCGAAGCCCCCACGGCAGGCGAGATCCTTATCAACAATCAAGACGTGAGTGACAAACGGCCTTATGAGAGAAACGTGAATACGGTATTTCAGAACTATGCGCTCTTTCCCCATCTGACCGTCGTCGGCAACATACGCTTTGGATTGGAGAGGAAGAAAGTAGCGAAGCATCAAATGGGAGATTTAATCGATGAGGCGCTGGATCTGGTACGACTCCAGGGTATGGCTGACCGTTACCCTCATCAACTGAGCGGCGGTCAGCAGCAGCGCGTGGCCTTGGCACGGGCCCTGATCCTAAGGCCGGAGGTGCTCCTACTGGACGAGCCCCTCGGGGCCCTTGATCTCAAACTACGAAAAGAGATGCAACTGGAATTGAAAACCCTCCAGGAAAAGATCGGCATCACCTTTATCTACGTGACCCATGACCAGGAAGAGGCCCTCACCATGTCGGATCGGATCGCCGTGATAGAGCAGGGTGTTCTGGCTCAGGCGGGAACGCCTGAAGAGATATACGAATTTCCCAGGACCCGGTTTGTTGCAGACTTCATCGGTGTCTCCAATTTTTTTTCTGGCAAGGTTACCCGCCAGGATGAAACGTCTCTCCATATCAATACCGATGGGGGGCTCCGCGTGATCCTGACTGCCGATGATCGAAACAGAGAGAATCAGAGCGTCCATTTTTCCATAAGACCCGAAAAGTTCATGGTCGAACCGGAAACGGGAAGATCGGATTGGGAAAATCGATTCCCAGGTTTTATTAAGAATAGAATCTATCTTGGCGATTCCATTCACTATGTGATTTCACTATCAGACAAGGAGACCATCACGGTCTTTTTAAAGAATCGGAGCAGCGGTCAACGACAGGCGATCTTCTCTCAAGGGGATAAGGTCTATGTGTCCTGGCTTCGGGAAGACGCTATTATTCTTAAGGATTAGGGTGTTCGGTCAAACATATGAAAAAACCCGGCCTCCGCATAATGATTTTAAAATTTTTCAACCGGCATGAAAATCTGAGGGCCTTCGGCATCCTGTCTCCCTGTATTTTCTGGATCGGCGTCTTCTTTCTTTTGCCCCTTGTCTTTATGGGCGTTTACAGCTTTCTGGAAAAAGGGCTGTACGGCGGTGTCCGATGGATATTCACCTGGGAAAACTACACCCGTTTCATGGATCCCCTCTATCTGAAGATCCTCCTCCGGACCTTTCGTCTGTCCCTCATAACAACGCTTATCCTTTTGATCGTAGGGTATCCTATGGCCTACAGGATCGCCCGTGCCGGAAAACGATGGCGCAATATCCTGCTCTTCCTCGTGGTCCTGCCCTTTTGGACCAGTGATCTTATTCGAACTTATGCCTGGATGCTCATTCTGCGGGATACGGGTCTATTGAACGGCCTCCTTCAGGTTCTCCACATCACCGGCAAGCCCCTCACCATGCTCTATACAGAAGGGGCTATTCTTTTGGGGTTGACCTATGTCTACTTACCGTTCATGGTGCTGCCGCTCTACGCCTCTATCGAAAAATTGGATTCTTCCCTTTTGGAAGCGGCTGAAGATCTGGGTGCAACACCCTTCTGGCGATTCCTAAAAGTCACCGTGCCGTTAACGAAATCAGGAATTCTGGCCGGATCTCTATTGGTCTTTATCCCCTCTGTGGGCGTGTTTGTGGTTTCCGACCTCCTGGGCGGCGCCAAGGCCATGATGATCGGAAACTTGGTTCAGTTACAATTCGGTCCGGCCCGGAATTGGCCTTTCGGCTCGGCCGCCTCCTTTATACTCATGGCGATAGTGCTCATCGCGATTTTTATGTACCTCAAGTTCGCTGGGGGGAGGGAAGCACTGGAGGAGGTAAGATGATCAGAAAGGGCTTCTTTAAACCGCTCACCTGGTTCACGGCCTTAGGTTACCTCTTTTTATACCTCCCCATCTGCGTGCTGATCGCCTTCTCCTTCAATACCTCCAGGTTCAGTGTGGTCTGGAAAAGTTTTACCGTGCAGTGGTATATCAAACTCCTCCACGATCCTCTTGTCCTGCATGCCTTGAAGAACAGCCTCGTCGTGGCCGTCGTGGCCATGATCCTGTCAACTATTATCGGCACACTGACGGCTTATGGCCTGTACCGATATCGGTTCCGCGCGAAGGTTGTCTTTGACGGCATTCTTTTCCTGCCCATCGTGACGCCCGAAATCGTCGTCGGCATCTCTCTGGTCATCTTTTTCGTCCTGATTCATCTCAGCCTGGGGCTCAAGTCCATCATTATCGCCCATGTGGCTTTTGATATACCTTTTGTCATGCTCATCGTTCGGGCCAGGCTTCAGGGCATGGACCGGTCCCTTGAGGAGGCGTCCATGGACCTCGGAGCCGACGAGTGGACCACCTTCTTTAAGGTCACCGTCCCCCAGTTGCTTCCCGGGATCATTGCCGCAGCTCTCTTGGCCTTTACACTCTCCTTTGATGACTTTGTGATCACTTTTTTCGTGGCGGGCGTAGGATCGACCACCCTGCCGCTGAAGATTTATTCCATGGTGCGATTGGGGGTTTCCCCCAAGATTAACGCCCTGAGCGCTCTGATCGTCTTCTTCTCCATCACCTTGATTACTATTGCGGACAGGGTACAGAGAAGGTCTGTTTAAGCCGGGCCAGCAGGATCATATCCTGCAGTCCCAAAAGAAAAGGCCGGATTTATTCCATGAAACCACTAATCATTTAAAAAGGGGGGATCATCATGAACAACAAGAAGATTGCCACATTAGTCGAGGCTTTTTCAGAAGGCAGTATGACGAGGAGGGATTTTATCAAAAAGACCATGGCCCTCGGTCTATCCATGGCCGGTGCCATGACGGTTGCCGACAGTTTCTTTCCGGAGACGCGCCGGGCTTACGCGGCCCAGGTGGACAAGAGTAAGCTCTCCAAAGAACTCAACATCTACAACTGGTCCGACTACATCGCTGAGGACACCATCCCCAATTTCGAGAAAGAATTCGGGGTAAAGGTCAATTACGACACCTATGAAGACAACGAAGCCCTGTTGGCCAAGCTCCAATCCGGTGCTACCGGGTATGACATTGTGGTTCCCACCGGGTACATGGTGGAAATCATGTTGAAGCAGGGGCTGCTGGCTCCCATCAATCGCGGCAATATTCCCAACCTGAAGGGCATATCCAAAGAACTGAGCGATCCGCCCTATGATCCGGGAAGAAAACATTCGGTACCGTGGCAATGGGGGACAACGGGTTTCGCGTTCAACGCCAAGAAGGTGAAGGGAAAGGTAGACACCTGGGATCTCCTGTGGAATCCTGAATACAAAGGGAAGATCACCATGCTGGACGACATGCGGTCGGCCATTTCGGTGGCCCTGAAAAGATTAGGATATTCCCTAAACGCCACCAGCGAAAAGGAACTCATGGAGGCCAAGAAACTCCTGATGGAACAGAAACCGCTCCTTAAGGCTTACATCTCCGCACCGGTCAAGAGTCTTCTCATCTCGGGGGAGGTCTGGCTTTCTCAGCTATGGGTGGGCGACACGCTGATGGCAAAGGATGAAAATGAGGACATAGACTATTGCATACCCAAGGAAGGATGCGAAATCTGGGACGATAACCTGGCCATCCCCAAATCGGCCCCCCATCAATACACGGCCGAGGTGTGGATGAATTACTGTCTGCGTCCCGAGGTCTCTGCCGCCGTATCCAACTTCGTCCATTACGCCACACCCGTGGAAGCGGCAAAGAAATTCATCAACAAAGACGATTTGAACAACCCGGGCATCTACCCATCGGCTGAGGTGATGAAACGACTGGAGTTCCAGAAAGATGTGGGAGAAGCTACCAGGATCTACGATCAGATCTGGACAGAACTCAAAGCGGCCTAAGCTTCTTATCACAAAAAGGGGGGCCCGGTCTTGCGGGCCTCCCTTTTTTGGTGCCTCTGTGATTAAGGCGCAGGGCACAGGACTTGCGGTCGAGGCGTTCATCGCAGCTCATTTTCCCTATGCCTTGAACCTTTCGCCATGTGCCTTAAACCTATTTTTTGGAGGATAAAATGAAGGTATTGCTACTGGGAACCGGAGCCGTGGGAGAGGCCTATGCCGTATTGATGAAACGGGCCGATCCCAAAGGCGAATGGCTGGAAAAGATGGTCCTGGCCGATTTCCAATTGGAACGGGCACAGGAGGTGGCCTTCCGTATGGAAAATGGAGAACGCTTTCCGGTCGTACGCATCGATGCCGGGGACCAGGCTCAGGTCGCTGCCGCGGCTGAGGAATTCGGCGCAGACCTTATCATGAACGCTTGCCCTCAAAGTTTCGACAGGGACGTGTTCGATGCCGCCTATGAGGTGGGCTGTCATTATATGGACATGGCCATGAGCCTGTCCGAATGGCATCCGACCGATCCCTACAATAAGGTCGGTGTCATGCTCGGCGACTACCAGTTTGCCCGGCACTCCCAATGGCAAGAGAAGGGCCTTCTGGCCTTGCTGGGGATGGGCATTGACCCAGGAGCCAGTGAGATTTTTGCCCGTTATGCGGAAAGAGACTTGTTTGATGAGATTGATGAGATCGGCATCCGGGACGGGTCCAATCTGGCGGTTGAAGGACAAAAGTATGCATGCGGGTTTTCAGTCTGGAGCGTCATCGAGGAGTGTCTCAATCCCCCCGTCTTCTGGGAGAGAGACAGGGGCTATTACACCTCAAAACCCATGAGCGAATCAGAGGTCTTTGACTTCCCCGGGGGTATCGGCCCGCTGGAAGTGGTCAGCATTGAACACGAAGAGGTCATCAATATTCCCCGGTGGATCAACAAGGGCCTAAAAAAGGTCAGCTTTAAGATCAGCCTGGGCCGAGATCTCATGGATCTCCTTAAAATGCTAAAAGATGCTGGGCTTGCTTCCGCAGATCCTATCGTAGTCAAGGGGGTTCGGGTCGCCCCCAGGGACGTGGTTGAGGCCTGCCTGCCCGACCCTTCCAAGATCGGACCCCGAATGCAGGGTAAAATCTGTGTCGGGACCCGGGTTATCGGGCGGAAGCAACAGAAAAAACGGGAAGTCTTTATCTACCAGGTTGCGGACAACCAGATTTGTATGCAAAGATACCAATGCCAGGCCCTGGCCGCCCAGACGGCCATGGGTCCGGCCATTGCCACGGAACTGCTGGCTAAAGGGATCTGGGAGGGTCAGGGGGTACTTCCTCCCGAGACCTTTGACCCGGACCCCTTTATGGAGCGTATGTCGTCTTACGGCTTTCCGTACGGAATCCGAGACAGCTGGTCTCGGCCCGGGTAAAGGATTTCAATACGATCTACAGCGTCACGGGTCACAACGGAAAGCGTCGTTCCTGCGAAAGCCGGAATCCAGATGAACGCGGATTCCCATGTATCCTGTACAGGGCATGCTTGGTCAAAGCCGGAATGACAACATACACCAAACTTGTGTCGTTGTGTATGAATAGCACAACCACACCATCATGACCATCAGAGAGACCAATTTCTGGATCGATGATCTGAAAAATGGGTGGAGGTCTACCTAGCCACTGGGACAGGTCTGTACAGGAATGTTCTTTCGAGTGCGGAGCCAGATCTTCAGGTATTCATCCAAAAGGTAAAAATATCATCTCACACGCAAGCCTTTGATATATATGACCTTTCCGGGTTCTCCCCTGTTGCGGGCAACTGCTACTGAGGTGCAATTCCCAAGGTATCTAAAATGCTGAGATATGGTTTTCTGATCACGCCAAGCAAATGTTGGCGCTTCCATCCACATCAGAAAGGAGGGCCTCCCGCCGTTGGAGGATTTCGGTGACTTCCTTCTCGCATTTCGCAACAAAGGCCTAATCCCGACACTATTATACTTTGATATAGATAATATAGTGGCCCAACAGACAATCGATTCCTATGGGAAGGCATGCA
>LJUC01000153.1 GCA_001303695.1 Phycisphaerae bacterium SM23_30
TAACCGCTGGTCCCGTTAATCTGACCCGCCAAAAACAACCCTTCTACCTTCTTGCTCTCCAGCGTCGCCCGGATCTGCATGGGCGGCACGTAATCGTACTCAATGGCATACCCATATTGAAGTATCTTCGCCCGTTCCAAACCCGCAATACTGTGCACCATCTCTTCCTGCACTTCACGCGGCAGCGAGGTGCTTACCCCATTACAATAAATCCAGTTACTATTTCGCCCCTCCGGCTCCAGAAACACCTGGTGCCGCGGCTTATCTGCAAAACGCAACACCTTGGTTTCAATGCTGGGACAATATCTAGGTCCCGTGCTCTTTATCTGCCCCGTATATAGGGGCGCCCGCTCCAGATTACTTGTAATTATTTCATGTGTCCGGGCGTTGGTGTAGGTAATCCAGCAGCAAACCTGCTCACATTCAATCCGATCATTCATAAAACTGAAGGGCGCCGGTTCGGCATCTCCCTTTTGCACCCCCACCTTTTCATAGTCAATGCTTTCGGCAGCGATCCGCGGCGGCGTGCCTGTTTTCAACCGATCTAATTCTAATCCGACCTGCACCAGGCTCGGCGAGAGCCTTTGCGCCGCCGGCTCTCCGAGGCGGCCGCTTACCTGCTGCTCGGGGCCTACGTGGATTAATCCCGCCAGAAAAGTCCCTGTCGTCAATATCACCCTCGGCGCGACGATCTCCCGACCCGATTCGCATTTCACCCCCGCCACTTTCGCTCCCTCCACGTTCAGCTCGGACACCGTGTCGCCGATGATCGTTAAATGCTCACATTCGGCCAACAGCGACCGCATCACATCCTGATAATACCATTTATCCGCCTGAGCCCGGGGCCCCCAGACCGCAGGCCCTTTACGGCGATTCAGCAACCGAAATTGTATCCCCGCCTCGTCGGCAGCCCGTCCCATTAGCCCCCCCAAGGCATCTATCTCGCGCACGATCTGCCCCTTGGCCAACCCCCCTATCGCCGGATTACAACTCATCTGCGCAATGGTCTTCACATCCATCGTCACCAGCGCCGTCTCCACCCCCAGCCGGGCCGCCGCCTGTGCCGCCTCCACCCCCGCATGACCGCCGCCCACCACCACCACTTCGTATCGATCTCCACTCACACCTAAAACCTGTCCCTTTTTAAACTTACAAAAAACCGTGCCCCGGCCCTCCTGGCCGCGTAGATACCTTTGTGTAGTATATGTAAACGGCTCGGCCGAGACGGCCGCGGCACAATATCAAGGTTTGTTCAAAGATTTTTAATCTTGTATCGATCTTTTTCATTAAAGAAGGTTATATCCGCATAACCGGCATATATTTTAGCGGAATGCTCGGCGCCTTCAGCAATAAAATAGCGATCGCCTTTACCATAGGTCCGTTTTTCTTGCTCGATCACCAAATCTATTTTACCTTCTAAGACAATCCCCCATTGGCTCTGATGGCTGTGCGGCGGCACTTCCGCATCCTCGGCAAATTCCATAAATAGAATCTGATGATTTTTCCCCTGCGAAAGATATGCTTTAATTCCACTTAAAGCAATATCCGCTTTTGGCAAGTTTTTTATCATTTCCGGAAATATTTCAGGCATTATATTACCCTCATTACTTGTCTTACCGGATGGTCATATCTCAATTTTCGATTTCCCCCAGGCAACAACTGAGGCTATCGCCAATCCCTGTGCATGAGTGATACTGACGCTCACCTCTTCAATGGCCATCTCCCCGGCCAATTGGGCCACCTTGCCGCTCAGACGCACCTCGGGTCGGCCTGCTGCATCGTTAATGGTCTCGATATCCGTCCAGGCGATCCCCCCGCGCCAGCCGGTGCCCAGCATCTTCATCACCGCCTCTTTCACCGCAAATCGACCCGCCAAACGTTCGCTCTGCCGGCGATACTTTTGGCAGTACTGCAGCTCTGCTGAGGTAAAAATCCGCTCTAAAAAACGCCCCCCATGCCGCCGCCGCAGCTTCTCTATCCTGCTCTCATCCACCAGGTCAATACCGTGATATAACTTACTCATCCACTTATCCCCTCATAAACTAATCCGCTAACAATCCCACCAGCAAAAATCCCCCTCCGACCGCCACCGCCGCCAAAATCATAATCTTCGTCACCAACACCAGTCGCATAAATCGCGCCAACGCCCCTTTTTGCTCGGCCAGTTGCCGTAAAAACTCCGCCCGGCTGGCGATGCTCGAATGCCGCCACGACCGCGCTTCCGTAGAAATCCCGTTCAGCACGGCGATCCGCAGCAATGCCGACCCCATGATTCGCGCCCCGCGGGCGCTCAGCCGGCCCGCCCTCACGGAAGCCTCTTCTTCCCCCAGGCCGATCACCTGGGCGGCGTGCACGTCCGCCTGACGCTCGAAACGACGCGAAACCCAGCCGAACACCAGCATCCATCCCGCCAGCAGGCCCAACGACCAACCATACACCAGCCATTCTTCAACCGTTCCCCACAGCTCATGCTCATTAAAAAACGCCGATAAAGCCAGCGCCAGCAACTCCGTTAATAACATAACTATTAAACCCCCGCCCAATACAAACAACACCAGAAATACAATATGGTGATGTCTCACGTGGCCTGCCTCGTGACCAAACACCGCCTCGATCTGCTCATCGCTCAAATTCTCTATCAACGCATCGCTCAACAGCACATAACGCACCGGCCGCCAAAGACCCATTACCGCCGCATTGGCCACCGCACTGTAGGTATCCCACAATAAAATATCACGATATTTCAATCGCATCCGTTCACAAAATGCCTCCAGGCGCACCCGCAGCGGTCCGGAAGGCAGGGTTCGCGTCAGCCAAATTAAACGTAAAAGCAGCGGCGCCAGTATAAAAATCGCCCCTGCTCCGGCCGCTGTTATTACCCAGGGCCACCACGCCGATGCCGATGCCGGAAACCATCGGCCCACCGCCCAATCTACGAGATCCTTCCAGGTGAGCATTAATAAAAGCGGCACTAAAATAATCAACATCCCGCCCCGCACGTGGAAAGACACATATTGACTCCGCCGCCAGACCGGACGCGCCGAAAGCCCCTCCGCCAACTGACCTGTTATCACATACTCACGCATATACCGGTTGACGGGATAAAAACAATACCATTGCATTATGACCAAAACCAGAAAGGGCAGGATCAGCAAAATCTCGTCCGCCAGGACAAACCGCTGCAGGCGCCAGCGCCCGCAGATTAAATGCGCCCACCCCCCTACCAACTGGACGGCAAACGCCCCCAGAACCGCCATCCGCATCAAAAAATCCACCCGTCCCGGCAGCCGCAGCGCCGCCGGCTGGGGCAACTCGGTACCCTTTAGCTTCGCCACTACCCGGCCGCTCACCACCCGCATCAATGACCACATCAAGAATATCACCCCCGCCATTAAAGCCGCGGCCTGCGGCCCGTTAAGATAGCTCAGCCATCTTAATTGCTCATCATCACGCCCGCCGCCGGCCAGCTCCCCCGCCAAAAGGGCCAGAAATATCCCCAGTATTATTGTTATTTGCACTTTTGATCCTTCGTGCTTCTGCGCCGACATAGAGAAACCCACCGAAAACTGCCGGTGGGTCCCTTCCACTCGAAAATCACTTTTATAACCAACCGCTTATATCTCCATGCAGCGCCACCTAGAAATTTTTAAGGCAAAAAACCGCGTTTTTTCATAATGATAATGCGGTTGACATAACCTCAGTAGGCCTATGTGGCCCTGTAGAATCAGTCATAATCGTTCCTTTGACCAGGGCCTTTTCCTTGCGCTCAACCGCAAGCAAACTTGTCTGAAATTGTAAATTACTTTTTCCGCACTCCCTGCGAACCTTGGGTGTTCAGGTTCATCTTTTCTAAATTATAAACGGTCCCGTCCGGGGTGATCTTCTCGGTCATTTTACCGGCGGTATCGAACAATACACGCGTCCCGTCTGTGTAGATCTGTTCGTTCAGGTTGCCCTTATAATCATATTTGAAATCTATGACATCGTAGTTGTCGTCCCCATAACCGACAACCTTTTGGGTAACCAATCCCCGCCCGTCGCGAACGATCTCGGTCCACGTAACGTCAGGTTTGATGGCCTTGGCTACTTCCCCCTTTTTGTTGTATTCTTCCTTTTTAGTGGCTTCTGTAAACCCTTGTCGCGAACGGCTTCCATTGGAATCCGCTGCGACCAGAATGGGTGAGCGGGTAATTTTTTTGCCTTCCCACAGCAGGGTAACGGCCGTAGGTCCGACCTCGAGCACTTTCGTATTGCCGATGGTGTCGCCGGCTTTGACCCATCTCTCGCCGATACGGGCTTCATCACCGAAAATTGCGGTGCAATCACCAGGTGGTTCGAATCCGTCAGGGGGAGGTACAAACATATTCCGCCGGGCCAATTTATCGGCGGCTTTCTGGTATTGTGCCAAATATCGCTGGGCGGTTCCCTTACCGGATCTGATCTGATCCAATGCTTCCTTTGTTATCAGCGCATCCTGGTCGGTGCCATGAGTGATTTTTATCAATTCGGCGGCAGTCAAGCCCGTCATCAACATTGCCAGGCCCAGTAAACCCACTGAAAAAACAGCCTTTGGGCTTTTTTTATTTTGGCAATTCATCGGTATGAAACTTAACTAAACCATCCATTCTCAACTTATACTCATATTACATCGGGAAATCCGGGATCAGTTTTAATCGTATATCTTGCCCGTCAATTCCTTATTAATCAGTTCGATCCGCCTCTTGGCGTAATTTATATTTGACTCATTCGGCACGTCCAGGCTGATCGCCTCTTCGTAGTAATGAACCGCCTTGATCCGGTTATGCAGTTGATCGTCATAGACCCGCGCCATCGTAAAAGACACCGGCCGCGCGGTCTGCGGATCCCACTGCCGCACCCGTTCATAATACTGCAGGGCCCGGGCCCAATCTTTCATATGGATTCGATATATCTCCCCTATCTCAAAGGCCGCCTGGCCTATTCGGTCGCTGTCGCTGTAGGTGGTGATCAGTTCGTTGAACTTATCAATCGCCAGGTACAGCTTCTTCTTGTCCGGCAGCAAACCGAAAACCCCCTGGCCGCGCCTCTTCAGGTCCAAACCTTCTTCGTAGAGAATGTCTGCTTCCGGAATGGTCCGCTGGGCCCGCAAGCCCGGACCGGCAACTTCCGCCACCACCAGGTACTGACGCTGCGGTCCGGCATTCATATGTTCCATCTCTTCCTCCACCCAGCCCGCTTTCAAATGGTTGCCCTGCTGATCATAAAATTGCAGCAGCACCTCCAGGGTCCGTTCGTAGCTCGACCGATGGTGGGCCATCTGCTCGACCAGGCCTACCTCCGCCCCGCGCTCCAGATCCGCCGTCGAGCCCGACAGCGGGTCCGCCACCCGCATCTGCGAACCTCTCCGGGCACCCTCCTGACACCCCATCAATCCCAACAGCAATATGGTTGCCGCCCATAACACTGCCGCTTCTGAAAGAAAAACCCTTCTGTAATTCATCGCGATCTCCTTTCGCAATTCCATATCTCTCTCACTGTGAACCGGTAGTGTAGTATTGAACCTTCAATCCACGTCCTTGTCAAGACCGAAGTAAGATATTATTATAAATCCCTTATCCGTAAGTGTTTGCAAATATTACCCTCGCCCTCTCGATAAATCATGGTTGAACCAGCTCTCTGTCTGGGATCCAGGATCGCCCCCGGACTCTATTCGACGTGCGACCGGGGCGACCAAAGCGGCACCGGCAGACCCGCAAAGCGATTCATCCCCACCGCCTGGTAGGTCAACCAGACGACCACCGCCGCCATCAACAACAGCTCGTGCACCTGAGTAACGGCCCCCAAAGCCACCACCAGGCTGCTGGCGCAGGCCGGCGGATGGGGACAGGAAAACCGCACCAAAAACAGACAACTCAATCCCAAAGCCACCGTCGGACCGGCGAACAACGGCCAGCCCCCCGTCTCTATAGATACCACCTCACCCGTCAGCACACCCATCAAACGCCAAACCGCATATCCGCACCCCAAACATATCCAATGGCCCAGTATAACACTACGGGGCGCCCCTCCCCGCGTCAGAGGCATGGTAAAGAGTATAAATGTCGAAGGTCCCAGCGCCGGAAACACCAGCGGCAGATCGGTAAGCCACGCAAATAAACCTATCGTCAAAATGGCCCCTCCCCCATTGAGCGCCGCCATCGTCGAGATCACCTTGGTCTCATCGTGCCGCGCCAGCAGCGCCGGCGTACTCAACCGTGCCCGCCAGATCAGCCAGCGCATCTTCAATGACATACGCCCGGTCGTTTGCGACATCGCCATCCTCACGTCCGATAAACTATTCTTACATACCTCCCCGGTGAACATTTATCTTATCGTAAATGACCAACATCTTCTTATGCAATATTGATAAAATAATTCACCGCCGCAGCGGCAATTGCATCAGTTCGGCCAGGGCGTGATCGAAAAATTGTCTGTAGCTCGAACAATAATAGTTAAGCGCTTTATGATCCCCGCTTAAAACCATACGGTCCTTCACGCATCCTCCCCGACAAATCGGAAAATAACGGCAGACAAAACATCGGTGCGCCACTTCTCTTTTACGCCGGGCAAAGTCGCGTTTCCTGTCGCTGTTAAAAAGCTCACCCACCGGCGTCTGCAAAATATTGCCCAGCTTCCACTGCCCCTCGACAAAAAAGTCGCAGCAAAAGACCTCCCCGTTATGCTCCACCACCACGTAATCGTCGCATCTTTCATTAAAAGTGCAGTTGGTATGATGACCGTTGACATAATAGGACATAATCGAATCAAACAGCCTGATGCTCACCTTCTTCGTGCCGTGCGCCAGCCAGCGATCAAACAGCCGGCAAAGAAAATCGCCATACTGAGCCGGCGTAATGGAAAAATCAGCCGCCTTGCCTGTTTGCGGATCCCTTTCCACGCAGGGAATAAACTGCAAATAACGCAAACCCAGGCCGCGGAAAAAATCATACAGTTCATCAACGGCCCCCACGTTTCTATCATTCAGCAGCACCAGAATATTAAATTCGACTTTATTGGCCCGGCACCGTTCGATCGCCTCCATCACCAGCGTAAAGGTGCCCCGTTTCCTCCGGTCCCGCCGATAGACGTCATGCAGATGCTGCGGCCCGTCCAGACTGATCCCCACCAGAAACTTATACTCATGCAGAAACCGACACCACCCATCGTCCAGCAATATCCCGTTGGTCTGCAAACTGTTGCTGACCGCTTGACCTCCTTTACCATACTGTTGTTGATAATCAATCGCCTGCCGAAAAAAATCCAGCCCCATCAACGTCGGCTCTCCCCCCTGCCAGGCAAAACTGCTCATCGAAAAGCCCAGCCCCAGATAATCCCGCACCATCGTCTCCAGCACCTCGTCGCTCATCCGATGCGCCCCCCGCCCGAACAGCTCCCTCTTGCCGCAATAAAAACAATACCGACATTCCAGATTGCAATCCGGCCCCGCCGGCTTAATCAATAACATAAACGGATGCATAATTCCTATCTGCTCCCCCTGATTAGCCCCCGAGGTCAAGTCTCAGATATTTCCTTAATCCTTTATACTTTCTTTCATAATCTTCTGCGTTAGCTCATCGGAATCACCGTATTTCTTCCGCAGCCGCTCTAATTCCGCCTTCAGCTCCTTGGTAATATCAATATACGCCGGATCACCATAAACATTGTTTAACTCATGCGGATCTTTCTCCAGATCGAAAAGCTCCCAGGCGTCGATGTCATAATAAAAATGAATCAGCTTATAGCGCTGCGTCCGCACCCCGTAATGTCGCTTCACCTGGTGCGATCCCGGATATTCATAATAATGATAATACATCGACCGCCGCCAATCCCTCGGCCTTTTACCCCGTAATATCTCCGCAAAACTCTCCCCCTGCATATCTTCAGGAATCTCCACCCCCGCCAGCGCCAGAAACGTCGGACCAAAATCCAGATTCAACACCATCGCATCATGGACCGTGCCCGGCTTGATCATCTGCGGATACCGCACCAACAGCGGCATCCGCAGCGCCTCCTCATACATAAAACGCTTGTCAAACCACCCGTGATCCCCCAGATAAAAACCCTGATCCGACGTATAAACCACCATCGTGTTCTCCGCCAGACCCGAAGCCTCCAGATAATCCAAAAGCCGACCCACGTTGTCATCCACCGACGCCACGCACGCCAGATAATCCTCCATGTACCGCTGATACTTCCACTTCTTCAGCTCATAACCTTCTATCCCCTCTGGCGGCTCCACTTTCGTGTCATAGGTAATCTGAAAATGCCTTTCGATGGTCATCTCCTGCTGCCGGGCCGCGTCGCTCCGCGTGCGGTAGTCGTCGTCGAATGTCTCCGGCAGGGGTATATCAACCCCCTTGTACATGTCCGCATGTTTCTCATCCGGCTGCCAGTTCCGGTGCGGCGCCTTATGATGGTACATCAAACAGAAAGGCTTATCGCCTGCGCGATTCTTCAACCACTCCAGACAGTGATCCGTAATAATATCCGTCGTATAGCCGGTGTATTTCTTACGCTCGCCCATCTCGATCATCACCGGATTGTGATACGCCCCCTGGCCCGGCAGCACGTTCCAGTAATCAAATCCCGTCGGGTCGCTCTTCAAATGCCACTTGCCCACCATCGCCGTCTCATAGCCCGCCTGCCGCAGAAGCTTCGGAAACGTCTGCTGGCTGCCGTCAAATTCCAGCCGATTATCCACCACCCCGTTCAGATGGCTGTACTTACTCGTCAAAATCACCGCCCGGCTCGGGGCACAGATGCCGTTCGTGCAAAAACAGTTTTCAAACCGCATCCCCTCCCGGGCTATACGATCCAGGTGCGGCGTCTCATTGATCTTGCTGCCGTAACAGCTCAAAGCATGCGCCGCGTGATCGTCCGTCATAATAAAAATTATATTCGGCCTCTCCCCCGGCCCTGTCCCAAATAGCCCCCGCTCTCCTTCCAGACACCCCGGCAGCGCCGCCGCCGCCGCCCCCCACCCCAGCGTCTTCAAAAAATCCCGCCGCGTTCTATCACTCACATTCATGTCTTTACCTTTCAATTATCCTTCGTCATTCGGATTTCCTCATTGATTCTTCATTCGTGCTTCGTCATTCGTCATTTATGCTGTCGGTTATCCGTTTTCCATTGTCGGTTTATAATCATCCTCCGTACCCTTTAAAGTGTCCATTCTAAAACCGCCCCCTTATCCGCCGAGCACGCCATGCCCGCATATCGCCCCAGCACCCCAGAGGCAATCCGCGGCGCCGGCCTGCGCCACTCTTTCTGCCGCCGGGCCAATTCTTCTTCACTCAGCTTCACATTAATAGAACGCCCCTCTATGTCAATTTCTATAATATCCCCCTCCTTTAACACGCCAATCGGCCCGCCC
>LJUC01000012.1 GCA_001303695.1 Phycisphaerae bacterium SM23_30
CATAAAGAGGCGCTGGGCTTCCGGATACAGGGTTTCGATCGCCGGGGCGGTTAGGAAGGTCGTGTTGCGGGCGGCGTCGAGCAGCAGTTTGAGGGCCTGGTTGGCTTCATCGGCGGCGCGGAGGCTTTTGAGGGCATCGGCGAGCAACTTCGGATCATCCTCATGCAGTCGCCAGAGCCGCCGGCGCAAGGGGGCCGCCCTTTTCCAGTCGCCGGCTGATTCGCTAAACAGCGCCGCCAGGGTGAGCGCCTCTTCATTATTCGGGTTATCATTTAAGACTTTTTCGATTTGCCTTATGGCCTGTTCGGTCCGGTCTTGATCGAAATATAAACGTCCCAGCATAATAGAGATCAAGGACGTTTGGGGGTATTGGGCGGCCAACTTTTCCATGTCGGAGAGCAACTGCTGTCGATCTTGTTCGTCTATGGCGCCGGCGAGCGGCAGACCGGTTTTGACGGCTGCGCTGCGGAGAAGCCATTGGGTTAGCAAATTTCGGGCCCGTTTTTGGGCTGCCTGGCGGAATTGATCGGTGAGGTTATCCTGAGCGCTCCAGCGGACATAGAGCAGCAGCAGTTGCTGGTCCACCTTGATCCGTCCGGGCCAGTCGGTTGAAACTTGCAGCAAGATCTCCTCCGCCCGGGCCAGAGAACCCTGCCGGGCCCACACCTCGGCCAGGGCGAGATAGGCGTTGATGTCGTCCTGTCGTTGTTCGAGAAACCGCTGCCAGTAATGGGCCGCCCGGGACCATTGGCCTAATTGCATACAAGCCCTGCCGGCATAGCGGAGCATATCCGGATCAGCCCGGTCGAGGCCGGTGTTTTGTTCGATCCATTCAAGGACTTCTTGACTCTGGTTGTGTTTCAGTAAAAGTTCTATAAAGTACCGGCGTCCCGGAACAAAGTCCGGACGCAGCTCCAGGGCCCGCTGATAGCACCAGCGGGCGAGGTCGTCCTCCTGTTGCTTTTGGGCCAGGCAACCCAAAAGAAAAACACTGCCATAGTCTGCGGTTAAATTTTCGTCCCGACGCCATTGCTCCAATTTGCCTTCAAGTTCGGGTATTTGAGCTGCTTTTCGCTCGAGCTGGTTTATAATATCCGGGGTGATATTGGGGTCGCTTTGCAGATATCGGCCCCAGTGATAAATAACCTCGCGCCACTGCTGCTGCTTCTCATAAAGCCGCGCCAGGTCCCGGTGAACGAGGCCTGTTTTGATGCCCGAGGCCAATTGCCGGAGGAGTAAATTTTTCGCCTGTTCGTTCTCATGGGCCAAAGCCAGGGCATAGGCATGTTCCCGGGCGGTTAATAATCTCTGCTGATCGGGACCTCCTGCGGTTTCATACCAACTTTTGAGGACATTGAGATAATCGTTTTCCTGGGCCAATTGTCGGCATGCTTCGTAGAAGGCATCAAGGGTATGTTCGGTCCGGTCATCGAGGGCCAGCAGGTATCGACAAAAGGCGATGACCTGTCGGTAACGAATATCCAGGCCTATGCGTTGATTCGCCAAAGACATGATAAAGGCCCGCATCAGGTCGCTGCCTTCGGGCAGGTCCTCGCGGGCCGGCTGTAAAGACATTCGGGCTTCGGCAATGAGACCCATCCGGACCTGGAGGAGGGCCATGTTCAACAGGTATAAGTGTCTTTGTCGGATGAGCCGGGAAATAAGGGCATTGGTTTGGGAGAAACGGCTTTGCCTTTGCAACAACTGGTAAGCGGGGCGATAATGTAAGAGGGCGGCGTTTAGATAGCCTGATTGTTCCAGTGCCTGAGCCAACTGCAGATGCAGCACGGCGGTTACCGGATTGTCGGGGGTCGCCTGGGGGCAGTTCAAAGCCCGGCGAAAGGCGGAAACGGCGCGGAGATACTCACTCTGGTTGATGAACAGGCCGCCCAGCAGCTGGAATGCCAATAATCGATCTTTATCCAATTCCACGGCGCGACGCGCCGAGAGAGCGGCGGCCTGGGAATCACCGAGATTCAACTGGGCCTGAGAGAGCAATTCATAAATAGCGGCGTTTTTGGGATCGGCGGATAGTGCTTTTAATAACTGTTGGCGGGACGGTAAATATTGGCCCTGGAACAAAAGCCGACGCCCCTGGAGGTAGGCTTTTCGGGCCGTAATAATATTGGGCTCGGCCAAGGCAATCTCCAGCGGGGGTAATATCCGGTTAGGATCCGTCGCGCTCCAAAGCACAACGGTAGGAATTTGCTCGGGAGGGGCGTACATTTTGGACAACTGCTCCTCGGTTATACTCTCATCCAGCTCGCGGGGCGAGATTTGCCCAAAACGCCGGACTAAAGTGAGATTTGGGTTTGGGGGCGTTCGATTCGCCTGCGGCTGTCTGCTTTGGGGCCGGCCTTGTTCTGATGGAACTTGTTTGGGTTGAATTTGTACGAACTGATTTGGTTCGGGTTTAGTTTGCTGCCGGGGGATTTGGTGCTGAGTCTGAAGCTGCTGATCCGGTAAAGGCGGGGCCTGCGCCGTCGAGGCGCAGCCGCCGAGCGCCGGCAACAGGGGGGCCCAGGCCCCACAAAAGATGCCGGAAAGTAAAAATATATTCTTTTGTTTTTTAATAATTGCCCAGATCAACGACAAGACCTTCCGGGTTACAATAGTCCACATTAACAACATTTTCACTTACGTAAGTTACCACTACCAGCGGGCAATTATGGTATGCCGCATATTGCAGATCATCCGTGCCGGGACCGGCCAATCCTTTTTGGCGTCCCGGGTCGGCATGGCAGTGCCAGCGGGCCAGGCAAAGGGGGGCCTGCCGGGTCATTTCGGGCGATTCGTCATAGTGATTATCGCCTATTCGTCGGCCGGGCGGGTATGGTTTAAATAGCACCTGGCCCATATCATCGAGAAAACATAAGCCTCCCGCTTCCGTTTCGACGTCGGCTAAATCATCCTGTAACAACTGCTGCAGCCGTTCAATGGTTTCCGATTGGGCCAACGATTTCAATAAAAGCGTCATTCGTATTAAGTCAGTATAACTAAAAAGGCGGCACCGGCCAATAAAATCCTCTTGATAATCGTCGGGGGCGCCGGGGTAGCTGGGCGGTCTTTTAGTATGGGTCAAAGAGGCTAGACGCTGCGTTATTTTGTTGGTCCATATTTGGGGCGTCTGCTCTAGATCGGTTTTTGGGGCCTTCAATATAACATAACTGTCCTGGGGAATAAATCGATATTGCCACTTTTGCGCCAAAAATCCTGCTCGCTGCTGCAATTGTTCCCGCAAACCGTCGGTCAGGGACATTTGCTGTGTTTGACAGACGAAAAAACCGGCGCTATTAGTCGGTATATATTGGAAATGGCGGGCCCAGAATTGTAAGAGGTTAATAAAATCATCGTTATTCTCCAGTTTCAAGACGAGCGCTATGGTTTGCTCGAGACCCACATGTTGTTTCAGGCCGGCCAAGGCGGCCAGCCGTGCTGGAAACATGGAATTCGCGGCAATTTGCCCTGCCAGAACTGTAATGATATTTTCCTGGGCGATCTGTTCGAGGGTCTTTTGGACTAATCCGGCGGGCCCGGGTCGTATTTTTCCTTTTTCATATCCGGCGACGACCAGATAAGGCACGGCGCGCTTATCTTTTAACTTTACCAGGGCGGCGACTATGTCACGGCATATTTCGGGTTCGTTAGTATTTAAGAGGGCCTGGCCCAGCCAAAGAGCCGCCTCATCTTGATAGCGTTGAGAAATAAGCGCAAGAGCCCGCCGTCGTATAACCGGCGAATGCCGGGGTGAGTTCATCACTTGGGCTAATTGTTGCCCCAGAATATCCTGCTGAGACCGATTCAAGGGGCGGGATAATACCTCTTCGACAACCGCCAGACGCCGACGGTCGGCCAAATTGCTATCTCCTGCCAGCCGGATCAACTCATCCGTGTTTCGCGGAGCTGCACAACCTGCGTAAAAACCAAGCCCAATCATTCCCACCCACATCAGCCGTTTTTGACATTCCCCCCGCCAATATATAATTTGCATCATGTTTTTATCTGTAACGATGTATTTTGAAGGTGCTTTAACTTCAATCTTAAGTTTTACCAAAGTCCAGTTCAATCTCTATATATGATAATACTGCCGGTCACTCAAAACCCGCGCCCCAGCGTGCCTGCGCCGTCTTGGCCGTGCAGATCGTACAGGTAAATGGAGGCCGTTTCGCTCACATAGGAATCTAATCTTTTACCCTCGCGTTCCAGGTAATAAATATAAAATCTTTCTTCATTAAAATTATTATCTTTCCTAACATTGGTAAATAAAAACCATACTCTTTTTTGACCACGCAGAGTATCTATTTGATCGGCAAGATTATAATATTTATAGATTTTTCTATTGTTGCGGAGTTCTACCGAGTTTGTTCCTTGAATATAGTCCACCTGATCAAGTCCGTAGCGCCGGGCATAATACTGGTAAGCCGGGATTGCCCCTCGATATACATAGATCACATCTTCTTTGTGTCTATGATCTTTCAGGTATGACATCATCGGTTTTATTTCATCTCTCGTTATGGGTTTAAAAATTAGTTTTCCTGCCGTAACAATGGGGAAGAAAACGATCAACAACACGAAGCAGATACCGGCCAGGGGGGCATTAAGCCATAATTTTTGTCTTACTATTTCTATTCCTTCACCAATTCCGAGAATCATCATCGGCACTATGAAAAGCAATACACGTCCCTTAAACGGAAATAGATGCAGCCCGGAAGCAGACATCGCAAAAATAACAGGCAAAACCAGCGCCCAAAAAACATCTTTCTTTTTTACCAAAAACGAATAAAATCCGACTACAAAGGCAACGATTACGACCATGACGCTGGAGCCAAGCCTTGCTGGATCACTAAAGGCGTTTTTGAAAGCTTTATAATACCAGAATATGTCGGATATGCTGCCGGGGGGGAGGGGCATAAAAGAATCTTCCCAAACGAGCAGTTTCCGTTGGGTTTCGACATTTTCGTTATTACAAACAAATGAGTAATTGACGGCAAAACTTACGGACCAGAGAGAAAAAACGCATATAAGAATTCCAATCTGGGACCATTTTTTCTTTATGAGATATTTGCCGGTCAAATGCACGCCTATACCGGCAAGGACAAAAACAGACGGATGGGAAAACCAGATTAGCAGGGCTCCCGCCAATGAGAATAACGTAAGATTTAGGAAGGACCATTTCGAGGAAACAAGCTTAACCGCACTTAAAAGCAGGAGCAACGTTATGGCGACGTCGCACGAATATTGTTTAACTTCGGACGAATAATATATCAAGAATTCGGACGCCACAAAAAGAGCAAGAGCGGCGGGAACGGCTTTATTATCCAGGATTAATCGGGCTAATTTTAGGAACAGAAATATCGAGGCGATCCCTGCTAAAAGCGGGAACAGCCGCAGAGAATATTCACTGTTGCCAAACATCTGAACGGAAAATTTCTCCACTGTCAGAAAGGCGAGGGGCGCTATCTGTAAATAATCCAATGTATGCCATAACTCCGAATACGACTTATTTACAATATTGAGGGCCAGCATCGCTTCGTCCACCCAAAGACTTCGATGGGAGAAAAACTGCACCAACCGGACGACGATGCCGAAACCGACGATACTCCAGATCATCCCCGGCGAGTAGTAGATGGAAGACAACCTTCTAGAAATATTTGTCCTTTCACGGTTCATCTACTGGTTTATCCCTTTTTTTGAAAGTAAAAGCTTTATAAACGCGCTATTCGGCGCTCATACTGTCAAATTCAGTGTATTTTTAATTGTTTATCGGGGAAATATAGGTTTATCTTCATATCTGGATTGGATCCAGGCCTTTGCCGGCCACGCCGGTGCCGCAGTTGGGGCAGGCGCTGTTGATGATATTATAGGAGCCGATTTGGTAGCCAACCCGTTCGATCAGCAGATGGCCGCATTCATGACAGACGGTGCTCTCGTGACCGGAGCCCGGCATATTTCCCACATATACGTAATGGAGGCCGGCTTCTTTGCCGATTTCGTAGGCTCGCATGAGGGTTTCAGAGGGAGTGGGATAGCTATCGGTCCTCTGAAAATCGGGATGAAAACGGCTGATATGCCACGGAACCTCAGGCCCCAGCTCTTCGGCGAGGAAGCCGGCGATCTGTTTTAATTCCTCCTGGCCGTCGTTGATTTGGGGGATCACCAGGGTCGTTATTTCCAGCCAAATATTGGTATGGCGGGCGATATAGCGCAGGGTCTCCAAAACCGGCGTCAGAGAAGCCTTGCAATGTTGCCGGTAAAATTCTTCCCTGAAGGATTTCAAATCGACGTTGATGCCGTCCAGGAAATCCCGGGCGAATTTTAACGCCTCGATCGTCATATATCCGTTGCTGACGAAGACATTAGCCAGGCCCTGTTTTTTGGCCAGGCGACCGCAATCGGCGCAGATTTCCATAAAAATGGTCGGTTCGGTGTAGGTAAAAGAAATACTGCGGCAGCGATTCTGTAAGGCGGCTTCGACGATTTGCGCGGGCGGGTAGCTTCGTCCGGAGAGAGTTTTTTGCTGGCGGGGCATCTGACTTATTTGCCAATTCTGACAAAAGTCGCATTGGAAGTTGCACCCTCCCGTGGCAACGGAGAGGCTGCGGCTGCCCGGTTGAAAGTGAAACAAGGGTTTTTTTTCAATCGGGTCAATGGCCGTGGAACAGATGGCATGGTAGTTCAGGGAATACAATTTACCTTCTACGTTACGCCGCACCCGACAGATTCCCACCTGTCCTTCTTTAATGCGGCAGCGAAAGTTGCACAGGCGGCACTGCACCTGCTGATGCTCAAGGGCCTCCCATAAAACCGCTTCTTTCTTGGGGTTGTTCATCAATAATCGCTTCGAAAGATTTCTCTAGAGATATATTAGGAACAAACATTGCCTGGTGCAAGTTATAACGTCCGAGACGAGGCATTACATAACATACTGTTATTACTAACCTTGCATCAATCGAACCGATTTTTCTCACGGATATAAAGGCCGATAGTGTAAAAATTTCAGATAGTTGTAGCAGTCAAAACAAAAAAAAACGGGACAGCCTTTCCAGGCTGCCCCGCATTAACGTTTCTTAACCATCATCTTGAAGACGATGCAGACCTTATCCCGCGCGCGTTTTAATTACCCAAGTAAGAATCGGCTCTGCCTCGAGCATGGAGCAAAAAGCTCGTCATGAGATTGCCCCATTTCCCATAAATCTGCTTATCATCAACCGAATACATTCCTCCGACTCCCGAGGGTCCGGCCCAACGGGTGTAAATGTTATCACCGGCCATACCCGCCAATGGCGTCTCGGATCTTTTCACGCTTGAATTTTTAAACAGCACGTTCTGGCACTCGGTCCTATGGTTCTTGGAATTTCCGTGCTGGGGGTTGGCGCCTTCTAAATCGGTCCAGTCGGTGTTCTCCGGAGGATTATTTGCATGGGGCATCTGATCCGTTCCCAAAGCATCTGATCTGGCAATACCGATTTCCGTATCGAAGGCGTTGCTTTTGTCGGCCATAATGGCGCTGTCTTCCTGCACGCCATAGGTGTTCCAAGGATCGTGGTACGAATAACTCAAGTTGTACATACTTTGAAAATTATTCAAGTCACTCCAGAATTCAATATGCACATTAAACTGTCTCATTGCGGCATCGGTGATATTTTCTAAAACCATCTCCACGTCTCTTTCGGCGCTAGGACAAACAAAACTCTTCGGATCAGCACCTTCGTATTTAACCAATAGATAAAGGCAGAGACCGACATTTTGGCGGGACTGATCGGTTAAATAACCCGTAGCTTCCCAATTCGGCGCAAGGAAATAGGATTTACTATATGTGCCTACCCGGTTAAAATCGCCATCGGCGCGATACATATTTTGAGCGCCGCTCCCAAAACACTGATTTTCGTTGGTGTATCTCCAGGGTTTGGGCATTTTGTCTTTGTACTCGCCCTCGTACATCACAATCGACCGGCCCAGAGCGCCGAGGTTGCTCTGACACTGCACCCTTTTGGCCAACTCGCGGGCCCGGCCTAACGCCGGCATTAAAATTGACACCAACAGAGCGATGATGGCGATAACCACCAACAGCTCAACCAACGTAAAACCTTTCTTTTTCATGACTTGGTCCTCCTATAAATAAGACCACTTCAACTATTGTGGTCGAGAGCACGACTCTCAACTAAAGTAAAAAGAATGATAATAGCAGTTATCTTCCACTAAAGCAACTCCAAGTCGGCCTCGACCGCGCTTTTCAGGTAAACACACCTGAATTAACTACACATTTTTTTTGACTCCGGGGAGGAAATCCGAGAAAACTACTCCAACATTTCTCGGATCTTCCTTTTTGGCAGGTATGGTTATAAGGTATGAAAAATATATTATAGCATATTTAATTTAATATACGGTATAAAATTTAATTATTACCTACCGTCCATTAATAATTTTAACACAACAAGCTTGCATGTCAAGGAAAATATGGCCCATTTTCCTAAATTAGACAGAAAAAAAGAATGGGCATTATATTACGTAATTACTTATATATAAACACTTTAAGGCAAATTCTCTTTGTCTTTTTCATACTTAACACCCGCTCTGGCGGCAACGCTAAAAAATTTATGCTCTTGTGACTAATCAGAAAGACAAGAGGTTATTTCAACAATTAGAAGAATAACAGACAGTGATATTGGAGCGGAAAGGCTTATTATCGCCATATTAAAAGGGCTGGATTACCTCTGAGAAGACTGCTTACCTTCGTACTGCCCTCAATTTGAGCCCGGTTACCAATATCGAATAACCACTTTATGTTATTAGATTAAAAAAGCCGCTTTGGGCCTACCATGCTGGGCCTCACTTATATTATAAACCTTTTTATTAATATGAGTTAAAATTAGCCCAATCACACAATATCAGCTAATAAATGTTATAAATTTAATCATTTTTCGGGCCGATAATATTATGAATAATGTTAGTATGGAACTTCTTGGCAATAAAACTCGTATAAAGGTTTTAAAGCGAGGATGTACTGTATGCCCGGATTAAATTTTCTCTTTCGATTTGACGGCGATCTAGCTTCCCGGAAAACAGTTTTTACCGACGGGCCGAATCGATTCGACCTTGATTTTGATTATAAAAACATCGACCAGAAAGAAACTTCGAACTGGGTTCTCAGCTGCCACAAATACCCTGAATATCCCACAACAATTTTTGATGACGATGAACTTTATATTTACCTTGAAGGTAAGATATATAATAAAGATCATGCCACTGTTTCGTCAGAGTTAAAGTTTTTGGCCAGGAATATTTTTACAGACGGCAGCGGCGCGGCACAAAGACTCCGTTCATGGCTGCTAGATGTCGACGGGGATTTTATTGTTTTTTGCTGGAACAAATTATCCGGACAGATCGCCCTGTTTAACGACGTTTTAGGGCGACTGCCTTTATATTATTACCACACGGAATCCGAAGTGGCGGTTTCTCGAAATCTTAAGTTTCTGGCCGATGCGATTAAAAAGCGGCAGTACGACATGATGTCTATGGCTCAGTATTTACTTATCGGCTATTGTCCGCATCATAGAACTCTTTTAAAAAACATATATCGTCTTTCCCCCGCCGGACTACTGGAAATCGACGGGAAAAGAAGTCGATGCAGCATCAAAAACGTACATGTATTTAATTTTGAAAACAAACCCCATCAGAGTAAAAGCACCCGAGAAAACGCCTCTGAATTGGCCCGTCTCATGGGGCAAGGCGTTAAAAATCGCGCCGAAAGCAGCGCTAAAAATATACTGTCTCTCAGCGGCGGTCTCGATTCGCGCACGGTAGGCGCCGCTTTGTATGCACAAAAAATACCTTTTGAGGCGGCCACTTTTATCGATTATGAAAAAGCCCGGCAGTTGGATATTGATTGCGCCCGGGACATTGCCAAGATACTAGATTGTGAGCATGCAATTGTTCCCTTGTCGGCACCCACGGGAGAGAATTTTTTAAGGCTTTTACGTATAAAAAACGGCCGTAACTATCTGGGCATAAGCTTTTTATTACAGTTTCTCGAATATCTCAAGCAACGTCACGGCCGCAACTTTACATATTTTACCGGCAACGGCGGCGACCGAATCGCCCGGGACATCCGGCCCAATCTTTATTTTCAAGACATGGATGAATTGACAGCTTATATCTGCAGGCGTCAGCAATTCTTCCCGGAGGACGAGCTGTCTGCTCTGGTTCAGATTTCAAAAGAAAAGATACGGCAAGAAGTAAAGGAAATCCTGCAATCCTATCCGGAGAATGATTTAGTGCAGAAATTCATTCACTTTGAAGTGCATGGAGACGCTCTCACTCGTCATGTGGAGGGCGATGACCGTACCAAACATTTTTTCTGGACCGCAACTCCATATTATTCGGTTCCCTTTTTCCAATATATAATGGGCATACCGGACGAGCAAAAAAGGGATTTCAAGCTGTACAAAGTTTTTCTGGACCAATTACATTTTGAACTTGTCGCAATTCCTTACGCTAATATTGTCGCACCCGTCGGCTCGTTCCGGCACAAAACGTACAATTTGATTAGAAGAGTCCGCAAATGGCCCAATCCCGTCAGATTCTGCCTGAGAAAATTAAATTTATATCCGGCGCCCGCTCCGCCCCAACACATCCACAGTCCGCATTTTATCGACTGTTTCCGCCAGCAAATCGAAACCTGCACCGTATTGAGCGATTATTTTTCCCGGCCCGGCCTGGAAAAAATTATCAGTCATCCGCAAAACTATAAAAACGAAGCACTGGAAGTGCTTTTCACCGCCACTTCTATGATGGAATATTTTGAGTGCGGCAAAAGCACGCTGGAAAAATTTCTTTCGGCGGACTTAAGCGTTCCTTCCGGAAGCTGGGATTGGTATCGCCATAAGATTCTGAATGATAAAGCATAGCATTATAGCATGGACAATTCCACGGTAAACAGTACTCCGGCATCTTCGGATCTCCCCCTTCACCATCGGGTGGCCAAAGGCGGTTTCTGGATATTCTTAATAAGAATCGCCCAGCAATTACTGGCCACCGGCAGAGTGTTGATATTGGCAGTATTTCTCACCCCGGCGGATTTCGGATTATTAGGCATCGCCTTATTAACCATGGGGGCCCTCAACACCTTCACCCAAGTAGGTTTTCGATCCGCTTTGGTGCAAAGAAAGGGCGACGTCAGCGAATATCTGGATTCGGCCTGGACGATCGGGCTCATACGGGCCGGTGTTTTATTTTTGCTTTTGGTATTGGCGGCGCCTTTTATAATTATCCTTTTCGACGGCGCCGCTCGATTTAAGCCGGACCAATTCATGGAGGTGGATAAACTAGTCGCAAAACTACAAACCGCGCAGGAACCCGCATGTATATATATTACTAAATCCCTGGCGGAGCCCACCCGAGAAAAACTTAAGCAAAGCTCTTTTTCAGCGGCGGCTGATGAACATCTTAGGCAAAATCTGGCGGAAGATTTCAATCAGATCATTCAAACTCATCGGCTCGACCAGGAAGAGGCCTTTCAGGCGATATTGACGTCAGAGAGAGCACAAAGCTTATCCGGGCAATATCTTTTGCGGCAAGATTACGCCCGCGCCAATCGTCTGCTTTTGGAAGAAACATTTGATCTGGAAATAAAAAAAGTGCTGATAGACCGTAAAGTCGCCACCCTTGTTCTTCAAGTCATGGCGTTATGTTTTCTCTTGATCGCCTTAAGCAATGTCGGCACTATTTACTTTCAGAAGGATTTGAAATTTCACAAACAATTCATCTGGCAAATTGTAGGCACGATATTCGATTTTATTTTGTCGGTCCTTATCGCCTGGAAATACCGAACCGTATGGGCCTTAGTCGCGGGGAGGCTGTGCCGGGAGGTCGTGCAGTTTTTTCTCAGTTATATTTTGCACTCCCATCGGCCGCGTTTTTATCTGGATCGGGAAAAAAGCCGCAAGCTTTGGCAATTCGGGAAATGGATCTTAGCCTCGGGCGCTTTAGGTTTCATCCTCAACAAAGGCGCCGACATTTTTGTCGCCCAGATGATCAGCGTCATCGCTTTAGGATATTTCAGTATGGCGCAAAAATTGTCCCGAGACATCATATATGAAATAACGCAGGTTGTTTACCAGGCCACCTTCCCCGCCTATGCTAAAATCCAGGATAATATATTACGATTAAGGCAGGCTTTTCTTCAGGCTCTGCGACTTACCAGCAGCATCTCATTTCCTTTGATGGGATTAATAATCTTTCTGGCCCCGGATTTTGTCCGTATATTTATGAAAGAGAAATGGCTGCCGATAATCCCCCTCATTCAGCTTTTCGCCTTATGGGGCATAATTCAGGCCCTTTTCGCCGCTGCCGGTTCTTTATACCCGGCCATAGGACGTCCCCGAATCGTCTCCCATATGCAGATCATTAAGTTAGGCTGCCTGGCTGTGCTTATTTATCCCCTTACTCGGCGCTGGGGGCTTTCCGGGGCGGCGCTGGCTCTGATATGCGGTTCTCTTGCCCTCCAGCCGGTTGCTCTTTACCTTCTCCATAAAATTCTTAGTTGCCCATATAAACAGATGTTGCAAGCCATTGTTTGGCCTCTTCTGGCCACCTTGATTATGGGCGCCGTTATGGGGATACTGAAATATAATCTATTTACCGAAATCGCTTTTGCCTCGTTTGCTTTACTGGCGCTGGTCGGCCTGGCGTCTTACTGCGGCGTTATGTATTTTTTCGACCGCTTGCTCGGTTACGGGATTATAAATATTATTCAGGAACAGCTATATGGCGTTTTGCGCAAATATCACACGCCCGCCTAACCGCAAGGTATAGATAAAATGAAGTTTTTACCCGTTTTTAAGCTAAGGGAGAAGCCCCTAAACCATCCTTGAATATTATGAGTAAAAAATTACCCATCAATTTTGTGGAGGGTTTGCTGCGAAAGTCGGATCAAGCCGGACGAGAAGCTTATCGCGATCGCCGTTTTTGTCGGAACCATTGTCATTTAACTTTATCCGATAAAATCGATGCAGAAGTTATCATCGACGCGCAGCCCGATTCAAAAATAACTCTCTATCATTTATCATTTTCTTTCACCGAAAGTAAAACCCTGGAATTTCAATTTCATCCGAAGGAGGTTTTCCCCGGGGCTTCGGGGCTATTACTGACGGATCGGGACCGGCGGATATTACTGTGGTTTCCCCAGGAGCCCTACTATAGAGAATATAACCGGAACCATAACATCACCCGGGAACGCCGGGAGAGATTCCATCAAAAAATGGAGTCAAACACCTTAACACTGTCGGTCGAAGGCGCCGGCGGCGGGAAAATTGAGTTTCCGGTCATGGCGGTCCAAGGCGAGAGCCGAGAATTTTTACGGGAAATCCGATCTTTTGAAGCGCTCGAAACCCAAAGAGTATCCCTGGGATTCTTTTTCGACTATCAAAACCTTAATAACGCCTGGGATTACATCGTCAACGGGAAAATCTATCATCCCCTGAGGAAGCACCATACACTCCGATGGGCCTGCCAGCAGTGCGCCTTCACGCTGTATTGTCATCTGACATATTTAAGCAAACAAACTCACAAGCGGATTTATGAATTTCTCCGAAATTTCGTCGCTTATTCGGTGATGTTAAGTCTCCCCGATAACGGCCGGTGGCGGCACGGACCCTGGAGCGACGCTATGGAAACACATAACCGGCACCAGTTGGACGGCGTTTTTCTGTTACTGGATTACTACCGGCAGACCAAACATAATCTCTTTTTACAAAAAGCGCAAGCGGCCCTGGAATACGTAATAGAAAGCGGCGACAAGTGGCCCGGCGCTCAGATGTGGTTTTTTCATGATTCGCTCGAAAGCGAGCCCCAACATTTCAGATCGTTTTATCATAATGATTTCCTATCCCGCGCTTTTGATAAATCCGTTTCTAACTCCCTCTGTCTAAATACTCATCTCTGGTGTTTGGCGGCCCTGAGCAAATTGAATCCTCTGGTATCTAACGACCGATATAATCAATACTACCAAAAGGGCGCCGCCGCCCTCAAGGAAGTGCTGGAAGCGCGCCGGGGCGAGGTTCTTTACAGGGTTTTTTACGGCCTCAGAGACGGTTTAATACGGTTCCGACGAAAAAAAGAAAACCGCCTCACCCGCAAGCTGCAACAGGGGTATGATAATTTAATGACCCGACATATTTTACCGTTCTTGAAAAAGAATTACCCCCGTCTGGCCATGCCTAACGGATACCTGGAAAGGGATTTGACGCATAGCCGTCTTTCGGATTTTTATCATATGCAAAACATTAAGGATTTATTATTATTATATCAAATGAATCGATCTTCCTGGCTGCGGAATGTCATTACGAAAAGCTGCATATACACCCACCGGGTGGGGCTGATTAAAAATCTCCTGCAACGGCGTGAGCGGCGCGTGATCATTTTCGCCGATGTTCTGTTGCTCTACGGCAGCATGATCAACGAAAACGCCATCATCCTTTTAGCTGAATATCTTCATCTATTCCAAAGACACGAGCTGCCTTTCCCCATAGACGCCCGGGCCCATACGCTGATGGCCGATTATGAGGTAATCTTCAAGGCCGATAATCCCGAATTATTTATCCTGCCCGCCCCCGGCAACGAAAATATCACGGCCTGGGTCGTCAATCCTCGTTCCGACGCTCAAAGGACAACGCTGCACGGCCCCCCCCAATCTATCTTGAATAAATATAAAGCCGCGGACGATACCGGCGCCGAATGGCCTTTACAGAAGCAAGTTGTCGTCCCCGGACAAAATTACCTTAAAATCATCCCTGCTTAATTTTTGATATAATAGAATATGAGGACATGAAAAAATCATCTTTACCTGACTTGAAACGAGACACCGTTGCTTGAGGCGCTATAATTTAAAAGGTAATAATATGAATGTTGTTTTCGTATATTTTGATTTTATGAAAGGGGCCGAAGGCAAATACCATGAAGGGATTGCTTCCCTGTCGGCGTATCTGAAACTGCATCATCATACCGCCCGCCTCTTTCATATCACTGAACGTATCACCTGCGATCGTTTTATAGAAATTTTCGAAGAAAAATACCGCACCGCCGACCTGGTGGCTTTTTCCGCTACCACCAACGCTTTTTGTTACGCCGCCGACTACGCCGCCCAACTAAAAAAACGACGTAACGTGTTAACCATCTGCGGCGGCATCCACCCTACTTTACACCCGGAGGAAGCCATTGCCCAGCCGGGCCTCGATATTATCTGCCTGGGCGAAGGAGAACGTCCTCTGCAGGAGTTATGCGACCGGCTGGAAGGGGCAAAAGACATTTCATCCATTCAAAGCTTGTGGATTAAAAAGGACGGTAAAATTTTCAAAAATCCGGTCCGCCCCCTGATGGAGGATCTGGATTCTCTGCCCCCGGCGGACCGGGAACTCTTTGACTATGAAAGCACCACCGATTACAAACTGCGCCGCTTAGCGTTTATGGGTTCGCGGGGCTGCCCTTTTCAGTGCACCTATTGCTGCAATCACGCCCTGAGAAAAATCTACCCCAACAAACGTTGTTACGTCCGCTTCAAATCGGTCGATCGATTGCTCCGGGAAATAAAACAGGCCTTGAATGCCTATAACAACGTGGAAAGCATCATGCTGCACGATGACATACTGACCCTGAACCGGCGCTGGTTTGCCGAATTCGCCCGGCGTTACCCCAGGGAAATAAATGTTCCCTATGTATGCAACAGCCGCTTCGATTTGCTCAACGAAGAGATATGCGATCAACTCCATAAATCCGGATGTATTCGATTGCAGCTGGGCCTGGAAAGCGGCGACGCTTATATCCGAAACGACATCTTAAAAAGAAATCAGGATGAAGAGCAGATTCTGCGCATAAGCGAACTCTGCCGGCAAAAAGGCATTGAAATCTACGCGTTTACCATGGTCGGTATTCCCTTTGAAAACCTAAGACGCTCTTTGAAGACGGTAAAGCTGACCGCTAAAATCAGGCCCGTCAACATCCAGACCACCATATATTATCCTTATCCCAAGACGCAATTGTATGAAATATGCCGGGAAAACGGTTTCTTAACCGATAAAAAGCTCGACAGCCTTTTTGAAGGACAAACCGTTCTGAATCTGCCTGACTACCCCGAGAGCGATATCCTCTTTGCCTGCCGCAACTTTAAAAAAACGACCGAATATTACCGCCGGGCTTATGAATTCTCCCGCCCCGGGCAAATTATTTGCGAGAAATTGTTGGACTTTCTCTGGATGCGCCCGCGTCTCTATAACGTAATGGAACCTTTATATCGAAAAATGAAAAAGGCGTATAAAGCTCTTAAAAATGATCAAGCTCAATATTAAAAACCGTCCGGTCTCGACAAAGCCATACCCTCGTGTTTCAAAGGAAGCTTTTTCCCACTTATCATGAACGACTCCAGAATTTTAATTGTCGGTATTGACGGGGGAACCTGGACCGTCCTCAAACCCGCCGTGCAAAAGGGTTATATGCCTCACCTTCAGGAGTTTCTCTGTCGGGGGACCTCCGGGATTCTCCAGTCCACCACTCCCCCTAAAACTCCCGCCGCCTGGGCCGCCTTTCAAACGGGGGCCAATCCGGGGCAAAACGGCATCTTTGATTTCACCTACTGGGACAAAAAAGACAAAACCACTCATTTTATTAACGCCGATTCCCTGCTTCCTACACTCTGGGAAATTGCCGGCGGCGGCGGTAAACGCGTCGGCGTTATAAACGTGCCCCTGACCTACCCCCCCCGAAAAATTAACGGTTATATGATTACCGGCATTCTCACCCCTTCGGGGGATTCGGATTTCACCTGGCCGGCGGAACTAAAAACCGAGCTGCGCAAAGCGGTACCGGATTATCACATCTTCCGTCTTAAAAATATCACTCAAAATTACGCCCGCCATAACCTCGAATTATTCATCAAACAAATGGCCGCCGTCGTGGAAAACAGAGCCCGAGCCGCTCAGTACCTAATGAACAAAGAGCCTTTCGATCTGTTCATGGTACATTTTCAGGCCACCGACGTGGTGCAACACGCCTTGTGGGGCTATCTGGATTCAAATCACCCCCTATACGATCCGGATAAACATCGCTTTATTTTGAAAAACTTCTACCAGCCTCTGGATGAAAAGATCTCCCGCCTCTGGCGAACATTTCAAGAAAAGTCAATCGGCCGTTGTGCCCTCTTGATTATTTCCGACCACGGCTTTCAAAGGCATATTAAACGGTTTAGACTCGGTAATTGGCTTTATGAGCAGGGATTCTTAAGCATCAGACCGCCCACCCCAAAAGCACGGCTTGCATCATTTTTAGAGCAGACGCTCAAGTCGTTCTGTCTCCATGGGCCCGCGGCACAGGGAAAACTGGGGCGGCGCTTTGAGCAAATCTGCCGGCCGGCGCCGCCATCATTTCAATGGGATAAAACCCGGGTGTTTTCCTTCAGCCGGGGCAACGACGGTTTTGTCTATCTTTTAGAGCCGGAGGCTCATAACCGAAAACGTACGGAAAGCGAACTCAGAGAAAAATTACTCCAAATTACCGACCCTCAGCGCCAAGTGAAAGTGGTCGAGAACATATTTACCCGGGGGCAAATATATCACGGCGCCAAACTTCACTTAATGCCCGATCTGATTTTAAAGCCTGCCGCCGGTTATTCATTCACGGGAGATTTTTCTCCCGGTAGCCGGAATCTATTTCACATCGTCGATCAGCAAAATGATTTTCATGTGGGCATGCACCATGGGCACGGAATATTTATGGCTCTGGGCGCCGATATCAAAGCCGCCCATACCTGCCCTAATGCGACCATCTTGGACCTCGCCCCGACCGTGTTGAGTTATCTGGGATTGGCCGTGCCAGGCTATATGGACGGCAAAGTGCTTCAGGATATTTTCTCCTCTGAAATATCAACCGAATATACCGACGCCGCTTACCCGGACCAGGCGCCCGTTGCGCCGTCGGCCTACTCAGATGACGAACAACGCCAGATTGAAAACCGATTGCGCCGCCTGGGTTACCTGGAATAAATGGAATCCAAAATGACAAGCGTTGCTAAACATCCTCATGTGATTTTCGTTGTGCTCGACACCCTGTGTGCCGACCGACTTTCCTGCTATGGCTATCAACATCCCACCTCCCCCAACCTTGATCGGCTGGCCCGTTCCGGCTGGTTGTTTGAAAACGCCATTGCCTCCTCCTGCTGGACTCTGCCCTCCCAAAGTTCTCTGTTTACCGGCCTGCATCCCTTTGAGCACGGCGCCAACGATGAAAACCTTTATCTCAGTGATGAAATCCCCACCTTGGCCGAGCTTTTCCGCCAAATCGGATACGAAACCATAGCCTATGCCCTTGACAACATGTGGCTGTCGCAGGCCACCAACCTCTCCCGGGGATTCAACCGGTTCTTCGACGCCAACTATAAATTCCCCCCCCCGGCCGGCTCCCCCATCCTGCGCAAAATCAATCACAAAATCAGACCCTTACTCAAAATCCGCGACCAGCATCGTTCGACCCTCGTCATCAAAAAGGTGATCGAGCGTTTATCTCAATGGTCGCCGCCGGAAGCGCCCCTCTTTATTTATATGAATCTTATGGACACCCACATGCCTTATCATCCGGCGCACCGTTTTTGCAAAAAGTTCGGCTTGAAAAACGCCGACCCGGATGATGTGCAGCATCTACAAAAAAACTTCAAGCAAATCCGAACCCGCCCCGATGCTCTTACCAACCGTCAATTATCCACACTTAATGGTCTATACGACGCCTGCGTCGCCAGCGCCGATCGACGTTTGGCGCGGCTGTGGAAATTTCTCGACCGGCAAAAATATCAAAACAATACCATTATCGTCGCTACTTCCGACCACGGAGAACACCTGGGCGAACATAATCTATTGAATCACTGGTTCTCTTTGCATGACATTTTGCTCAAAGTGCCCTTGATTATCACTTTCCCCCCCAAATTAACCCCCTCCCGACGTATCACACCTCAGGTACAGCAGCACCATCTGTTCCACACCCTGCTTGATCTGATCGACTACCAAGGTCCTTTAATCCCCCCCGAACAGATAAAAGCGAATAGTTTCCTCGAATATGTCAAGGGCCGCATCCCTTTTCCGGAATACACATATGCCGAACACGCATACCCGGCTACCAACTTATTTTACTTTAAAAAACAAAATCCCGACTTTAACGACAAAAACCTGTTTTGCGCCAAGCAGGCCGTCAGAACCAACCAGTTCAAATATATCAGGTACGGCTCCGGCCGGGAGGAGCTTTTTCACCTGGAAACCGATCCGGGCGAAACGAAAAACGTCCGCGCCGATTATCCCCAAATCGCCGAAACCCTAAAACAAAAACTTGATCAAAAACGCGCCCGGGTCAAAACCAGACCTCCCGACGCCGTCAACATCCGGGATTTCGATCCCGTCGTTAAAAAACGACTGGCGGACCTGGGATACATATAATATCAACCATAATTCGAGCCGCCTGTTTGATTACCAGAATTTTGCAAAATTGACTTTCGGCATCATACATAAGTAAAAAAATTTAATTGTGAAAAAAAATAACCAAACACCCCTAAATATCGCCTTTATCGTCGATGCCTTTCCGACACTATCGGAAACCTTCATCATTAATCAAATCACCGGGCTGCTGGATCTGGGGCACGAGGTGACCATTTACGCCTCCACTCAACCTCCGCAGGACAAAATGCATGCCGTCGTGGATCAGTACCGACTCCGACAACGCATTTATTACTATCCGGATTTTCCCGCCTCGAAAGTATGGCGCTATCTGAAAATCGCCTCCATAATCCTGCTCCATCTGCCCCGCCGCCCCTTGCGAGCCTTAAAAACCGCCGTCTTCTGTACCCGCCGCCGAAAAACCGTACCTCCCCGGGTTTTATTTTGGCTGCTCGGCTTCCTCAACCGCGACTTCGATATATTCCACTGCCATTTCGGACCCAACGGCCTGCGCGCCGTTAATCTTAAAGATATGGGCGTCCCCGGAAAATTCCTGACCACCCTCCACGGTTACGACGTCAATCAATATCCTCGCGAGCAAGGTATGCACGTCTATGACGCCTTGTTTAAAAATGCCGATCTCTTCACCGCCAACACCGAGTTCACCAAACAGCAAGCCGTTAAACTCGGTTGTCCCGCCGAAAAAATCCGCATCTTGCCGATGGGGCTTGATCTGGACATATTCCAATATCATCCTAGAAAATTCCTGCCTTCCGAGCCGGTCGGAATCCTTACGGTCGGTCGGCTGGTCGAGAAAAAAGGGCACGAATTCGCCTTACGAGCCCTGGCTCAATTACACGCCCGAAAAAAGAATTTCATCTACGACATCGCCGGCGACGGCCCCCTGAAAGATAAACTGCAAAAACTCGCCGCCCAATTACAGATCGACCGCTCGGTTAACTTCCTGGGGGAAAAAAAACAGCAAGAGGTGCTGGAACTTTACTATAAAGCGCATCTTTTTTTGCTGCCCAGCGTCACCGCCTCCAACGGCGACATGGAAGGACAGGGTCTGGTTCTTCAGGAAGCTCAAGCCACCGGCTTGCCGGTCGTTTCCACCTTGCATAACGGTATTCCCGACGGGGTGCTGGACGGCCGCTCCGGCTTTCTGGTACCCGAACGCCGCGTGGACGCCCTGGCGCAAAAAATCGAATATCTCATCGAACACCCGGATATCTCTTCTGAAATGGGCCGCGCCGGCAGAAAATTCGTCGAAAAAAAATATGACATCCGACTCTTAAATCAAAAACTCCTCCGGTTATATCAAACTTTCTGAGCCGCCACGTAAAGAGTTTCCCGAAAGCGCTCTTTTCTCGGATGGACCCAATACAACAAGCGGTCCTGCCGCCGGGATAATCTTTTCATCCCCCCTTTGTAGGTAAAGATTCCCATACGAAAACCGACGCTTTCCAGAAGCTGCCTTACTTCACTGAGGATATAAAGTCGAAAATGCCCCATATGACCCACCGTCTGAAGCTTCTTAAGCTCCTCCGCAAGATTATCTTGGTAACTGTCTCCGTAGAGGAAAAAGCGAAAACGCTGCGCCGGAGTTATATTAGGAGTGCTGAGAATTATCTTGCCGCCCTCCTGCAACACGCGATAAATCTGCCGGAGAGTAAAAACCGGATTGATCCGTAAATGTTCCAGCATGTCCGTAAATAATACCGTGTTAAAACTATCGTCCGGAAACGGTAATTCCTGCGTTTCAATGTCCACTTCGGCAATATCCAGACTATATCTCCGACAAATTCCTCTCACCCGCTCAGGATCGATATCCACCCCCCGAACCGAATACCCCAGCTTCTTTAATAACACCGTCAAATGAGCCGGAACGCTGCCGATCTCCAGAATCTCCCCGCCGCTACCGGTTTCTATAAGGAACGCCAAAATGTCTAAATAACGCTGATGCTGCTCGTGTAAATAATTTAACCACCATTCTCTGATCCGGGGGGAAACTAATTCCGCATCTTTTTCCAACGAAGACAATATCTTTTCAGGTTCCACGTCAATTTCCCGGTAATATTTTTTTACGCAGCATATTCAGCGCCATATTGACCGTCCGCAGGCGCACCATCTCCCGATCTCCCGGAAAAACATGGCGCTTGACCGACGAGTTGTCGCCTTCCGCTACGGCAATATAAACCAGACCCACCGGCTTATCTTCGCTGGCCCCCGTAGGCCCGGCAATACCTGTAATGCCGATGCCGTAATCGGCCTGCCCTAAATGCCGGGCCCTCTCGGCCAAATGCCGCGCCACCTGCTCGCTGACCGCCCCGTACTGCGTGATCGTTTCGGCGTCAACTCCTAACATGTCTATTTTCGCCTGATTGCTGTACACCACCCAGCCGCACTTGAAATAATCGCTGGAACCGGCTATATCGGTCAGCTCCTTGCCTAAAAGTCCCCCCGTGCAGGATTCCGCCACCGCCAGCGTCTTGTGCTGCTCGCGTAATAATTGCCCCACTACCTGCGCCAAAGTCTCGTCATCTACGCCATAAACCGAACTCCCCAGCCGCCGCCATATCTCTCGTTCCGCCGGCTCGATCAGACACAAGGCTTCCACTTCATTTTTCGCCCGGGCGTTAATCCGCAGGCTGACGATCCCCTGGGCGGCGGTGCTGTTGATCAACGGATTACGATCCCGATCCATCATTCGACCCAGACGTTCGGCTATATCCGATTCGCCCACCCCCACCGTATGCAGCGTCCGGGTCATGATGACTCCGTTGGTTCCTTTGAACGCGATCATCTGTTGCAATTTGTTTTTTACGCTACCTGCAAATATGTCCCGCATCTCCTGCGGCACCCCCGGCAGAAAAAAAGCCGCCGCCCGGCCAATTTGCACCTGCATTCCGCACGCCGTGCCCAGCTTATTTTCCAAAACCTCACAACCCGTCGGGATCATCGCCTGAATCCGATTCGTATCCGGCATCTCGCGGCCCCGCTCCTCGAAAAATTGCTTGATCTGCCGCAGCGTCGGCTCATGCAGGCGTAAGGCGCTGCCCAACACCTGGGCCAGGGCAATCCGGGTAAGATCGTCTTTAGTCGGTCCCAGCCCTCCTGTCGCCAGTATGACGTCCCGCGCCTGACCCACCTGTTGCAGATAAACCTTAATCGCTTCTACATCGTCCGCTAAGGTGATATGTTCGCTCACCGTGATTCCCAGGGCCGCCAACTCCCGGCTCAGCCACGTCGCATTGGTATTAACCGTCTGCCCAAACACCAATTCATCCCCAATGCTTATAATAATACCGTTCACTAAAAAATTCCTCGTCTTCTTTGTTGCCCTTAACGATAAGCGCTTAAATATTAACCGGACTTTAGTACTAATATTAATATACTATATTTCAAACATAGTTACAACCTGCATTTTGTATCCCGGCGTCCCGGAAAAAAACAATCAAAAAAATTGGCATCGCCCTGCGATACCTTAAAAACTTGTCCGCTCATCACTCATTCAATCATTCACTCATCCACTCCTCGACTCGCTCAAACGTTAAATCGAAAACTTATAATATCGCCGTCCTGCACCTGATACGTCTTGCCTTCCAGGTGCACCTTGCCCGCCGCTTTGGCGGCCTTCATATCGCCGGCGGCCGTAAAGTCATCCCAGTGCACCGTCTCCGCCCGGATGAAACCCCGCTGAATATCGCTGTGTATTGCCCCGGCCGCCTCCCACGCACTGCAGCCCGCCGGCACCGTCCAGGCCCGCAGCTCCCCCGACACCACCGTCAAAAAGGAAATTAGATTCAACGTCTTATAGCACATCTTGATCAGGCGATCCTTGGCCGCTTCCTTTATGCCCATATCTTCCATAAATTCTCCTCTTTCTTGCTCCTCCAGCACCGCCAGTTCCGCCTCCAGTTTGGCCGACAGCGTCAATACTTCTCCGGAAGCCTGTTCCGTCGTTATCTCCATCGGCCGATCAAGTTTATCCTCATCCACGTTTACCACGAACAGCATCGGCTTGAGACTCAAAAACCCAAAACTCCGCACCTGCTTCTCTTGCTCGGGCGATTCGACAGCCTCGCTGATAGGCTGTAGCTTATCAATCGCCTCCCTGAACCGCCGCATCAAAACCAACTCCTGTTTATCCTGTTCAACGTGCGGCGTCGGTTTGGTCACCGCCGCTTCCAGTTTTTCCAGGCGATTCTCAATCAATTCCAGATCCGCCAGCAGCAGCTCGTTCTTCAATTCCTCCAGGTCCTTCACCGGATCGATCCGCTCCCGATACGCCGCCACCGACTCGTCATGAAATCCCCGCAGCACCACCGTCAGCATATCCGACTGCCGCGCCTGGGCGATAATCCGCCGGGCCTCATGACGGCTCGACTCATCCAGAAAGCTCAGCCCCGGCAGGTCCAGAAACTCTATCGTCGCATAGGTCATCTTTTTCGGTTTATATACCTCACTGAGCACCCCTAATCGCCCGTCCGGCACCTTGACCACCGCCTTGTCTGCCTGGTGCGCCGCCGCCGCCTGGGCGTGCTCCTGCCCTTCGGTAATCGCGGAAAACAACTTGCTCTTGCCCGATTGCGTTAACCCTATCAATGCCGCCTGCATAATCCGTCAACCTCCAATTATCCCTCATTCCTGGCCCGGCGAAAAATCTATTTAAAATATCATTGCTCCGCGATGCTTTAACACTCTTGCACTCTTCCATTCATCCACCCGCCGTTTGAAAAACCACCGCCCCTTCATGATAAAACGTCCCCGCCACCGCCCCCGTCATCAAACACGCCAGCGTCGCCGCCCCAAGGGCCCGTAACGCGACCTTGGTGATATCCTCACGCCGCTGGGGTGCCAGCGCCGTCACCCCCCCTACAAAAATCGCCAGCGACGCCACGTGGGCAAATCCGCATAACCCGTAAGCGCTGACTACGCAACTTCGCGGCGACAACGCATACGAATCCATCAACTCCGCCAAACGTAAATACGCCGGCACTTCCGTCGCTACCAACCTTTCACCTAATAGTCCGCCCACTATCGTAATATCCTTCGGCTCTATCCCCATGATCATCGCCAGCGGCGCCATCAGGTATCCCAGAGCTTTCTGCAGCGACCATTCCCATTGGGCATCAAATAGTGATCCCAACAGGTGACCCAAACCCCCGATAAACAAATCAACCACCGCCAGTAATCCCAGAAAGGCAATCAGTAAGGCACAAATCCCCACCACCAGCTTCACGCCCGCCATCGCCCCGTTAATCACCGCTTCTATAGCGCCCGATTCGGGTTCCTGATGCATCTCCACCTGCCGCCCCAGCGTCACCGGCGCGCCGTCTTCCGGCACCAGAATCTTTGACATCACCACCGCCGCCGGCGCCGACAGTATCGACGCCGAAATCAGATGTCCCGCAATCGTCGGAAACACGTCCTTCAAGGACCATACATATACCCCCAGCACGCTCGACGCCACCGTTGCCATCCCCGCCGTTAAAATCGTGCAGAATTCCGACCGCGTCATCCGGCCCAGATAAGGCCGCACCGCCGTCACCGACTCGATCCCCACGAAAATATTACTCGCCGCACAAAGACTTTCCGCCCCGCTGATCCGCATCGCCCGCGTAAAAAACCACGAAAAACCTCGAATCACCAGCGGCATGATCCGCCAGTAGTACAACAGCCCCATCAACGCCGCAAAAAAGATAATCATGGGCAGACCTTGAAACGCCAGTATAAATCCTAAAGATTCTTCTCCCGCCGCTCCGGTCTCCCCCTCACCCAGGGCCAGCGGACCAAACAAGAATTTCTGGCCCGCCTGGGCCGCCGTCAGCAACTTCAATACCGCCTCGTTAAGCCAGAGAAAAACCTCGCGGCTAAACGGCGCCCGAAACACGATTAATCCCAATAACAACTGAACCCCTACTCCCCAGCCGATACAGCGAAAATTCATCCGCCCCCGATCCCCCGAAAACACCCACCCCAACATTAATAAGATAAAAACGCCCCCAAAACTGACCAGATTATATATATCCATCTAACAAGCGCCGAAATCGATCTAAGTCCATCTATCACACCCCCTAAGCCTATGGCAGAGTCCCGCCTCCTTCAACAGAAATCTTTCCCTCGCCTCTAAGATCAATCCGCCGTCTCTGCTGGATTCATCTGTCGCGTTTAACGTCCTTTCTTTATCCCTGTTCAGATACTCCTTATCGACTTGGTCGCTTCTTTTTTCCGCCTGCTCCTTTAACTCCTGGGCCTTTTTCTTGGCCTTCCACACCGGCGGCGCCGCCATCGCCAGTAATACAGCAATAATGGCTACAATAATCAATAATTCCACCAGTGTAAAACCCGCAAGTCTGTTCTTCATTTTTCCCTTAAAATTTACTCAAACATGCCTAAAGCCCTTTTTGCAAAACTTTGGTCGTTATTTGTCTATTATAATAACCTGCCTGACTGCCGTCAAACCGCCTCTCTACCGGCCCCCCTTCCCCGTATGCGCAAAATAATACCCCTCGATCCGAGGGCCCCTCACAGGCTCTGTTCACGACCCGCGAGGACCTCCCAAATTCCGGGGTTTGAGGCGCTTATTTACTTTTGGCGGTAAAGCTGTCTTTACCACCTCATAATACTAGTGGCCGATAACTTCCAATTTGTCCCAAAAAAATTTAAAAAATTTTATAAACACTTTTGCAACAACAACTTAGAAATCCTGATGGAAATAATAAAAAAATTAGATGGATAACAGGGGAAAATTTCGATAACTTTATATTATACAATTAGTTACAATTATAAGAAACATACCTGCCATAACTATTACATTAAAAAAGAGATAAAATATTGAAGAGAAAGGACTTTCAAAAGTTAACTGATACTCGGCTTAAAGACGCGGATGCCTTATTAAAATCAAAAAGATATGCCGCCGCGTATTATATTTGTGGATATATTTTCGAATGTGCCTTAAAAGCTTGTATTGCCAAACAAACAAAAAAATTTGATTTTCCGCCAAAGCCTAACCATGTTAAAAAATTATATACACACAAAATTGAATACCTCCTTGGTGCAGCAGGCCTAAGGAAAGATTTTGAAAAAGATAAGAAAAATGATAAGCAACTAAATCTATTTTGGAACACCGTAAAGGATTGGTCAGAAGATAGCCGCTATGAAAGCAGGATAGATGAAAAAAAGGCACGTGATTTATTTATCGCTGTCTCAGATGACAAAAACGGAATTTTAACATGGATAAAAAAACACTGGTAAAAAGTGATATAGATCAGGGCAAGACCCTATTACGTGTACTTGATAAAGCCGGGATAAACATTCCCGCCGCCTTCTGGTTTTATCAATCTGATTCGGAAAATTGGCGTTTAATGATTGCTTCGCCAATCGTGGATAAAGACGGACCCATCGCATCCTATAAAAAAATCTTATCTGCAATGAAAAAAACAGAAAAAATCACTGATATAGCCTTCGATGATATCACGTTAATGAGCCCGAGTAATGATACAGTTAAACTCCTCAGTAAAGTGATAAAAACATCGGCAAAAGCCACTGACAACATACGCTTTACCAATAATGCCATCAACAACGTCATTATCGAAGATGCCCTGATTTATCGTATGACCAAACAATCCAAACGAAATTCGGCGAAACAAACCTGATCTAACCGTCAAAATCTCCGGGATAATCAATTCAGGTCCGATAATATATAAACCCCGGCGCCGCTTTCATCAGCCAGGCGATCAATCTCCATCTTTTCGTTATATACGCATGACTTTTCTTTTTACGGACGGCCCCGTATATCTGTCGGGCCGCTTTTTCCGCTGAGGCGCACCAAAAAATATTATCCCCCAGGGCCAATTTTGTATCGACAAATCCCGGCTGAATATCCGTCACGGTAATGTCCAGCCCTGTTTTCACCGTCATATGACGCAGCCCTTCCAGGTAATGCGAAACGAATGCCTTGGAGGCATAGTAGCTCGGCGAACTACGCCCCCCGCGCAAGGCCGCTATCGACGAAATCCCCACCAGATGTCCTGACCCCTGCCTGATAAAATGATGCATTGCTGCATTAGCCAGCGCCGTAAAACCGGCTACGTTAACTTCAATATCATCTTTTTCCTTATGCCAGTCTAATTCCGGATTAACCGAAGCCGTTCCCGCATTGACAATGATCAGGTCGGCCCCTGCCATCTCCGCCACCAGCTCTCCCAGCCGCCCGCGCGCCTCCTCCGTCCGGGAAACATCCATTCTTTTGGTAAACGACCGGTTCGGCAACGACTGTTTGACCTCCTCCAGCAAATGTTCCCGCCGGCCCGCCAGCCCTACGATATAACCCTCTTGCGATAAAATCTCCGCCAGGCTCCTGCCGATCCCCGAGGTCGCCCCAATTACAATCGCTCTTGCGTTCATTCCTTCCTTTCATTAAATAAAACCATCCTCCCCTGTAAAATGGGGGGATAAAGGCCAGATCAAAGTATCCCTATTTTAGATCCCCTAAATACCCTTCAATACATACATCCCCATCCAAATTGTCAATGCTTACATCCTCCAGGCTTTCTATCTTGCGGTGCAATTTTATTGCCGGTATTTCAGATGAACCGCCTATGATCAACGGGGCTATATATATCACCAGCTTATCTGCTAATCCTGCCTCCCAGAACGCATTCAGCACCGTTGCTCCCCCTTCCACCAGCAGGTCCGTCACCCCTCTTTTGCCCAGATCCGCCAGCACCGCCGACAGCTTCACTTGCCCGTCATGCTCCGCCACCGGCAATACCTTACAGCCGCAATCTAATAAAACGCCGACCTTTTCCTGACCCATTGCCCTGGTCAAGGTATAAATCACCAATGGCGCCTCCTGCGCCGTCTGCACCAGTTGACTTTCCACCGGTGTCCGCAAATGATTGTCCAGAACCACCCGTATCGGCTGATGATGATCCCCTTCCAGACGTACCGTCAACCGGGGATCGTCCGCCAGCACCGTCCCCACCCCGACCAGTATCGCCCCGCATCTGCTCCGCAGACGATGTACGTGCTGCCGGGCCTTCGCGCCGGTTATTAAACGCCTCTGTGTTTCTTTGGGCCAGGCGAGCTTGCCGTCGATGCTCTGGGCCCATTTCAATATGACCTGCGGCTGACCCTTGACCAGCCGCTTGAAATATCCCCCATTCAATCGCCGGGCCTCTTTTTCACAGCAGCCCACCCGCACCTCGATCCCCTCTTCTCTTAGCTGGGCCGCCCCTTTGCCCGCC
>LJUC01000154.1 GCA_001303695.1 Phycisphaerae bacterium SM23_30
AGTTGCAGCCGGCAAATTCCGCTGGATCGGCGGCCCAGGGAACGGGTTGTCGGGCGGACCGGCAAAACCGATTTTCTGGAGAACAACTGATGAGCACAAAACTGCCCGCGAATCTTCCTGGCGCCCTCTCGGCCGCAAGTCAACGATTCCATCGGTGGCGCAAGCAGCATCGCTCGCGTGCCCGCCTGCCTCAAGAACTCTGGCGCCGGGCCGCCGCCCTGGCCCGCAAGCACGGACTCCATCTGACAGCCCGTGCCCTGGGTTTGAACTACTACTCCCTCCAGAGGCGTCTGGCGGAGACGGCCCCTGAGGAAGTGTTCCCGACAAAGGCCCAGCAGGCTTTTATCGAGCTTCTGCCTGAGGTGATGGCGCCCGGCTCGGTGGAATGCACGATCGAGTGGGTCGAGGGCGGCGGCGCCACCGTGCGGATGCATATCCAAGGCGCCCGCCTACCGGAGTTGACCTATCTGGTGCGCGTGTTGCGGGGCGGGGCGGCATGATCCAGGTTACACCCCAGATGCGGATTCGGGTGGCCGCGGCGCCGACGGATTTTCGCAAGGGCATCGACGGTCTGGCCCGCGTTTGCCGGGAGGCGCTGGGCAGCGATCCGTTCAGCGGCGGCGTCTTCGTCTTTTGCAACAAGAGCCGCAAGGCGGTCAAGATTCTGGTCTATGATGGTCAGGGTTTTTGGTTGTGTCAGAAGCGGCTGTCGAAAGGTAGGTTCGGCGGGTGGCCGCAGAGTGTCTCGGCGGCGAGCCGGACCCTGCAAGCCCACCAGTTGGCGGTCTTGCTTGCCGGCAGTAATCCGGAGGCGGCCGGCGGGGTTCCGCCCTGGCGTCGGGTGAATTTCCCGCAACAGTGCCTGTATGTCCTGGAGATCCTTAGACAATAACGTGTGCGAAAGAGCCCTGAAGAAGGTCATCCTTCATCGCAAGAACGCCTACTTCTATAAGACACCGAACGGGGCCCGTGTGGGCGATCTGTTCATGAGCCTGATCCACACCTGCGAACTGAACGTGCCCTGGAACTACCGGGATACTCTCCGAAGGTCAGACGCCCCCCGATAAATTCACATTTTTTTCAGGCTCGCCGAAAGGACACCAAATATTGCAAAAAAATTGCAAGTTGGCGGCTCGGATTGACCTGATTCTGGCAATAAAGAAGGCCGAACCTGTTCGATCTAGCCTTCATCATTGATTATATATAATACCTCACTTTACGATCAGGCGTTTCTAATCGCAAATCCCTGTAAGCTAAATTTACCTGTTGCTCACAGTGTAAATGTAAATTCCAGGTGAATTGTACTTCGCCATTTACTACCAAGGCTAACTTGGCCTGTTCATTTTGAATATTATCAGGGATATTGAGGGATAAAGCGCCCAAAGTTTCGCCGGCTTTGATAGTTTGTACGGTTTGTTGCAGTATGTCGTCTTCTGTGCTCATTAGGGATAGGTAGACTTCGGCGTCTGTAGGAGCGGCTCCTGCGACTTGTAGCATAATTTCCTGTCCGGCATTGACACTTACTTCTTTTTCCATTTCTTGCATTTCTTGTTGGGAGTAATACCATGTTTCACTTACACCATCGACAGCCAAGGCTATCACGCCAGGTATAATCCCGGCAAATAACCATAAGCAATCCAATAAAATTACACCGCCGTCAACCTGGTTTGATTTGGGGGCGGTCCTGCGTTCGGGATGCATGATATACCCGCAACCAATAACATTAATCGTAAACATTATTAATACCAAGATGACTAACGCTTTACTTTTCATTACTTTTTTCATAGTATCTCCTTTAAATGGGATTTCCCATATACACATACCAAAATGACAGTTTGTAACGACCACATAACATCTAATAATGGCATGCTATTAAAACCTTAGAGCTTGAATTATACGCAAAATCAATGAATATTGTTTTAAATTAACCAAGATCGCCTTCGAGGATCAAATTCAGGAGGGGATCAGACTCGTAATACCTTACCCCACCAGCTTTAAATAATGTGATAGGACCGGCTGCCCATAAGCCAAATTCATCGGAAGCATTTTGGTCAAGGGAACCGAATTTTACTTTACCGATTTCTCCAGTGAAGCCAAAGCCGGAATAAGGGGGCGAGACGCCGGGTAGAATTGCCTGAATATCCGGAGCGGAGGGTAATACGCCGGCACTGATGTAACTATCGGCGAACATCCCTTTAGCGGAGATAGATCCGATATTACCGCTGCCGAGGCCGTCCATGCCTCCAACATTCAAATCATACCCGGCGAAAATGTAAGAATCGTAGATACCCCCTTTGGTGGTTATTTTCTTGATGTCATCACGAGCGCCGACGATGACCTTTTGAAGGCCGCCCTTGGTTTTTAAGTACTTGATGGTATCGACGATACTGAAAGTGACGCCATTATAGATTTGATCGGCTTTTATTTTTAACCCCTTAGGGGAGGCGGCCCGGGTGGAGATGGTGACGTTGGGATCGATATCGTCCAACCTTAGAAAGCTGAGGCCGCCGGTGAGGTCTATATCGCCGGTCAGATCGATTTTTTTGCCTTTGAGTTTGCCGAGGTCACCGCCGGTGAGCCCTCCCAAGGTAGCTTCGCCATTGTCCAGACCGGCGCTTTTGACGCTTAGCTTGACGCCGGTTTTTTCATAGCTGTCCAGTAAGTTAATATTATCCAGATAGGTGTTACCGATAACGATAACCGTAGAACGAATAAATTCGGTGGTTAGTGATTGACCCATGAATGACAGCACGGCGGTTCCTCTGGATACCTTTACTTTCACTTGCGATCCATCGGGATCGGCGTATTTCACGGTTTTATAGCCTTCCGGATCGAGTAAAAGGGACAATGAACCGGGTACTAATTTCATAACAAAAATATCGGGATAGATATCGGGCAGTCCATCGGAGGCATGAATGTCAGTTCCATGGGTGGGATCGAGATCGACAATGTTCTGGAAGTAGCCGGTTAGAAATATGTTCCCCATTGGATCCAGGGCAACGCCGGAACTTTGATCATAAGTGTTGCCTCCGAAAGCGGCGGTCCAGCTATAGCTGCCGTCACTGCTCAGTTTGGTAACGTAGCAGTCTTCAATACCATTTGAGAAATGAAAGTCCGTCCCTTCCGAGGGATCAAAGTCACAGATGTCCTCGAAAGTCCCCGTCACATAGACATTGCCGGCCGAATCGACTGCGAGTCCTCTACCCTGATCATTTTCGCCTGAACCAAAAGTTTCCGTCCAGTAGTAACTGCCGTCGCTGTTTAATTTAGTCACAAAAACGTCGTATTTGCCGATCGAGTCATGCAGGTCGGTTTGGCCGGTGGGATCAAAGTCAACCGTAATAGAATCGAAGTAGCCTGTTACATAAATGTTGTCCATAGGATCTATGGCGACGGCGTTTGCGGCTTCGGCATTGCTTCCGCCCAGGACCGCGGTCCAGGCGTAACTGCCGTCGGCGTTTAACCTGGTGACAAAGGCGTCGCTGCTGCCGGCGGTATTACGAATATCGGTGCTTTCGGTAGGATCAAAGTCGACCGAATCCCGGAAAGAACCTGTCAACACCACATTACCCTCTGAATCGACGGCAACACCAAGCCCTTCATCCTGGTCCGTTGATCCCAGGGTGGCAGTCCATTCGTAGTTGCCGTCGGCATCTATCCGCGTTAAGAAAACATCCGTAGAGCCATTGGAGGTGTGAATATCGGATTGTTCGGTGGGATCAAAATCGACCTGATTTCTGTATTCACCCACGATAAAAACATTGCCGTCGGAATCAAGGGCAATGTCGTTGCCCACGTCATTGTCATCCCCGCCGAAGGTTACGGTCCAGTCATAGTCGCCATTGCCGTCAAGCTTGGTTACAAATATATCATCAGCCCCGTTCGAAGTATGATTATCAGTGCCGTTATTGGGATTGAAATCTACCTCATTTCTAAAACTGCCGGTTATGATAATGCCGATCTTTTTTCCTTGACCCGGAGATGTACCGCCCCCTTGGATGCCTTGAGCGGGGGAATCCACGATTAAGCTATAGCCGTAGTCACTTTTATTAGAGCCGAAAGTCTTGGTCCAGCCGTAACTGCCGTCGGCATGGAATCTGCTGACAAAAATATCGCTCTCCCCATTTGAAGTGTGATAGTCCTCATCATCGGTTGGATCAAAATCCACTGTTTCTTTGAAGGAGCCAGTCACATAAACGTTACCGCCCGAATCGACGGCGACATCCCGGCCCCGGTCCAGTCCGCTGGCTCCCGCCGTTTGAGACCAATCGTAGGCAAAATAATATTTTTCGGCGGTTTCGAGTTTGGTGATAAAAACATCATAGTTGCCGTTCGAAGTAAAATAATCAATTTCATCAGAGGGATCGAAATCCACTTTATCGGAAAAGTGACCGGTAACAATAAGGTTGCCGGCGGAATCTAAAGTGATATTCCCGCCGATATCCGGTTCGCTGCCGCCGTAAGTCTGGGTCCATCCATAGCTGCCGTCGGCATACAATCTGGTCAGGAAAATATCTGCACCGCCATTGGAGGAATGATCATCAGTTCCAATAGACGGATCAAAATCCATAGTGTCGGAATAGAAGTACCCGGTCAGGAAAATATTGCCGGCAAAATCTACGGCTAGGCTTTGGCCGGCTTCAGCATTATCTCCGCCAAAGGTGGCGGTCCATTCGTATTCACCATCAGCTTTTAGTTTGGTCACAAAGCAATCGCGGTTACCATTAGAAGTATGCAGGTCGATTCCGGCGGTGGGGTCAAAATCAACTTCATCCTGAAAGTCACCCGTGACGTAAACATTCGCCATGGAATCGACCCCGATGCTGAAACCACGATCATATAACCCGATTCCGCCAAAGGTGGCTGTCCAGGCGTAACTGCCGTCGCTGTTTATTTTGGTAACAAAAGTATCCATATCCCCATTGGAGGAGTGTGTGTCGGTTCCAGTGCCGGGATCGAAGTCAACCTCGTCTCTGAAGTTTCCTGTTAGATAGATGTTCCCAGAAGAATCGGTGGCGAGATCACTGGCGGATTCGGATTCAACTCCGCCGAAGGTTCTGGTCCAGGCATAGCTGCCGTCCGGATTCAATTTGGTAAGGAATATGTCACCTTCACCATTGGAGGTGTGATTATCTGTTTGGTCGGAAGGATCGAAATCCACGGTATCATAAAAGTACCCGCAAACGAATACGTTTCCGGCAGCATCCACCGTGATACCGGAACCATAATCCCCCTCATTGCCTCCCATAGTTTGGGTCCAGCCATAGCTGCCGTCGGCATTAAATTTGGTGACAAAAATATCAAAAAGGCCCTTCGAAGTATGTATGTCAATTTCTTCAGTTTCTTCAAAGGGATTAAAATCGACGGTCTCCTCAAAGTACCCTGTTAAATATATGTTACCCGCCGAGTCCGTGGTGATATCCCCGGTCTCCTCGTTGGCGGTTCCACCGATAGTATGCGTCCAACCATAGCTGCTGTTTGGATTTAGTTTGGTTATGAAGATGTCCCCGGCGCCATTCGAGGTATATGAGTCAACTCCTGCTGTGGGGTTTAAATCCACGGTATCGCTGAAGCTGCTCGATAAAAAGATGTTGCCTGTCGAATCTACTGCGCTATTGTAGCCGTATTCGGAGAATGTTCCCCCCCAGGCTGTGGTCCAGTCATAATCGTAGAACATCGATAGGGCGGCGTTAAGCAATACTCGGGGTTCGAGCCTTTCCAGCTTAAGCGAAGTAACTGGATATACTGAAGGTTTGTGCTTTAGGTCGAAAAAATTGGCAAATTTTTGCAGCAAACGACTCATGATATAGCCTCCAGATTGTCAAACAAAAAAATTAAAATCCTAATGTGTATGATAAGGAACGCTTAATCCTGATTAAGTATGCAATTATTCAACTTGAACAAATACTATGTGAATGTTAACCTCTGGTTTTGGATTCAAATGGCTAATTTTCATTTTGAAGTTTCTAAGACTGTATTTCTATCCTTTTTTTATATAAGCTTCGATTCCTGGATAAGATTCTCCATAAAATCTAGATCATCTACAGACCAAATCGCTACTCGAAAGCCTTCTTTGGACCATTTTTCCGTATGGACTGATATGGTGTCCAAAAGTTCTATTAAATCCAGATCGATTTGTTGTATGTATGGCAGTACTTTTTTTCCCATTTAGGGCTATCTTCCATGGACCTTGAGTCGTGCAAATTATCAATATAATACTTTTTAGTTTCTCAAGTTTATCAATCCATTTATTAAGTTGATTAATCTGAGCCATTATATTATCACCTCTGCTCAGATCAGCAGAAATAACAACTATGGAATATATTAAACGCTATATTGTTGTCTTTTTTGAACATGTCGGCTGCTACAGCCACCGACTTAACAAGTGATAAAACGAGGATTCTCGGACTCAACAGGTCCTATAATAATTTAATTAATATTGTTATCAAGCCGACGATCAGTAAATGTCAGAGAAAGAAAATTTCTGATTAAATTCTTGTGTTCTCATACGCCGTTGGTTGTAAAAACTATTATATTTTTTAATCTTTGACGAAGGGTGGCGGCAGTAATTATAACTTGCGAAAAAGGTACCGACAAACCATTCTATCTTCGCTGCCATACAGTAGTGTTTGTCCGATAATTAGCAAGAAAGCTGACTATGTCTAGAATTGTTATAGGTTTTATAAGGGTTGTATGGAATTTGAAAAGATATCATTTCCGGTGAAAGGTAAGCAAAACAACTGATATTTTCCACCAAAGATGTTTTAAATATTATAATTCCTAAGTAGGGCTGCCAAGCGCATTCCTATACGCCTAACTTACGCGCGGAAAATATGGAAACAACCGCCTTTTTTAAAGATAAGTTATGTTTCGTTTTTAATATTAACCTAAGATAACTTAGATGGTAGTGATGCCCATGGCGATAGATTCGTCACAAAGGGAAAAACTGTACGACCTTCTCCGCATGGCAGACATACCAACGCTTCCCATGGTGGCGCAAAAACTGATTGACCTCTGTAAAGATGAAGATACCAGCCTGAAAGATCTTGTCCGCATCATTGAAACAGACCAGGGCTTGGCTTGCCGCGTCATGAGCGTGGCTAATTCTGCCTACTATGGCCTAAGATATAAAGCTACCACTTTGGATCGGGCCATTTTGGCTTTGGGGTTTGAGTATGTTAAATCGATTTCTCTTGGCTTTCACATCGCTCATACATTAAGCAAGTTTACCCCGGCAGGTTTCGACGTGATTGATTTCTGGCGTCAAAATATTTTACGAGGTATCATGGCGCGCCAGGTAGCGGCCGCGTACTGTGCCCAATACCGGGAAGAAGCCTTTCTTATCGGATTGTTACAAGACAGTGGCATTCTTTTATTGGTACAGGCTTTTGGGGATAGATACGCCCGGTTGTACCGAGATACCCGCAATTCTCAAATCTGTCACTACCGTTTAGAACAAGAAGTATTCGAGATTGACCACGTTAAAGCAGCATCGGTGCTCGCTGATCGATGGTCTTTACCAGAAGTGCTCGCTCGGCCAATACGTACCCACCATGATCGCCGCCTCTCTGAGCCAAATTCGGATCAACAACTGCAGCTATGTCAAATCGCCTACTTTGTCGGTTCCCTCTCATTTGATGATCCCAAATTACTATGCGGCGAAGACCTTGCACTATCCGATTATTGCCACAGAACTTTTGACATCAGCCCTTCGGACCTCAATATTCTTTTAGATCATATGCGGGAAGAATTTATCAGCGTGGTTCAAATGTTTACTGGAATCCTACCGGAGAAAGTAGATATTACCGAGTTGGTAGTGCAGGCCAAAAATCTACTCAGTGATTTGGCTAACAATGCCAACCGAAAAATTTTTGCTCTTGAAGAAGAAGTAAAGCAGCTACGCTTGCAATGTGAAGACTTATTCGGCAGCCTATGCCAGTATCAGTACTTGGCGAAGACGGACGATTTGACAGGTCTTACTCTGAGAATCCCCTTGGAAAGCTACTTGGACAAGGCATGTCAGAAGGTAAAAAGCTGTAATACAACATTAACAATCATTTTTGTCGACATAGACAATTTCAAGACCATTAATGACACACACAGTCACGCAGTAGGCGACCGTGTTCTGCAGTTGCTGGCAAAGCTTTTAGCGGAGCAGTTTGGCAATCTGGGTTGCGTATGTCGTTACGGGGGAGATGAGTTTGTATTAGCTTGTACGGGGCTCAAACTAAAACATATCCTACATCATACTAAAATACTGTTGCGCAAAATTAAGCAACTGGAGATACCTGTGCGATCGGAAGATGAACAGAGAACCATTAGTTTTTCTTGTAGTATAGGATTACTTTTCTGCGAATCGGGGTCCCAACCCGGCAACAGCGTTCGGGTACTGGAATTGGCGGACAACCAGATGCGCGAGGTCAAAAAACACGGCAAGAACGGCATAAGATTCCAAGTGATAGATACATCAAAGGATGCCATAAACAATAACATAGAAAAAACGGATCATAGTAATAATACCTTCTAGATCAGCAGTCTCATGAAAAAATTACTGCGCATCCATATAGTTGGGGAGGTAATGTATATAAAGAAGATCGGAAATAAAAATGAGTAATAAAAAAGTTCTCCTTGCTGTTTACAATATAATATTTTCCTTACAAAAGATTTATAAGTATATTACTGAGTGTTTAACTTATTCAATTGATTTTTGTTCCGGTAAAGGATATACACAATTTAATTGTTGGGGATGTGAAAATAAGATAAATCTAATAAAACGGAAAAGATTTGTAAAATGTCCAAAGTGTTGGTGCTGGAATATGCATCCTATCTGGGGTAACCAGGGGATAAATTTTGGCTCTTTTTCCAAAAAATTCTTCGTTTTATATCTTGTTTTTCTATCGCTCATTTTCTTGTTTGGCCTTGGCGTTTATTGTTTGGCAAGGGTGCTTTATTAACCGGAGATATCAAAGCGGGCGCGCAGTGGAGCCCGACCAATACGGTGATGACTTTGTAAAGTTGCCAACAAACGCAAAAGGATAGATTGCATATATTCTTTTTTCCTGCCGGGATTATTGGCTCCAATCCAATTGTGATAAATCCGACTGGTGCAACAGCCTGGATCTAAACCATGATTCAGTAGTCATGCTGGCGGATTTTGCTATGTTCTAGAAAAGTCCCTTGTGGCTTAACATAATTGAACAATTTTGCTTGTCTTTGCCGATAGCCTGAATGAGGGATAAGTGGTTGTCCCATAAATGGTTAAATTCAGGAGGCAAAGCCATGCAGGCTCTTTCAAAATTTTGTTGTCAGAATAAAAGATATCCCGATTATGGAAAACGTGGTGCGAATAATTTAACGGTATGCGGCTGGTTCGGAAAAAACAACCATATCCGCCTGTTATACTGTCGAACCTGTAAGAGCCGATTTTCCGAGCGAAAAGGTACCCCGTTGTTCCGGATGAAGCTTCCGGAGAAAAAGGCCATCTCCTTGCTGGAGCACCTTTCCGAGAGCTGCGGCGTGCGTAAGACAGAACGACTAGTCGGCGTAAATAGAAATACGGTGATGCGTTATGCACGGCTGGCCGGCGAACACGCCAAAGCCCTTCACGATGAGTTGGTGGCGTTTTCCCCCCAAACCAATGAGGTTCAGTTCGATGAGAAATGGGCCTTTGTAGGCAAAAAGGAGCAGCATTGTCACGGCCCAGAGGCGGTGGATAGTAAACAGGGAGACAACTGGGATCATGTAGCCTATGATCCGGAGCATCGTTTGGTAGTAAGTGTTGTTCCTGGCAAACGAACCGCAAAAAACATCAAGAAACTGGGGTTGGATTTTAAGCAAAGAACCCAGGGCCGCCGGATGAATCTGATGACCTCCGATGAGTATAAACCGCATAAAAAGGCTCTTTTGAAGGCCTACGGCAGAACCGTTAAGCCGCCCCGGACCGGTAAACGGGGCCATCCGAAAGGTTCTCACCTTATGGCCGCCCCGGGTTTGACATACGCCACGGTTCATAAAACTCGTCGAAAAGGCCGCGTGGTTAAGATTACTTTGCGGGCCGTCTTTGGCAGCAAAGCTCAGGTGGCAGCAGCGATAGCAACCTCGGCGGTAAGTAATACGGTTAACACGGCTTTTG
>LJUC01000155.1 GCA_001303695.1 Phycisphaerae bacterium SM23_30
ATCAACTTGAATATCGACCGCCGGAGGTGCTACCATCGCTCCCGGTGGCCCCCCCATCGCTCCCGGTGGACCCGTCACTGCTTCCGGTTGGCTTGGTTCAGGCTCTTCCCCGCAGCCTCCAAAACTCATCGCCAAACCCAACGCCACACAAAATACCACTGCTACCTTTCGCTTTTCCATGATTTTACTCCTTAAACCAGGATCTCCGTGACTAAGCTCTCCGATTAAGACATTGATCTTTCAGGCGGTAAATACTACTACACTATAACCCTTTAGTCAATAGAAACTTAAAATTATTCGGGCGGTGTATACGGCCCGCGGCAGCCTCAATCCTGAAGGGATTGCCGATGGCAATTCGACCTCTACGCGAATATAAAAAAGGGTTATGGATTTTTTCCCTCCCTATGGTTGTGGTGGGCCCATGCCCCGGATAAACCACCGTATCATCCGGCAGACTGAGCAAGTTTTCTCTTATGCCCTTTATGAGCAATATGGCGTCGCCCCCTGCCAGATCCGTTCGGCCCACGGAACCGGAAAATAAGGCGTCCCCCGTAAAGACCCCCCCTGCCTGCCTGCAATAATAACTCACCCCTCCCGGCGTATGACCCGGCGTCGCCAACACCGCCAGACGAATCCCCCCTGCTTCTATCATCTCATCCTTCGATAACGTCTCATATGGCGCCGCCGCCGCTTCCAATGCCAGCATTACGGCGTCTTCCATCCCAATTCCCAACGGTATCTCTCCCCACTCTGCCCGTAGGCTGTTGATCCCCCCCGTATGATCGGAATGCCCGTGCGTAATCAGTATCTTCACCGGTCGCAGCGATTCCTTCTGCAAAAACCGAATCATCGACTGCGCCGGATAACCCACATCAATAATCACACACTCCTCACTCTCCGCCGCCCTGGCCACATAACAATTCGTCTTGCCCATCCCTAACACAAATTGCGTCACCTCCACCCCATTATGCACCTGCCCGGCTGCTTCCTCCTCCCGGCTTTTACAATCCAATACCCCCGTCAAAACCAATCCCAGTAATAACCGAATTAAATTTTTATTCTGTTCCATATACTTAAAACCAGTGAGAATCATTGTTTATCCATGTCAAAAAAATTTCTGTGTCAATCTGTGCCCCTCCGCGGTTGCATCGGCTCGGAAGATATGTTCTTGCGTATCGCGTCCAGCACCCCATTGACGAACGCCGGTGCCTGAGCCGTCGAAAATAGCTTCGCCAGCTCCACCGCCTCATTGATCACCACCTTCGCCGGGATCTCCGGACACGCCAGAAATTGATACACCGCCAGCCGCAGATTGCTGCGGTCCACCCGCGTTATTCGGTTCAAATCCCAATTCTCGCTTACCCGCCCGATCAACTCATCGAGTTTCTCTCGCCTCTCCCAAATCCCTCTAATCCATTTTTCCGCTCGTTCCCGCACCTCCTGCTCCGCGTCATATTCGGCAAGAAACCGCCCCATCTGATCCATATTCTCCCCCTCCTGCATATCAAGCTGATATAAAAACATCAGTGCCAACTGCCGCCCCCGCCGCCGCGGATCCTCCCCCGTCCCCGCCCTCCTGGCGGCCCCCTCGCCTTCGACATGATTTCTCTCAGAATCCATAACTTTTTAGGAGTAGATCCGAAAAATTCTTATTTAAAATTCTCTTAACTCTTGATGTCCTCGATGTTAATATTATACCCGTGAGAATCTGGGTAAATCAGGGTCAAAAAATATTAAACTCCGTCGCGCCGCGACACCGTAAAGCTTATCTTTTATCCCTTTTGCCTTATGTCTTTTTTGGGAAATTCCGTCAAATATTATACCAAACATGCTGTTGCCATAAAGCATTAAGTCCAAAAACTTAAAAAAATGTGTTGCTAATAACCGCTATTTTGGGACAAAATCCAGATATTATATATAGCTTCCAACGGGTAATGATGGCTGGAGAAAGGCAGGATGTTTATGAAAAAGACCGTTAAGGATTTCGGTGGGATAGTGGGTTTGGGGATTTTGGCGGCTGTTTTTATGGGGGGATGCGAATTAACAAAACCTGCAAAAGGGATAACCATGGCGGAGACGTTCGGCAGTGATTTGGCGTTTCTTAAGCGGCATACGGAGGTTATAGTATTAAGCAGCGGCAACGGCCGGGCTCAGGTGGCGGTCAGTGGGGCTCTGCAGGGACGGGTTATGACCAGCACGGCAGAAGGTGCGCAGGGTCTGAGTTACGGCTGGATCAAGAGAGAACTGATAGCGTCAGGCGAGAATGATCCGCATATAAATGCCTACGGCGGGGAGGATCGCTTCTGGCTGGGGCCGGAAGGCGGGCAGTTTTCGATTTTTTTCACCAAAGGCGATCCGTTCGATCTGGAACACTGGTTTACGCCGCCGCCCATTAATGAACAGGCTTTTGAAGTTGTCGCCCGGGAGAAAGATCGAGTGGTGTTCCAGAAAAAAATGCGGCTTACAAATTATTCAGACACTAACTTTGATCTGGAATTGACCCGTGAGATTAAACTGCTGACGCCAAGCGAGATCAACGATAAGCTGGGAATTGCCCCGTCCGGCGGCGTGAAAACCGTGGCTTTTCAGTCGGACAATGTGGTAACCAATACGGGTCAAGAGGCCTGGATTAGGCAAACGGGGCTGCTGTCGATCTGGATTTTAGGAATGTTTAAACCATCGGCATCAACGACGGTGGTGATTCCTTTTTATACCGGGTCGGAAGCCGAACGAGGGCCGATTGTTAATGATGCCTATTTCGGCAAGGCGCCGCCGGAGCAACTGGTGGTGAAAGCTGAAGCCGGCGTCCTTTTTTTCCGGGGCGACGGTAAGCTCAGGAATAAGATCGGCCTTTCTCCGCAGCGGGCCAGGTCAATGCTGGGCAGCTACGATGCGGCGCATCAGGTCTTGACGCTGGTTCAATACAATCAGCCGCAAGGGGTGACCGATTATGTCAACTCGATGTGGCAGTTCCAGGAAAAACCTTATGCCGGTGATGTGGTGAATTCCTACAACGATGGACCCGCCGCGCCGGGCGCCGAACCTTTCGGCCCGTTCTACGAACTGGAGACTTCCTCGCCGGCCTTGACGCTAAAACCCGGCCAAAGCGCCCGTCACGTGCATAGAACCTTCCATTTTCAGGGACCCGAAGAGCAACTGGATGAGATAGCGCGGGCCGCTCTGGGCGTACCCCTGGCAGAGATAAAGACCGCCCTAAAATAGGGCATGAATTATTGATGGTCAATTTGAGGTGGGGGATTTTTACCTGAAAGGTTGTATGCGGCGCGTACCTGAGTTAATGTTATCACAACAAGGTATTTATCATTGCTTGGGGCGGGGTAAGGATTTAGAATGTTGAGTTATGGCCAAAGAAGATACGGTTATTCAGGGTGATTGTATTGAGGTGCTCGCAGAGGAGTTGCGGCGGCGGAACGGAAAACCGTTTGCGGATCTGATCTTTGCCGATCCCCCCTTCAATATTGGTTACGTGTATGATAAATACGATGATAAAGTTGAGCATGATGAGTATGTTCGATGGACGCGGCAGTGGATGCAGGCGTGTTGCGAGGTGCTGACGGAGCATGGTTCGTTTTGGGTCGCCATCGGCGATGATTATGTGGCGGAGGTGCGGATCATCGGGCGAGCGCTCAATCTGGTGATGCGGAACTGGATCATCTGGTATTACACGTTCGGGCAAAACACGCGTAAAAAATTTGCCCGTTCGCATACGCATATAATCTACTTCGTCAAGAATGATAAGAACTTTATTTTCAACGACGAAGTAATACGTGTGCCGTCGGCCCGGCAAACGACGTATAACGACAAGCGGGCTCATCCGAAAGGTAAGGTGCCGGATGATACCTGGATACTGCGGCCGGCGGAGATGCCCGAAGCTTTTCGGGCGGACGAAGATACCTGGCAGTTCAGTCGGGTATGCGGGACGTTCAAAGAACGAGCCGGTTTTCATGGTTGCCAGATGCCCGAGAAACTATTAGAGAGAATTATTCTGGTGGCGAGCAATCCGGGCGATCTGGTGCTGGATCCGTTCAGCGGCAGCGGCACTACCGGGGCGGCGGCGGCGGCATTGGGTAGGCGTTATCTGGCTATAGAAATATCGGAAAACTACGTACGCCAGAGCCGCACGCGGTTGAAGGCGTCGAAGACCCTTTTTTAATGCAGGAATCCTGAGTTATGAATTTTTCCCGCCCGGAGGATTCAGTCGTCCCGATGTGACATTCTTGATTTAATTTTTGCAAATCCGGCGATATTTTTCAATCTGATTGCGCGATATACTTCTGGCGAATGAAATGAACGCAACCATAAAGTAGAGACGCAAAACCTTGCGCCTCTCCAGGGAATCTTAACTAAATCCTTATATCGTAAAGTTTTATGAAAATAGTAGTAGCCCCGGACAAGTTTAAGGGTTCGCTCAGTGCCGCCCATGCATGTGCCGCTATTATTGAGGGTATTCGACGAGTAACGAAGGATGCGGAGATAGTTGGCATTCCAATGGCAGACGGCGGGGAAGGGACGGTGGAAGCGCTGGTGGCGGCGACGGGGGGACAACTCCGACAGGTGAAGGTTTGCGGGCCCTTGGGCGAAGAAGTGGAAGCGACTTACGGAATTTTGGGGATTCAAAGGGGTAAGGAGAGTAGTTCGGTTAAAACGGCAGTGCTGGAGATGGCGGCGGCGGCAGGTTTGCCGTTGGTGGCGCCGGAACGAAGAAATCCACTACAGACGACCACTTTTGGCGTGGGGCAGGTAATATTGGATGGTCTCGAAGTGGGCTGTCGAGATTTCGTAATAGGTATCGGCGGTTCGGCGACCAATGACTGCGGCTGCGGGATGGCGCAGGCCCTGGGAGTAAAGTTCTTCGATAAGAGCGGTAAAGCGATTACTACGCCTATGACGGGAGCCCGCATGGGCCAGGCGGCAGGGCTGGATTGTGGAAATATCGATCCGCGGATCAACGAATGCAGCTTTGTCGTGGCTTGTGATGTGGAAAATCCCTTATTAGGTCCCACCGGCGCCAGTTATATTTATAGCCCTCAAAAAGGAGCCGACGGGCAGAAGGTGGCGATCTTAGAAACGAACATGACCCATATTATCGGACTGATCGAGGCCGAGGTGGGTAAGAAAGTGCGTGATATACCCGGCGCCGGTGCCGCCGGAGGATTGGGGGCGGGGATGATGGCGTTTTTGAATGGTAAACTGGAAAAGGGGATTGATATTGTCATGCGTTGCTGCCGATTTGCCGAGCGTATCAGCGGCGGGCAATTGATTATCACCGGCGAGGGCCGGATCGACGATTCAACGGTATATGGCAAGACCATTGCGGGTATTGCCCGGGAGGCGTTGAAACAATCAATACCGGTGATCGCGTTGGCCGGCTCCGTGGCCGGGGAGGTAGGGCGGATTCACGATATTGGGGTGTCGGCGGTCCTACCAATTTGTTCAGGGCCGATGGGTTTGGCAGAGGCAATGCGGAACGGCTCGGAACTTTTAAGCCGAGCGGCAGAACAAGCCTTGCGAGCGGCTCTTATTCAACTGGATAAATAAGATAAGTAATCCGGGAAGGGCTGTGTATGGCCATAAAAAAAGCGAGAGAGGAATCGTTGCTTGTGTGCGCTTCACTATCTCTCTCGCCCAAAGGAGGAGGAAAATGGTCTTATTACATAATATTCCCTATTATTATATTATCCCCAATTAGTCCATAAGACAACCTGAAATTTATTTTTTGGATTAAACTTCAAACTGGATAGGGGGTTATACCCCTGAAAATGGGGAGAATCGAGTATCCTGTAGAAAGTTGGGTTGGTTGAAAAGGTAATTTTTAATAGGATGGCGGGCGTAGTCGTTATAACGAGGCGCTGAGGAATATTGTTTTATAAGTCTTTTATTTATAGTAATTTATGTAAATTCTCCTTGCGGTTTTATAGTGAAAATTAGTGTAATTTTGGTTTTAGTCTTACTCCAGATAAAAGATTTGCAATAAAGGTGCTTTTCAAAGGCAGCGATAGAGGATATAGTATTTTATTAAGACGAGTGCAATCTGTGGGTAAGGCAGGCAGTCAGGATAAAAAATAATACGGGGTTGATTATGCCACAAAAGGGGAGTTATTACAGTAGTTGATGTTGTTAAGGTATAATTTGATCTAAGTAGATTAATATCAGGTACTTGCGGATAGTTTATGATACGTTTTAGGGCCTTTAAGGACGGCAAGCAAATCAATCAATCGTATTTAGACGGGGCGTATTTATTTGCCCAGGATGAGATTCCGGTACGCTCTCAGTTGCGATTTGAGAAAGGCGAGCTTCTGGCCGTCAGGCATAATGAGACGGCGGTAGGGCTGGCCAATCTGTGGGAGGTGCCTGGTTTTGGCAAGATTTTTCTACAAACGACGCGACTGCCGAATAGGGATAAACCCTATAATTTGAATCTGGAGATGGCGCGGGCGCGTCTGCTGCGGATCAGTCAGAAACGGGAAGATTGGAGTCTGACGGACCTGGAGATTCCCAGGGATTATCATGAGCATATTGATAAGGCATTGGAGAAATTTGTCGAAGCCCTTTGCCATATGGAGGCCCCGGAGAGGGCGGCCCAGTTAGCGGATGAAAGTCTAAGTTCGGCGATGCAGGGCGGGGAAGAAATGGCCCTGGCTCATGCCCAAATGTATCTGGGTCGTCGCGCCAATGGCCAGGGATTCGGCCGTCATAGTTTTGGTTGCACGTTTGATCCGAGCCGCATTCAAGATAAGAAATATGGTAAATTCGTAAAAAATAACTTTCATTTCATAACCGTTCCGATCAGTTGGAAACAATTAGAGCCCAAAGAACAGGAGTTGAACTTTGATCAGCTGGACGAATGCGTGGATTGGCTTTCACAGAACCGTATAGCCGTGAAGGTGGGGCCCTTGGTCAGTTTTTCTCCGCCGGCGGTGCCGGATTGGCTCTACATTTGGGAACATGATTTCGAACAGGTGCGGGAAATGGCGTATGAATTCATCACTAAGGTGGTGGAGCGTTATGGGCGAAAGGTGCAGGCCTGGGACGTGGTCAGCGGCATGAATGTGGATAATTGTTTCAAGTTCAGTTTCGATCAAATTATCGAGATGACGCGCTCGGCGGCCTTGGCGGCCAAGCGGGCCTCGGCGCGATCATTGGCTCTGGTGGAACTGACGGAACCTTGGGGAGAGTATTATGCGACAAATCAGCGGACGATCCCGCCTTTGATTTATGCCGACATTGTTTGCCAGGGGGGCGTTCCCTTTGATGGTTTTGGAGTCAGGGTTTGCTTTGGCCGAGGCGGCGGCGGCATGCGGACCCGCGACCTTTTGGAGCTGTCGAGTCTTTTGGATCGTTTTGGCGTTTTCGGCAAACCGCTGCATCTGTCGGGCGTTCAGGTTCCCAGCCATCCGGATAAGCGCAACAACAACGGCAAGGTCGGTGAGGCGGGTCATTGGCACGGCGTCTGGAATGAACAAATTCAGGCACAGTGGCTGGAACAGGTTTATCAAATTGCCTTAAGCAAGCATTTTGTGGAGTCGATCACCTGGGGCGACCTGATAGATCGAGAAGATGGTATTTTACAACAGGGGGGGCTGCTGAAGCAGGATATGACGCCCAAGAAAGCCTTTAATGTGGTTCATAAGCTTCAGGCGGAACTAATACGCACTGATCGCGGTATGGCGGCAAAACAGAGTTTTACCGACCAGTCTAGCAATTAATATCATATCCAAGGCGGTTTGAGTTGACAGTTGTGCCCGGTCCGTCGTATGATGCATCTATTATGTCATCATGGGATAAACTTAAAGGTAAATTCATCGTGCTGGACGGTCCCGACGGAGCGGGTAAGAGCAGCCAACTTCAGTTGTTGTCGGAATTTCTGTCAGAACAGCAATTGGAAAATTTAATGGTTCGGGACCCGGGGGGCACCAGGATCGGCGAGCAGATTCGTAAGATCCTGTTAAGTAAGGATAACGGGGAGATGTCGGTACGTACGGAGGCCTTGCTTTATATGGCCAGCCGGGCCCAGCTTTATGGGGAGGTTATCGCCCCGGCTCTGGAAAGGCAAAAATGCGTTCTGTGTGATCGGTGGATCTCCAGTACTTACGCCTATCAGGCGGTGGCGGGATCGGCAGGGGCTCAGATGGTGCTGCAGTTAGCAGAGGCGGGATTGGAGAGAACCTGGCCGGACTTGACGGTTATCTTGGATTTGCCCAGTGAAGTAGGATTAGCACGGGTGGGGCATTCACCCGACCGAATGGAAAACAAGGGGAAGGCTTTTCATCAAAAGGTGCGAGAGGCATTTCTGGAGTTGGCTCAGACCCGCGCTGATTTTCGGGTAGTGGATGGTGCGGGAACGATAGAACAGGTTCATCAACGGTTGCGCGAGGTTATGGCAGGTTATGTCAATTCTTGAGTGTTTCGGACAAGCCGGGGCGATTGGACGTTTACAGCGGGCCCGTAACGCCCAACGGGTGCCGCACGGTTACATTTTTCACGGACCCGAGGGGGTGGGAAAAGGTTTGCTGGCCCGCCAGTGGGCAAAGCTGTTGCTGTGTGGGCGGCCCCGCCGAAGGGCCTGGCCCGACCAAGGCATCGGCATTCACCATGCAGGGGGAGATGGGGAGATAGATGATTGTTGTGATAGTTGTGACGACTGTAGGCTGGCGGAGGCTGAAACACACCCGGATCTGCATATCATTAATAAAAATTTAGCCAAATATCTGCCTCCAGGAAAGTTAAAGCAAATATCATTATCCATAGACGTTATCAGAGAGTTTGTGATTAAACCTGCCGGCGTCTTTCCGATTCGGAACCGGGCCCGGGTGTTTATTATTGAACAGGCCGACAGCATGAAACGAGAGGCCCAGAACGCATTACTCAAGACGTTGGAAGAACCTCCGGCAAGTACATTTTTAATATTATTAACGACAAGGCCGAATTGGTTTCTGCCCACAGTGCGAAGTCGGTGCCAATCGGTACGGCTGGTAAGATTGCCTAAAGATTTTATTTATAATAAGTTACGAGAATCAGGGGCAGATGAGGCTCAGGCAAGGTATTGGGCGGATTTTAGTGAAGGTCGGCTGGGGCGGGCCCTGAAGCTGGCAGGGATGGATATATATGACAAGAAATGTGAGCTGGTTGGGCTTTTGGGACAACTGGATTATGGAAAAGCCCTTTCCCTGGCGGCATGGATAACCAACCAGGCAAAAGAATTCGGACGATCATGGTGCAACGATCATCCGGATGATACCACAAC
>LJUC01000013.1 GCA_001303695.1 Phycisphaerae bacterium SM23_30
GGCGGCGTCTGCGCCGACTTCTCATATAAATAAACCGGAATCCCCAACTCCTCGCCCACCCGCTGCGCCACTTCTTTAGACAAGGCCACACATTCTGCCACCGTCACCCCCGCTACCGGGATAAAGGGAAACACATCCGTCGCTCCCATCCGCGGGTGCGCCCCCTTGTGCTTCGACATGTCGATCAATTCCGCCGCCTTTTTAATCGACTGATAAGCCGCCTCCTTGATCCCCGCCGGCGGCCCTATAAACGTCACCACCGCCCGATTCATATCCGCCCCCGGGTCCACATACAAAAGCTTCACCCCTTCCACCGCTTCAATGGCGCGAGTAATCTGCCTGATAACCCCCATATCCTTCCCCTCCGAAAAATTCGGCACACACTCGATCAACTTCTCATCCATAACAAGCACCATAATTTCGTTATAAACATGCTCTATCTAAAACCCTCTATTTGGTTGGCATGCCCATGCTTCGCATGGGCACGTTGACTCTTTATTTATGGTAACATCAATGGAAGTTTACCACGGTAAAGTTATGCTCTAAAACGCAACGGTCGTCCGGCCAGGGTGCCGGTGTGTTGGCCGTCTTTGACGGCAAATTTTCCGTTAACCAGTACGTGATGTACGCCCACGGCGAACTGGCGGGGTTTTTCAAAGGTCGCGGTATCTTTAATCGCGGCCGGATCAAAAATTGCAATGTCGGCATAGTACCCGGTTTCCAACCTGCCGCGCTTGTCGAGCTTTAATTTTTCCGCCGGCATAGAGGTCATTTTCTTAATCGCCGTGGGCAGATCAAAAATCTTCTGTTCCCGGCAGTAATAACCCAAAACCCGGGCAAAGGCCCCGAACGAGCGCGGATGCACCATGCCGCCCTCTAAAGGTAAAGCCGAGCCATCCGAACCTATCATTCCCAAAGGATGGCTGAGGATGCGCCGGGTGTTCTCCTCGTCCATGCCGAAGCCCACCGTGCTGACGCTGCCGCCGTTGCGCAGCAGCATGGCCACCGCTTCTTGATAGGGGTCGGCCCCCTTATCACGGGCAATATCATCCATCCGCCAGCCGACATACTTTATGTCCGCCTCATTCCGGACGCTGGTGATCATCAGCGCATGCCACGACTGCAGTTGATCGATTTTGACCTGCACCTCCCGGCGTATCTTTTCAGCAAGGGCGGCGTCCTTCAAGCGCTCCAGAAATTGTTTATTTCCTCCTTCCTTGCTCCAGCCGGGAAAGATAATCGACAGGCCCGTACTGTAGGCGATATAAGGATAACGATCATAGTGCAGATTGCCGCGCTCGCCGGAGGCTTTTTCAATTATTTCGAACAGGCGATCAATTTTATACCAGTTTGGCTTGCCCAGAACCTTCAGATGCGATAACTGCACCGGACATTCCGCTTGCCTACTAATAGTCAGCGCTTCTGCGACGGCCTCCAGTAATTGCCGATCCTCGTTCCGCATATGCGTTGCGTAGGGCAGTCCGTAGGGCTTTAGCGCCCGCGCCAATTCGATTAATTCCGGCATCCGGGCAAAATTGCCCGGCGTATATTCCAAACCTGTCGATAGTCCCACCGCCCCGCCCTGGATCGCCTCCTCGACCATCGCCCGCATCCGCTGCAGCTCTTCCGCCGTCGGCTCCCGATCCGCCTGACCGAGCACCGCCGAACGAACCGTCCCGTGCCCCACCATGGTCGCAAAGTTGATTCCAATATCTCGGGTTTCCAGAGTATCCAGATAATCACCGACCTTCCACCCTCGCGAGCCTCCGCACTGACCGCCTATTTCGGTGGTGACGCCCTGCATAATCGAACTCATACCCTCCGGATGGGAAAGAAGCGTCCCGTTGGTATGACCGTGAATATTTATAAAGCCCGGGGCCACCGTCAGGTTGGCCGCGTCGATGACCTGGTCCGCCCGAACGCCCTCGAGCTTGCCCACAGCGGCGATCTTATCACCGATGATACCCACGGACCCGGAAAAGGCCTCGCTACCGGACCCGTCAATAATAAATCCGTTCTTTATCAGAATGTCGAATTGACGGGGTTCGGCGGAACCGACCCGCAGCAACGAACATCCCGAAAGCCCCGCACCGGCCGCGGCGGTAATGCCGGCGACCTTTAAAAAATCCCGGCGGGTGATCTCTTCCTTTAACATGGTTTATCTCCCATAATCTATAATATTATCGTTAGCTTATTTTTATACTATTTTCCCTTCATGTATTATTGACTATTCCAGATTAAAGGGGCGCGAAACAATCTTGATACTCTCATACCGCCGCCGCCTGGACCTGTCAAGGAATTAATAAACAACGTAAAAGCAAGGTCTTCCGGACCGGTTTAAGTGTAAGTTCTTGAGAGGGAATTGAAATGGGAGCCGGAAATTCCCCGTAAATAAATGCCGTCAATACTTGGTGATTGAAGTTTCCGTGGACGTCAACCATTCCGCTTTGCTTTGTATTGTACTATGTTTTGGCGTAGCTTTTCGGCTAAAATTTTATTTCCCTCAGACAAAGCTATTTGCAGGGCTTTTTCCGCCATGCTTATCGCTTCCACGAAATTACCGGAAGCAGCGTAGGCCACACTTAAAGTCTCCAGAATGTTGGCCTGCTTAAATTGCGTCAACTCCGCCGCTTGATAGGCCAACTGAACGGCTTCGGCGGGATTACGCAGCCCTTCCCTGTCAACCGTGGCCAGCGCCCAGGCCAAATTGTTATACGCAACCGGCTCATCGGGTTTGAGCCGTATCGCCTCCCGCCAATGTTCTATAGCTTGCTCGTATCGGCCCCTGTCATATAATAAATTGGCTAACTGGTCTTGAAGCTTGTAATTATTAGGATTACGCCGCAACATCTCCGTGGATTGCATAATGGACTGATCGAGTCGCTTTAATCCCAAAGCGGCATTGATATTATTACGCACCTCGGGCCAGTGGGGACGAATTTGCACAGCTCTGGACCAGTTTTCAATGGCCCCGTCAAGATTACCCACTTGATAATAGGCCCGGCCTCTGTAGTTATAAACCTCGGCCATATCAGGATGCTGCTTTAATATCTCCCCCCAAAGCTCAAAAGCCTCGTCATTTTTACCCTGGTGAAAGCAAGCCCAAGCCAAATCGTTCTGCACCACCGGTGCATTGGGCGCCTCGGGATTAAGCTGTAAAAACTTGCCGCAGTATTCCACCGCCAGGTCGTATTTTTCCAGTTTTAACGCCGACTGTTCCATGAGGCGGTAGGCGTTGGAAAATCTATTGATCAAGAGGGCCCCGTCCACCTGCCGGCGGGCCAGGTCCGCCTCCGGATTCAGGGTAAAATACTGTCGGCCGTACTCGATGATCTCGCCGGGATTATCCGTTTCAAAACCAATCCGCATCAGTAACAAATAGGCATCTTGTATATCGGACCATTGGGATATTATCCGACGGCATATCTCTCGCGCCTGGTCGTATTTCTTCTCGCCCACTAAATCCAAAGCTTGCATACTATACTCGTGGCACTCGATCATATCCTTGGCGTCTCTTTTGGCCGGATCCAATGCCGTACTATCGTAAGCTTCGGCGCCCCCCAGATATCCCAAACTCTCCAGGCGCCGCCGGGTCTCCGCATCGAGTACGACCCGGCTCTCTGCTGATTCTACCTTAACCAATTGGCCCAGCATCTCCTGTAAGTTGCTCTCCATTAACCTAACCCGCTGCGGCTCCTTATCTGCCAAATTATGTTTTTGCTGCAGGTCCTGTTGCAGATCATATAACTCCCGCTGGTTGGCGTGGATATAATTCCAATAATCGCTCACCAAACCCAGCAGGGGATTACATCCAAAGCGGGTGGAGGACATCGACTCGATATATACTTGTCTGGTCTCTTTGCTGGTCCCGTTGAAGGAAACTCCAGGCCGGCCATAATCCGATAGGTCTTCACCCTGCACCTGGGCAGGTATCGGCAGGTTGAGATAGCTTAGAATAGTAGGCACCACGTCAACCAGACTGGCGGTTCGATCAACCTCTATGGGTTGAGTCATACCCGGCGCCCTGATAATAAAAGGAACGCGGATGGTGCTCTGGTAGATAAAATATTCGTGGGTCGTCTCCCCGTGCTCTCCCAGGCTTTCCCCGTGATCGCCCACGATGACAAGCAGGGCCGAATCATGTAAATCCAGTTCTTTGAGCTTATCTATCACCTGCCCGATACACCAATCGGCATAGGCGATTTCTCCGGAATAAAGATCAGCGGCAAAGCTCGAGGCAAATGGTTCCGGCGGTTCGTAATCAGTATGGGGATCAAAATAATGCAGAAACAGAAAAAAAGGCTGATCCTTATGCTTTTCCAGAAAATCACAAGCCCGGCGACTGACGTCTCCGCCTATCCTTTCGTTCGACGGGGCGGACCCCTCGTCCGCTTCGAAATCATCATCATAAACATCAAAACCCTGACCGGTCCCGAACTGTTGGTCCAGGATAAACGAACTGACCACCGCGCCGGTGGCATATCCGTGCTCCTTGAGTATTTCCGCCAGGGTAATGTTTGACGCATCCAGCTTATATTCGTTATTTTCCCGCACCCGGTGGTAAGGAGGATAGGTTCCGGTGAGCATGGAACAATGGGCCGGCAGCGTCATCGGCACCGGGGCATGGGCATTCGTAAAAAGAAGCCCCTGTTTGGCTATTTCGTCAATTTCCGGCGTGGTCGGCCGATCAAAACCATAGCAGCTCAGGTGATCCGCCCGACAAGTGTCGATACTGATAAGAATAACGTTGCGAATACCGCCCTGTTTTGCCCCCAGATAACAACTAAGCCCCCCCCCTACTGCCGACAATAACAGTAAAGAAAATAATAAGACTAGAACTTTGTTAAAATTCATATATTTCAATAAAAACCACTCCTATCCTTGAAATAATTCATTTTCTGCCGAATTAACCGAAATCCGTGTTAATCTAGGGAGTTTTTCCGGAGTGTAGGGCCGATCTCAGACCGGCAGGGTATGTATAAAAGGTTACCCTGGTTATTAAGGAAAAACCAGGAATATTAAAGGGCCATGCCTTTTTTTGCTGCTCCCTCAATACGGCGTCTTTTTCACCTTCCCTCCACTCATTCAGGTAAGTTACGGCAGGTTGTTAAAACAATTTTATACAAAAAATCTCTTGGTTTATCAGGTAATAAAACAACCTTATTAACCGTAAAAATATCGTAACTCCTTTTGTACGTTTAGTTTAGCACCAAACCGGCACCGATCAAGACCGATACACATTCTCCTTCCTGATTATATAACGTATCACTGTTCCGAATATTACTCACTTACATAAAATTTAAAAAACTTCACAAAACAAGTAGGAGTTGACAGGGCAACACTGTTGGCCTAAATTTATCATTTTAGCAGTTTCGGCGGCGAAAAACGCCCTGACATTTTTAGGAAACAGGCACATGGCTTTTGATTGTGTAGTCCTGGTAAAGCAGGTCCCCGACACCAAAGCCGTCACCGATCAGGCCATGAATGAAGACGGAACGGTAAATCGCGGGGCCCTGCCGGCCATCTTTAATCCCGAGGACCTCAACGCCCTGGAATTGGCCCTGCAGATCAAAGAAAAATACGGCGGCACCGCCACGGTCGTAACCATGGGCCCTCCCAAAGCCGCCGAGGTGCTCCGGGAGGCGCTGTACCGCGGCGCCGACCGGGTGATTCTGCTTACCGACCGCCGCTGTGCCGCCAGCGACACCCTCGCCACCAGCTACATCCTTTCCTGTGCCGTAAGAAAGCTGGATCAATATGATATCGTGCTCTGCGGTCGTCAGGCCATCGACGGCGACACCGCCCAGGTCGGACCCCAACTGGCCGAAAAACTTAATCTCCCCCAGGTTACCTACGTGGAAGAACTGCTGGACCTGCAGCCCAACGCCATCACCGTAAAACGAAATACCGGCGCCGGCTGGGAAAAAATCCGCGCGCCGCTGCCCGCCTTGCTGACCGTCATGGACACCGCCAATCAGCCCCGACCCCCGGGCGCCAAACGCATGATGAAATTCAAAAATGCTCGAAGCCGGAGCGAGTGGGCTAAAAATGGAGTAATAGAAACGAAAAAACTCGCGTCTCTCCAGGAAAGAGGCTTACTAATAGAACAGTGGAACCTGGATGACATCCAGGCTGACCTCGAGCGCTGCGGACAGACCGGAAGCCCCACCCAGGTGCACCGTATTCAAAATGTAATACTCACCACCGGCGCATATAAAAAGGTTGAACCCACCAAAGAAGGAATCCGCCAAATGGTCCGCGAATTAATAGAAGATCATACCATCGGCTAAGGAAATAAATAATGACTATTGGGAAAACTTTGTATTACCGGCGTCTCACCAGCGAATCCTGCCTTTATCACTCCGAACGCCGCGAAGAATCCATTATAACAGCATCGCGGAGCGATACCTCAAACACCCATATAGCCATATATTCATATGACCTTAAAGTTTCCTCTGGAGATGGGATTTAAGGGTGCGTATAGAACCTGCATCATAAGTATTATTTACCCGACGGGTTTTGGTTGATGTTTTCAATTAAAGTTCAGATATTTTTAAGGTTGTACTAAAGTTTCGTAAAAGTACAGTTTGCATCATGGTAAAAGTCAATCGACAAGGCGAAGTTTGGATCTTTGCCGAACAGCAGGATGGAAAACTCAGCGACGTACCGTTGGAATTGTTAAGTAAGGGGCGATCCCTGGCCGATCAACTTTCCGTCAAACTTTCTGCGGTCCTGGGCGGTTTCAATGTCAAACCATTGAGCGATGAACTGATCGCTCACGGGGCAGATAAAGTGTACCTGGTGGAGGATCCCCTCCTGCAGGACTATCAGACCACCAGTTACGCCAAAATGCTTTGCCAACTGATCGAAAAGCATCAGCCTCAAATCGTATTATACGGCGCCACAGTACTCGGCCGCGACCTGGCACCTCGGGTAGCCTCCGCCTTAAAGGCCGGCCTCACCGCCGACTGCACCGACCTGCAGATCGGCGATTATACCGAGTTAAAAACCAAAAACACGCATAAAAACCTGATGTTGCAGATTCGCCCGGCTTTCGGCGGCAATATCATCGCCACCATCGTCAATTACGACTGGTGGCCCCAAATGGCTACCGTCCGGGAAGGCGTTATGCCCCTGCCCGAACGGAATGGAAACTTAAAAGGAGAAATTGTTACCGAAAGTATCGCTTTATCCCCCCAGGATTTTCCTCTGGAAATCCTCCAGCGGCATCGCCGGGAGAAAAAAGTTAATCTCAAGGGGGCCCGAATTATCGTCGCCGGGGGCGCCGGCGTGGGCAGCCGCGAAAACTTTCGCCGGATTTGGGATCTGGCCAACTGTCTCGGTGCCGCCGTGGGCGGCAGCCGCGCCGCCGTTGACTTAGGCTTCATCGGTCACGACCATCAGGTCGGCCAGACGGGCACCACCGTCAGACCCGCCCTTTACATCGCCGTCGGCATCAGCGGCGCCGTCCAGCACGCCGCCGGCATGGCTGAAGCCGCCAAAATCGTCGCCATCAACAACAACCCCGACGCCCCCATCTTCCAGATCGCCCATTATGGCATCGTCGGCGACCTCAACGACGTCGTGCCTCGCTTGATCAAGGCCATTCGAAGTAAACAGTAGTATGAGAAAATATAACCCTCCATAAAGCCAACCAGAAAAATACTATGAATATTCTTTGCAACTTTGCGTCTTTGTGTGAGGCAATTTTGTAATACCAATACCGAGAGATTTTAAATGGCAAATTTTTACAGCGATAACGACGACATCAGATTCCTGTTTCGACACTACGACCTGGCCCGCTTAGCCGGGGTCATGGAAGGCGATTTTTCCGCCCACCAGGATTACGACTGGGCCCCCGCCGACGCCGCCGAGGCCGTTGAAAACTACGACCGCGTCCTGGAAATCATCGGCCAAATCAGCGCCGACTTCATCGACCCCCGCGCCGAAGAAATTGATCTGCAGGGCAACATCCTCAATCCCGACGCCACCGTCACCCGACCGAAGGGTATGCAGGAAGACCTCGAACGCCTCGCTCAGGCCCAGGTGATGGGCCTCACCCTGCCCTACCGCTTCGGCGGACTCAATTTCCCCAATCTGCTTTATACTATGAGTATTGAGATCATATCCCGGGCCGATGCGGCTCTAATGAACATCTACGGTCTGCAGGGCATCGCCGAAACCATCAACGCCTTCGCCAGTGAAGAAATCAAGCAGCAATACCTCCCCGGCTTTGCTGAAGGAAAATACACCGGCGCCATGGTCCTGACCGAACCCGACGCCGGCAGCGACCTCCAGGCCGTCAAAACCGCCGCCCACGTCTATCAGGACGATCAGGGTCAATGGTTCCTCCATGGGGTCAAACGATTCATCACCAACGGTTGCGGCGAAGTGTTGCTGGTCCTGGCCCGCAGCGAACCCGACCGCGTCGGCGGCCTGGGCCTGAGCCTTTTTGTCTGCGAACGCGGTCCCACCGTAAAAATCAGACGCCTGGAGGAAAAACTTGGCATCCACGGTTCGCCCACCTGCGAGATATTTTTCGATAACACTCCCTGCAAACTGATCGGCGAACGCCAGCGCGGCCTGGTCACCTATGTCATGAGTCTCATGAACGGCGCCCGGGTCGGCATCGCCGCTCAATCCCTCGGCATTGCCGAAGCCGCCTTCCGCGTCGCCCGGGAATACGCCGCCAGCCGCCGGCAGTTCGGTTCCGCCATCGAGGCCTTTCCCGCCGTTCGCGATATGCTCATCGAAATGAAATTCCAAATCGAAGCCGCCCGCGCCCTCACCTACGAAACCTCCTGGTGGGTGGACCAGCTCTACGGCGTCGAAAGAAAACTCGAATCAGACAACGTCGCCGACAAAGAGCAGAAAAAACAACTGAAACAGCAGGAGAAAAAATACAAACGCCTCGCCGGCATGCTCACCCCCATGAGCAAATACTACGCCAGTGAAATGTGCAACCGCGTCGCCTACGACGCAATTCAAGTGCTGGGCGGCAGCGGCTACATGAAAGATTACCCCGTCGAACGTCACGCCCGCGACGCCCGCATCACCTCCATCTATGAAGGGACCAGCCAATTGCAGATCATCGCCGCCGTCCGCGGCGTCTGCAGCGGCGCCGCCGAAAAATACCTCCTGGAAAAAGAAGAAATTTTCTGTCCTGATGAGTTGAAAAATTTACGGGATATTCTCAAAAAGGGCCGCGAAAAGTTAGTCGAGGCCGTTGGGTTTGTCAAGGATCAGCCCGGCACCGAATATATGGATCTCTATGGTCGCCAATTAGTCGAGGCCGCCGTCACGTTGATTGTGGGACATCTATTTATACAGCAAGCCGCCGCCGAACCCGCCCGACGGGACGACTTCACCCAAATCCCGGTCCATAACCATAATAAAAACAGCAGCAATAGTTCCGATAATGATAGTCAGGATACCATCCCTTATCGGACCGTTCAACATCACAAAAAGGTCGTCGCCCGCCGCTACATCACGCACAACGACTCCCGCATCACCATGCTCACCGCAGAAATAAAATGCGCCGATCGCTCAACTATGACCGATTATGACACCCTCGTAGGTCCCGTCCCCATTTCCTAAAACTCTAATAATCAACCCGTTAGCTTATGTGCCTCCTCGTAACAGCCGAAAAGGATAAAGGCTGATAAGTGTCTAATTATAGCGGGGCAGATTCTTCCTTCTGCTCAACTATTATATTTCATAGGAGGAACTACAGCTATGACCCAACGGAATTATGTAGTGGGTATTGATTGTCGTAATATGCTTCAGGACGCCGTGCAAAAACAACTGCCCCTGAAAATAACCAACCAGCAACAAAAAAAATGGCACGTATTCAAATCCTGTTTTCTGGACTTTCAGTCTAATCGCCTGACGGTGGCCATGCCCATCCCCGATCACCAGGATCCCGACGCTGAGCCCGCCCAAGGCCAGGAGATTGCCGTCAGCTTCAAGAAAGGCTATCACAAATGTCTTTTCACCACCCGGATCATCAGCCAAACCCAGTTTACCCTGGAAAGCGGCCCGTCCGTACCGGCTTTGCTGATCCTGTCTCCTCCTCAAATCGAAAAAATTCAACGACGGGCCTTTAACCGGTCGCTGGCGCCGCCCGGCGAGCCTATCACGGTTACTTTCTGGAGTAGCTCTGCTCAGGGCCCCTCCTCGGACCACAAATGGCGGGGCCAATTATATGATTTATCCGCCGGCGGCATGGGCCTCACCCTGCTGCAGTCGGAATTGCCTCACATCGCCGAAGGCGAACAGGTGGAAATCTGTTTCATCCCCCTGCCCGGACAGGAACCCTTGCAGTTGCAGGCCCGCTTCCGCCACGCCACCGAGCTGCCCGAAACCGGACGCTTCATGTTAGGCTTTCAGCTTCTCGGGCTCGAAATGGACGAGCACGGCCGCAACCTCCTCCGCCGCATCGGACGTATCGTCAACGTCTATAAACGACACAGTAAAAACATCCACGTACCCTCATAAAAATCCACCCGGCCTGCAAAACCAACCGGCACGCAAAAACAAAGGAGCGGGAAATAAGGGAAACACCCCTAAACTTCGTTTGGGGGTGCTTTTTTTTATCGCCCGTTAACAATGTTGAAATTTGGAAATTTCCCGTTATATTAACCCTGCTCAATATTTGCCGATAGTATATAAATTTTGGCGTCCCTGGGAGAAAAGTAAAAATCCCGGCAAAGATGACACCGATGATCAGGTTAGCCCCATGATGAAAATTTTTTTGCGACAATATCAATTTAAAAACCAGTTCCGTCTTTTAAAAAATCCCCTTTTCGTTCTGCTTATCATACTGTTGGCGGCAATCGGGTTTCGCCTCTACAAGGCCCACTACACAGGCATTATCTACGACGAAGTCTGGACGTATGAAGATTATTGCCAGGACCTGCATATCGCGGTGACTTCCTACCAAAGCACCAATAATCATCTATTGAATTCCATTTTCATTGTCCTGACGCAAAAGGTGCTGGGCGGCTATGACCATTTCATCCGAGTGCCCGCGGTTCTTTTCGGTGCGTTGTTCTGTTGTGCGATAACTTACATAGTACATAAGACGATCCGTTCGTCGCTTTTGAAAGTCATAATTTTGCCGTTGGTTCTTATGAACTGGTTCATTTTCGATCTGACCTACCTTGCCCGGGGCTATGCCCTCGCCCTTGGCGCAACCTTTACCGGTATTGCGGTTCTGATGCATTTATCATCAAAGGCCGAAACGGGAGTGCCGGTAAGCTGGCGGGTTATCTTTTTTCTTATCGCCATGAATTTTACAGCGCTGGGGTCTATGCTGTCCAGCCTTAGTTTGGTGCTGAATATTAACATTGCTTATGGGTTACTGATGATATTGGGTTCAAGCAAACGGGGGGAAAAAACCTTGATAAAAGCTATGGGGCGCTTGGGGGTGATTGCTTTAGGGTCGGCGGCGGCGTTGTACCTGCTTTATCAGCATGTATTTTCCAACATGATAAGTCTGCGCCATATGTTTGAGGTGGAACCTTTCTATATATACCTGAAAAGAGTGCTCTGGCGGCCTCTTCTTTACACCGATCTTTCCCAGATTAAATTTAATTTGTGGGTGTATAATGCATCACTTGGATTACTGGCCTTTTGCACCGTCATCTGCTTATGGGCCTCTTTTACCCGGTTGAAGTCCCGTAAAGGATGCAATCCGATCTTTTCCAATCCGGCGCTTTTGATTCTTCTGCTATCGCTGGCGGTTCTGCTTTTTATGTTTGTCCAGAGTATGGTTTTTGGATTTTCGCTGGGATTGGCGCGCAACGGCGTCTTTCTCTTGTCCCTGATATTGATCAGCACGGGTATTCTCATGGATCGAGCGGCCTGGGCCCTTTCCCGGGTAAAATTCTTCCCCCTGCTTCTTCGTTTAGCGTGTACTGGAGTGCTTACCGTAATGTGTTTTCGAAATTTGCCTTCCCGCCGGGCGGTGGATATACGCACCTATGATTGGGGGGTGCAGAGTGCCATAGGCCCCCTGACGCGAATCCTTCATCAAATTGATCCCTATGAAACCTGGGAGATAAAATTGAGAGAACCTCAAACCATAAATTGTAACCGATCAATTCGGTATTATAGCGGATTTGGATATAATATTAAGCAGGTAAAAGGTGACGCGTATGATTTGTGGGTTTACCCGGAACATCCACCCGACAGGCGCGTGGTCTATTTTGCCCAAAAACGCTTTGCAGACCATCACTGTTGCATCGTAGTCAACGTCGCTGCTTTTCAGAACAAGCGCAGCTTGTTATATGACCTGCTCATATTCGGGGAGAAATAGGATTAAAAAACTATTATCCGTTGGTTTTATTTTGTAAGAGAACAAATATAAACAAGCAGGAAATCCCCGGCACAAAGCCAGAGGCTAAGTGACAAGGAAGATCCTCGCGGCGCGAGAATCACTGATTTTTTAATAAACAACTCCACTGTCGGCGCTCGGCCGGGATGACGGGCGGGAGGTTTAGAATAACATTTACTTTTACGGGGGATAATTGTTATAATTCCTACCAGAACGAGATGCGGGAAAGATTTTTGCTTTTATGGCTTTAGTGGGCACGTATGCGGAAAGTCAGAACGTTTTTATTTACATTAGCTATTGCTCTGGTTTCAGCCGGGGCGATCGGGCTGGAGCTGGCATTAATGCGGTATATGCTGATCGCCTACTGGCATCATCTTTATTACCTGGTGATCAGTGCGGCGCTTTTGGGATTCGGGGCAAGCGGGACTTTTCTTTGTTTTGTTCGCCATCGGATAGAAAATCGATATGAATCGGCCTGCTGGCGGTTTGCATTGTTATTTGCCCTTTCGACGGCGGTAAGCTTTCATGTTTTATCGCTGATTCCTTTGAATATGCTGCACCTGGCGTGGAATCTCGGTCAGGCGGGTTATCTGGTGCTGCAGTACATAGCGCTTTTTTTACCTTTTTTTTTCGCGGGGTGCTGTTTGGGGACAGCTTTTACGGCCCGAACGTCGGCTATAGGACAGCTTTATGCGGCGAATATGATTGGAGCGGGATTAGGGGCGGCGGGGGGAATTGGTTTGATGTACTTATTCTCCGGGGCGTGGTTGGCGGTAATCATCGGGGCTTTGGTATGCGTCGGTACACATCTGATGGCTGTCAACCGTCGGCAATTAATCGTCAGCCTGGCGACGTTGGTTGGGATCCTGGTTGTATTAACCGGGCTATTCCCACCCCGGCAACTAGTTTCACAATACAAGTCGCTGAGTTACTATCGCCAGCTTAATGACGCTGAGACATTAGCCCACCGTCACAGCCCGCTGGGCCGTATCGACGTGGTCAGCAGTAGTCAGATCCACATTCTTCCCGGACGCAGCCTGACGGGAACGGCGCCGATCCCGCCGCAGACAGCGATGGTTATCGACGGCGATTCCGTCAGCGTGATGACCGGGTTTAGTGATCCGTGTGAATTGGCCGGCTTTGATGAAACTACGCTGGCGGCGCCTTATCACTTATTGTCGGAACCGGTTACTTTGATCGTCGGGGCCGGCGGCGGTTTTGATATAGGTTTGGCGCTGTATCACCGTTGCCGCCATATTGTTGCTTTAGAACTTAATCCACAAGTGATTGAACTGGTGGGGCGTGATTATTCTCATTTTGCCGGCAATGTGTATAACCGTAACTCAGTTGAGGTGGTCAAGGCCGATGCCCGCGGTTTTTTCCAGCAAACGCCGGAACGATTCGATCTGATCCAGGTACCGCCTTTGGACAGTTTTTCTTCGGCGTCGGCGGGGGTACATGCCCTGAATGAAAGTTATCTTTACACTATTGAGGCGTTCCAGCTATATTTACGGCGTCTGCAGCCGCAAGGGATACTTTGTTTGACGCGTTGGCTTCGTTATTGGCCGGCTCGGGACGGGATTAAATTGCTGGCGACCGCCGTTGAGGCTGCCGAGGGTCTGGGTTTGAGGCCGGTCGAGCGACACCTCATTGCCGTACGAAGCTGGGCGACGATAACCGTGATGATCAGTCCCCTCCCGTTCAGGGACGAACAAATAGAGGCCGTGCTTGAATTTTGCCGCAGACGCCAATTTGATCTGGTGTACCACCCCCAAATCACGCCAGATCAAACCAACCTCTACCATATTCTGCATGGTTCAGGCGAAAAGGTCGCCCAAGCACCGAAGGCGGTATATTACGAGGCGGTGCTGCAGCTCCTCGATCCGCAGCAGCGGGATGGTTTTTATGCCGACCATCTTTGTCAGGTGAGGCCGGCCACCGATGATCGGCCCTATTTTCATGATTTTTTCCGCTGGCGGAGCCTCCCAAAACTGCGACGACTCCTGGGTAATAACTGGATACCATTTATTGACTGGGGTTATCTGATCCTGGTCGCGGCGCTGATTCAATCGTGCATCATGGCGGCGCTGTGTATCCTGCTGCCTTTGTTATGGTTGCGCCGAGGCACTGCCGCCCGGGGTCATACTCTGGCCACTCTGGCTTATTTTACCGCGATCGGCCTGGCGTATATGATGCTGGAGATTTCCTTTATCCAGCGGCTGGCGCTGTTCCTGTCACATCCGGTGGCCACGGTAGCGGTGGTGCTGGCGGGTTTTTTGTGCTTTTCCGGATTGGGCAGCTATATATCCCATTACTTTCGGAGGCAGGGCCGATTGGTTATTTTATTTGCGGGTTCAGGGATTTGTTTATTAGGAATCATATATCTGATTGGCTGGGACGAGATCATCGGCATTTTTCAGTCCTGGTCCTGGTGGGGACGCTGTGTGGTAGCACTGGTTTTGATGGGGCCTTTGGCTTTTCTGATGGGGTTGTTTTTTCCGATGGGATTGCTGCATTTGAGCAGAGCGGCGCCGGAACTGACACCCTGGGCCTGGGGCGTCAACGGTTTTGCTTCCGTCATCGCCACCAGCCTGACGGTGTGTCTGGCGATATCATATGGCCACTCCGTGGTTCTCTTGATCGCAATGGCGCTTTATCTGATGGTGGCGCTGTCGAGCGGCGTTCGGTATGCACTAAACAAGATTAAGACATAAACCAGGTTCACATTTGAATTTCTCCGGAAGACATGGCAAAAAAAAGCAAAGCAAAAGACACGGCCAAACGGGGAAATCTGTTTATAGGCACTTCCGGCTGGTCCTATGAGCACTGGCAAAATGTTTTCTATCCGGAAGACCTGTCCAAAAAGGACCGCTTCGCGTATTTTGCCGGTCAATTTCCCACCGTAGAACTGAATGCCACATTTTATCGACTTTTTCCGGAGAAAACCTTTCAAAACTGGGCCCATAAGGCGCCGCCGAAATTTCTCTATGCCGTCAAACTTTGGCGCTGGATCACCCACCGCAAACGTCTGAAAAATATTGATGAGGATCTTCAGGCATTTTTAATTCGAGCGCTGCTGCTGGGCGATCACCTGGGGCCCATCCTGGTGCAGTTGCCGCCGGGCTTGCATCGTAATGATGAGTTATTAAAACAATTTTTACATACTCTGGTTAAAACCCGAAAGTCCCTGAAAAAGAAATTTCGCGTAACGGTGGAATTTCGTCATCGCAGCTGGCTCGATGATGGCGTACTTCAAATACTCAAGGATGCCGGGGCGGCTCTCTGTCTGGCGGATATGCCGCGGCTTAAGTTTCCGCGGGAAACAACCTGCGATTTCACCTATGTGCGCTTTCACGGCCGGCCGCAACTTTACCGCAGCCTATATACCGAAGAGCAGTTGGCCTGCTGGAGTGATTGGTTGAGCGGTCAGCTTCACGCCGGGCATGACGTGTTTGCGTATTTCAACAATGATTTCGAGGCCCGCGCGGTGCAAAACGCCCGCCAGTTTCAGCAAATGCTCGATAAAGTCAAAAACGCAAAATGATGTCTCCAGGCTTGGAAAAACCGTTTCAATATGATGGGAGAACGGTTAAGCATTAAAGTACGTTGACAAGTCAATCTGGACATCGCCCATAACCACGCAGCGAATTTCTTCTATGGTTATCGGGGGACTTGTTATCACCAGCATGTTGTTCTGCTTGTGGTAGGCAACGATTATGCCGAGGGCGCGATCGCGGCCCCGGCGGTCGCGCAAGGCCACCAGACGGTTGGAGAAATTATCCGGGTCGGCACTGCCGCGCAGGCGGGCGGGCTGAAGAGAAACATCGGTTAAATCCAACATATAGTCTTGGCGATGACGGAAGTAATCTGCAAAGCGCCGGCGGCGGAATTGCCGGCGCCGATGGGCGGATTTGGAACGCACCTGAGGTGAGCAGCCCAGACGGAAAAGGTTGGGGGTAATCTGTGCCAATCCTTTCAATATCGGTTCGAGTTCGTCATGCCGCTGCACGGCCACGACAACCTGGGGTACGATAATACGGTGAACTTGCCACCACAAGGCCCGGGCGGCAGGATCATTTATAAAGCCGCCCGTATCAATAATAACCAATTGGGCCTGCTGCAGGGCCTGCCGAGACGCCAGGTTGATGGCGGCGGTAAGCTGCAAAAGGCGGCCTGTGGGTGCGACATCCCCGACGAAATATATCTCTCGAACCGGCAGCGCCGACATCTCAAATACAGCCGGGTCCGCCAGGGCCCAACCCACAGTGGTCGGCGGCCCGATATGGGATTGGCCGATATCGGCATCGATAACAGCTACCTTTTTTCCGGCTGCCGACGCGCAGGCCAAATTGTTGACCAGCATGGTTTTTCCGGTATCGGCGCCGCCCAGCACCAGACAACAGTAAGGCTCTTGAGACGCTTGAGCGGTTAGATGCTGCCGAAGTTTGTCCATATCATCAGTCATTATTTATTGCCCTTCATCCCATCGCGGCCCAATATATTATTCATAAGTAATGGTTAACAAGTAAGGTGAAGGACGGCGGCAACGTTTTCACCGGCGGCGGCTGACTCGTTATACTTTTTGCCCGCGGTTTTCGTGTCGCCAGTCTCCAGCACGATTCCCCTATCGGACAGGAATCGATTGGTCGCCTCGGGGATAGTCATGCGGCCGTACATACCGGTACCCACGATGAGTTTATTCGGCCCCGCCTGAATAACTGCGTCCAGATCTTCAGGCGCCAGAAGATGACCTTCTTGACGCCACCAGTTTGGTATGACCCGGCCGCCGGCGATTATCACGTCATTTTTATAACGTTGACCGTCAATCACAATCCAGCCAAAACCATAATCGTCAATGCGCATCATTAAAATTCGGGAATTACTGATTGGTACATTCGATGTTTTTAACCTGAATTATTTACCTGCCGTATTTTTTATATTGCTTTCAACCTTCATTTTTCCTAATATTATATCAGGTAAATGGCGCGCAATCCACTTATATGTCTTCTCGATCTATAAAAGGAGATGCCTAATGAGGAAAAATAATCCAAGGATAGATACCGTTTTCGGGAAAATTTTGATATTGATTCTTTTTTCCGTTTTACCTGCGGCTTATGCTCAGCGGGGCAAAGACAAGGTCCCCTCGGAAATTAGAGATTTGGGCACTATCTTTGAGCCTGGATATATCCTGCAGGACCGCAACGGTGATTCGGTAATAGACTTCGTAGATACGCTTATCGTCATACCGGAAGATCCGACAGAAACGCATCTGGTCTGTGCGACGAATATCGCCGCCCGGCTGGGATATGAAAGTACGGGGATAAATCTTGATCTGGTGCGGAGCCGACCTGCTTTACCGGCTTATGCTGCGATCCCTATCATAGCCATCTCGGTTGAGCCTGAAATTCCCCCGGGTGCGGATAACCAAATTCAAAAAAGAGCCTTTGTTTCGCGTCTGGCGCCGGGACAGGGGCGTATAAGATTCATCGAGAAAAACATCCATCATATGGAAGGCGTCATTCATATAAGCGGCGCCGACGACACCGGCTTAATCGCAGCGGCCAATTTTCTGGCGGGCCGGTATCCGGACTTGTGGCAGTTGAAGGGGAAAACCTTTGCGGATATTCGGGGGCAGTTTAAGAAATTTTTTGAACAACGTGAGTTGCCGACGGAGCAACTGCGCCTGAACTATGTTGATGTCGGCGCTTTTCAACCTGGAATTCTTAAGCTTTCTGTGGGTATCAAGTTCGATAAACATGGCTCCTACCAAAAAACAGTTAAGGCTCTAGAGGGTGAGGAAGACCCCAACGCCGTAAAAGATTTTCTCAAGGTGGGCGATCTGGATTTTAAGGACGTGCATAAGATTGCGGTGGAGGTCCAAACGCCGCAAGCAGGCAAAACGATTTATCTAATTCCGGCGAAACCCTGGAACACCAAGGCGGCCACTTCTGAGGCGCCGGCGGTTTCACGGGATTTTTCTTTATGGCGGCTTTACAGCAATGAGGGTCTGCTGCGGGATACAAATCGAGATAACATTCCCGACGATATCACCGCCTACATTTCTTTGAGCGGAGAGGAAAACGCCCATAACACGGCGAATCTGGGGGCGCGGCTGGGATTGGAGTCGGCGGGGGTGAAGATTCCGATAGCGCAGGTGGCTGGAGAAGAAGAGCATCCGGAGAAATACGGGTTTCCGATCCTCTGGGGGAAAGATCATTTTATGATAAACCGGTTGCAGGAGGAGGATAAATTGGCGGACGTATCGGAAACAAGCGAGGCGGGTTTTATTCAGCTTGTTTCCAAGGCGTTCGATGATAAGAACGGGATGGTCATCAGCGCGAACCATCAGGCGGGTCTGGACGCCATCTCGGATTATGTGACGCGGAGGATGCCTTATCTTTGGGATTACGGTAAGGGGAATTTTACTCTGGAGGAGATTGAAACGGACGTGACGGAATTCTTCGGGGCGGAGAAGGGGCCGGGGCAGGTGGCGGTGGGACTGGAAAAGCTTGAGACGTGGCTGAAGCGGTTGGAAGGTGAGGAGATCGAATCGATATCGTTTGAGCTGGCGGCGGAGAAGACGCCGGAGGGATTAGAGGATTTTATTGAAGGATTGATTGATAAATATTTTCCGGCGGCTAAGACGAAGGTAAAGACGTATCCAACCGGCTATGGCGTGGGTAAGGATATATTTACCGAGGAGTTTGAGATTGCGTGGGAGGTGGATGATTTTTGGAGATATTTTCGGAGCGAGGCGCTGCCGAAGATAAACAGAAATTCGCAGGGTAAAATAACCGTGTTGGTGAGCGAATCGCCTTCCGTGAGAGAGCAGCTCAAACAAGAGATACAAAACGAACTGCGAAAGAAAAACGTGCCGGCAGGCGCTATCGGGGTGGCGGTTTTATGTGCGTACAAGCCGGGGTATAGTTGGCTATATGACGAGGTATTGCCGAAGATCGCCGATAAAGCGGTGGATAAAATCGAGATTAAATATCACACACTGATGGACTCCAAAGAGGTGCGTTGGCAGACGATTTACGCCAATACCCGGTGGCTGCAGGAGTTGTTTCCTATTGATGAGGTGCTGGCGCGCAAATTAAACATCTCCCCGGATAAAATAACCTTTCACTCGACGTGGGAGCGGGAGCCGATTTATACGGTTACGGTTTTTGACGGAGAGAATAAGACGATATTGGAGGAGGGTTTTTCGCCGCGTTACGTGATTCAGCCATTTTTTGCATTGTTTGAGGAATATGAGCAGATTCGGGTAACGACGGGAGGGATTACCATTGAGGTCGATGGGCGAACAATTCTGGATCGGCGGATACCGACGGACCTGGAGAGATTCTGGCAGCATTTGCAGAAGGAAACGTATCGAAAGATTATCGATTATGTGATGGATATTCAGGAAGGTCGGCTGTCGGCGGGAAATGCGCCGTTTTTTGACGAGTTCAAGGTTAATGTCACTTTAAGCGAGCCGGATTACCGGATTGGGGTGGATCAGGAGATTATCTCGTCTCTTGACGCCCTGCATGAAGACATTATGTTTGAGACGCTGACCCTGTTTCGACTGATCGGCCAGCGCTGGGGGGGCGGATCGCTGAGTTATCCGGGCAGGATTCTGCCGTTGATCCAAAGGGCGGTGGATGGAGAGCCGGGCAGGGCGCGAATTGATTTTACCGGCAAGGATAAGGGGCGGCCGGAGATAGTTATGATATACAAGCAGCCGGGCAAGGAGCCGATGCGGAAACGTTACGCTTTGAGCGGCATGGGAGTGGGGGGGCCTAAGCTGACCGGCATTTGGGTGGAGCCGAAGGCGGAGGGCGTGAAGCAACTGATGTTTGAAGTGACGGCAAACGAACCTAACGACTTGTATGAGAAATACAAAACACGAGCGGCGGAGAGCCGAATAGATCAGACATTTATTCCGGTGGACAGGCCGGCGGCTGTGGTGCGGATGCTGGGTGAACTGCATGAGGCGGGGATATTTGAAGATCAGTTAAGTTATGATAAAATCGAAAACATATTGATGCGGGTAGCGCTGGATAATACCAAGATGAAGAACCTGGAGAAGTTTACCCGGTATGTCAATTTGCCGCGCAGTAAAAATCCCCAAAATACCGCCAAGCCGCATTTGTACGACGCAGGATTTCATTATGAGGGACAGCGGATGATCCAATGGGACACGCCGATGAATCCGGCAGAGGTAGCGGAGCACCTGTCGAAGCTGAACACTTTTGATAAGATTAATGTTTATCACATGGCACGGTCTTTTCTGGGGCATGATGTTTTTGCGGCGGATTTGTATCCGCCGATGGAAGCCGAGTTCGTTTCGCAGGCGAAGATGAGTTTGTTGAAGCCGACCCTGCTCCTGGGCGGGCGGGTGCACGGCAACGAAGTATCGAGCACGAGTCATATGCTACACCTGGCGGAATTATGTGCGACGGATGAAACGTATAAAAATTATTTGAAGAAGGCAAATTTGGTGTTGTATCCGGTGGTTAATCCGGACGGGGCGCAGTTGGCATATGAATTACAAAAAATCACGCCGCACTTTGCGCTTCATGCTGGGCGCTATGGGGCGTTAGGTACTGATGTAGGCGGGGGAGGACGTAATAGTCGGTATCCGGAAGCGGGGATGGTGAGCCGGCTGCGGGCGACCTGGCAGCCGGATATCGCGATTGACCTGCATGGAGTGCCGCACCATGAATGGGTGCAGCACTTTGCTGGCTACAGCGGCTGGGTGACCAGTCGCAGCGGCGGGGCGCGCAGCTACTGGCTGCCGCGGGCCTGGTATATCCCGGGCTTTAGCTGGATTGAAGATGAAAGCAACGCCGAAGCGGCGAGAGTGCAAAAGGCGATTACCGACGCCATGCTTTCGGCGGTAAATTCCGTGCCGGAAGTGGCGGCGGCGAACCGCAGGATTTATGATCGCTATATTAAATACGGCCAACAGGATGAAGACACGTTCTTTACCTACTTCTACAAAGATATTCAACTGGAGGCGGGTCTGCGCGGCAGGCGGGCGCCGGCAGGGCAAACAACTTATTTCTCCCTGACGACGGAAGCGGCGGATGAGACGGCCCAGGGCGACTGGATGGAACTGGTTTGCCGGGCGGGACTGGCGCATACGACGGCGCTGCTGAAATATCTGGCCGAAGGCGTCAACCGTATCGAGCACCAGGCGAAAGAATATCAGGGCAGTATTACGCGCAGCGTCTTTCGTAAAAGACCCATTCTGCCGCCGGAAAAAAAGAAAACAAACATCAAACAAAACCAGAATCCTCACCCTTGACGCCTCTCAAAGCACACATTATTAAACGATGATAAAATAATTAAACAAGATGGACTCATAAGATTGATTTTGTCGGTTGGTTTTATTATTATGTATTTATTAGAGACTAAACTATGGTTCTTAATATAGAACCGGACTTTTACCAAACTTTAATAAGGAGTAACGGATGATGGGAAAAAAGCAATTTAATTTGATTGTTTCACCAGTTTTAGTTGTCCTGATATTGGGTGGGTGGTCAAACCAGGTCCAAGCCCAGACTCAGGCCCAACAAACTGTTCGGTCGATTAACAAAATCGCGAAAAAGGATGTGGGAGTAATCGCAGAATACGATCGGCAGGAGAGCGGCCGGCAGTATGATCGGTTAATTATCAGGAACGTTATGCTGATCGACGGCAAGGGCACGCCGATGCGTGGGCCTACGAGTATTCTCATCGAAAAAAACAAAATCGCATCGGTCGGTTCCGCGAGGTCGAGAGGAAACGTGGAGCAAGCCAAAGAAAGGGTGATCGACGGGATGGGGATGTATTGTCTGCCGGGTCTGATCAACAACCACGCCCACCTGCAAAACAGCCGGGGCCGGTTGTCCATGCCCTTTGAATATCAGTATAAATGCTGGCTGGCCTGCGGGATAACCACGATTCGAGACGTGGGCAGCACAACAAGCTTAACGCTGAAAGAGCGGGAGAAAAGCCGTCGGGGTGAAATTGCCGCCCCGCGGATATTCCTGTATATGCGTCCCGGCGGCAGCACGCCCCAGCAGGCCCGCGAGGGCGTCCGCCGCATCAAGGAGATGGGCGCCGACGGCGTTAAGGTCTCCAGCGCCGAGCGGGATATCTACCAGGCCGTGTGCGAGGAAGCGAATAAACTGGGCCTGCGGGTGGCGCACCACGTGGGCGTGGAGAATACCGATGCCTGGGACGATGCGGCCTTTGGCACAACTTCCATCGAGCACTGGTACGGCGTGCCGGACGCCGCCCTGCACGGCACCCAGAAATTCCCTCCCTGGTATAATTACAATAATGAGCAGCATCGCTTCGCCTATGCCGGGCGCCTCTGGCTCGAAGCCGATCCGATGAAACTCGACATGGTTCTGCAAACTCTGGTTGATAAGGGTGTGGCGTGGGTGCCCACTTTTGTGATTTACGAAGCCAACCGGGACTTGCAGCGGGCGATGAATCAGCCCTGGTTCAAAGATTACCTGCATCCGACGCTGGAAAAATATTTCGAGCCGAATCCTTCCAATCACGGATCATACCACTGGAACTGGACCACCACCGACGAGATATTCTGGAAAGAGAACTATCAAATCTGGATGAAGGCGGTGGAGGAATTTGCCAAAAAAGGCGGCGTGGTCGGCGTGGGCGAAGATGCCGGCTTTATTTACATGATGTATGGCTTCAGCACCATCCGGGAGCTGGAGCTGCATCAGGAAGCGGGCTTCCACCCTATCGACGTAATTCAGCACGCCACCGAAAACAATGCCAGAATTCTGGGCATGGAAGATCAATTAGGCCGCCTCAAGGCAGGCTATCTGGCGGATCTTATCCTGCTGGATGAAAATCCCCTGGAGAACTTCAAGTATCTCTACCCCACCGGCGTGCAGGATTTGCAGGATGGAAAGCTCATCCAGCGCGGCGGCATCAAATGGACCATCAAAGACGGCTACGTTTACCACGTCCCGACCATACTGGAAGAACTCAAGCAAATGGTGGCCGAGGCGCGAAAAGACCTACGTTTAAATAATGATAGATGACGTAGGTATAGGGCATAAAAGCGGCTCTTATTCCAGGTTTTGTTAGAATTTCTTAATATTACCTCGCAGCTATTGTTTAGCCGTGAGTTCTTGGTGTTCGGCGCAAAAATCCTTTCGCTGGCAGGAGGGGCAGTGCCGGCCCATCCAGACAGAGTCGAACTGGGCCATGATTCGGTCGATAATTTCCATATCGGTAGTGATAAAGCCGGACTCGAAATTGCGGCGGTCTTTGCTTTTGGCCCCCATGCCGGCGCCTGTCAAGTTGGCGCTGCCGCTATAGGCAAATTTACCATCAATAATTACGGACTTAAAATGCACGCGCGGACACAGGATCCTTTCCAAACCCTTTAAGAGATTGGGGTACCGATCAAAGTCCCGGCGGAAGATAGGTCCCGGTTCCTTGGCGTGCAGCAGGCGTATTTCCACCTGTTTGTCCACCAGGTCGGAAAGTGCCTCCAGCAAAGGCGCCATCCGACCTGATTTTTCCACGTGCATATTCTTCAGGTCGGAGGTGGCCAGCCAGATGAATTTTTGCGCCCGGACCAGGCGATCAAGTATGACTTTTTCATAAATATCTCTGTCGGTAATGAATTCCAACATGTTTAAGTTGCTTTTTTAGCTGAGTTGCATATCCATTACAAAATATCTTTATACACTATTCGTATGGCAAAGACAGATCCCAAGCTCAGTTCTGTACTTTAACTTTTTGGCCGTCTTTCATGGTGGTATCGGGCGTTTTAACGATGGTATCATTTTCGCTTAGACCTTCGGTAATCTCGATCTGTAAATCATTCCGTAAGCCCAATTTGACGGCGACCTTTTCCAGCTTGCCGCCTTTCAAGCGCATGACGTAAAACGATCCGTCCGCATCCTGCAAAACGCTGAAACGCGGCGCCAGCAGGGCGTCCTGCTTGGCGCCGGTGATAAACCGGGCGTGAATCCGGTAATCCACGCCCAGGTCTTTGGGAATCTCCTCGGCAAAGGAAACCATGACCTTGACCCGCTGCTGCTCCACCCCCAAAGAAGATAATTTGGTAAAGCCCGCCGGCTCGATTCTCTTGACCTCGCCGACCAGAGGTTTTCGGTCACCCCCCAACTCCAGTAACACCGCCCCCCCCACCCGCAGGCGTAAAGCGTCCTGCGACAAAACCTCCGCCTCCACCTCCAGCTCTTTTAGCGAACCCAACAGTAGCAGCGGCTGACCTGCCGGCAGGGTTCGATCGCCGTCTTCGTATTTTTCCAGAACAATACCGTCAATCGGCGAACGTATATCGGCCAACTCCAGATTATGCCGGGCGCAGGTCACCTGCGCTTCCGCCCGCGTTATCTCTTCTTCCCGTGGACCCTTTTTGGTGAGTTCCAACTGCGCCTGGGCCTGTTTCAAGGCGGTTCTGGCCCGCCGCTTTTCCTCTTCCCGCGGACCTTCCAGGATCAGGTTCAATTGCGCTTCGGCTTCTTTCAACTTCGCCTGGGAGGACTTATATGCCGAACTGGCTGCCTGAAAAAGTTGATCCGTTGTCGCTCCTTGTTTCAAAAGACCCTGTAAACGTTCGAATTCTTTCTGGGCATATTCCGCCTCCACCTGAGCCCGCTCAAACGCCGTCTGGGCCGCCTCTTTCTCCTGTTCTCGGGCGCCGCTTTCTAATTGATCCACAAGGGCTTGGGCCCCTTCAACCGCGGCCTCGGCCTGGGCGATCTCTTCCGGCCGGGCACCCGCCTTGAGCTGTTGCCAATAGGCTTGGGCTTCCACCAGGCTTTGTTGCAATGGCAAAGTATCAAAATCCACTAGCAACAATCCTTTTGATACCTGATAGCCGGGTATAAGTTGTACCCGCCCGATCCGGCCCGCTACCGGCATGGTAATCAGGTATTTATTCTCCAGCCGCGTCGCCGCCGGCTCGGTAAAGGATACCTCAATCCTGCCCCGAATCGGCTTTACCACCTCAACTTCGTAATCGCTGCATCCGGTGATGCTCAAAACCAGAATAAGCCAAGAAAAACATTTATATCCAGACCACCGCACGGTTTTCATAGGGTCACTCCTTAACCTTCAGAACGTCCAGCCACTTGAATTTGCATATGATACGATAAACAATCAACTGGGCCAGACCGACAAATATCATCATCAACAGGGCGCTGTATATCATACTTGGTATCCTGATTACCGCCGGAAAGCGATAGAGCTCCGTGTCGTACGCCCGGGCAATTAAATACATCAGTCCTATCCCTGCAAATATTCCGAAAAAGATGCCCAGGTAATTGAGCACCAGACTTTCTCCCGAAAAAATCCCCACCACTTGACGGTTGGTGTATCCTAATACCCGCAAAGAGCCGATCTCCCGCTGCCGCTCCGAAACCGACACCATCGCGGTATTCAATACGCTGCCGAACGCGATCAAGCCGGCAAAAAGAATCATAATCATCATCATATAACCCATAGTCTTGCCGAACGTCTCGTGCAACTGCGTAAACATCCGTTGGCGCTCGCCGATCCCCACCACCCGCGGACGCCGCTTCAGTTCTTTTATAAAATCCGTATGGGAAACCGACTTGTCCATGCTGCACAGCAAAACATTAGAGACCCGCTCCTCACCTAAAAGCCGGCTCAAATAATCCATATCCGCATACGCCGTCAGCCCAAAGTAATTCTCCGAAATTCCCGTCACTGTGGTCTCCACCGTCGTGCGCCGCGCAATCAACGGTCTTAACATCAAAGCATCCCCGATTTTGACGTCCAGGATTTCCGCCAGCTTACGAGAAAGCACCAGCCCCTGGTCCGGTATCGAGATCAGTGCGCCGTTTTTATCCAAGGGGGTGTGCAGTCGGGTATCTTTCGGCAGTCCCATGACCCCCAAACGTTTTTTGCGGGAGCCGCGGTAAAAATCGCAGGCCACCGCTAATTGCCGCTCGGCATATTCCACCCCCGACAAGTCGCTTATTTCGTTCACCGCCGATAAATCATCCGGTTCGCGCAGGGTGACGGTGAAATCCTGATGGGATATTTTTTCAAATTCAAAGTTCATCAGATAGTTCAGGGAGTCGTATTGGGCGAAGGTGGTAAAAATCAACGCCGTGGCGATTATGCTGGCGAATAAACTGAATCCGCTGCGAAAAGGGTTGCGAAAGACGCTCCGCAAAATCAACTTCCAGCGAAAAGAAACCCGCTGCCAGAAAAAACCTATCCTTTCCAGCCATATTTTTCTCCCTTTTTCCGGGGGCGGCGGCCGCATCGCTTCGGCCGGCTCCAGCCGCGAGGCATAATACACCCCCTTGATCGTCCCCAATACCGCCGCCGCCACGCTCAACCCAATCCCCCCCACAAAAAGGCTGGGATAAAAATCGGCGTAAATGTCGGGCATTTTATAGAACGCGCCGTACATGCTCAGCATTTGCCCTTGCAGCCAGCCTCCGAATAAATCTCCCAGCGCCCCCCCTGCCAGTCCGATCAATACACCATAACCCAGATAGTGCCGTCGGATATCACCGATCGAATACCCCAGAGAACGCAAAGTGCCGATCACCGGGCGCTGCTGCTTGACCATCCGTCCCATTAAAATATTGAGCGCCATTAAACTTACCCCCAAAAAAATCGTCGGCACTATGGTAACGTTGAGTTTCAATCCGGACAGTTCATCATTTAAGTAGCTCACCGACGGCTGCTGCCAGTATGGCGTCGCCGCCACTACTCCGTAAGGCTCCAGCTCGGACTCGATAAGCTCCAGCATGTTACTTACCGCTGTTCGCGACCGGTCATACACGCTGCCTACAATCTGATTGTAGGCCCCATCCAGATCGCACCTCTGTTGCATGAACTTTTCTTCGATATAAATAATCCCGTAGCGCTGCGGGTCCGGCATAAAACCGCTGTCCGGCGGCATCAAATACACAAACTCCGGCGACATGGCCGTCCCTACTACCAGAAACTCGTGCTGCTCGTCGAAAAGCGTCACTTTAATTCTGCTGCCCGGCCTGAGGTCGTTAGCCCGGGCAAACATGTCGTCGATAATCGCTTCTTTGCTTTCATAGCCCGAAATCCACATCCCCGTGTTCATAAACAGTGCGTTTAATATCGGCGGACGATGCGCCGGCACTGAGATAGCCGTCGCCGTGATCGGATCGTTGCGCCCCGGCAGATCAACCTGCACCGCCATGGAAACCCGACCCTCTACCCGCACCACGTTCCTTACGCCCTCAACATTTTCCACCGTCCACTGCGGCGCTCGTTTCAGATCAATGGTAAAATCGGCCAGACGATTGTTGGTATAATATCTCTGTCGGGCCCCGTAAAGATCCCAATAAACCCCCACCACCCCCACAAAATCCCCCACTCCGATCGCCGCCAGAAGAATCAGCGCCCCCAGCGCGATCTTTCGCCCCTTCAGGTCGCGCATCTGCTTACGGATTAAGGCCCGGTTTACCATCGAATATTCTCCGCCGCCTGGGGGATTTCATTGACATCGACGGAATAGATCGCGCCGTCCCGGATACGGGCGATGCGATCTCCGATGCTGGCGATAGCGTTATTATGGGTGATCAGCACCACGGTTTTTTTAAATTTCTGGTTTAGTTGGCGTAAAAGCCCCAGCACTTCTCTACTGGTTTCCATATCCAGTGCCCCGGTGGGCTCGTCGCATAGGAGCAAACGCGGATTCTTGGCCAGAGCCCGAGCAACGGACACGCGCTGCTGTTCCCCGCCGCTCAACTGGGAGGGAAAGTGATCCATCCGGTCTGCCAGCCCCACCGTCTCCAGAGCCTTGACCGGCTCCAAAGGATCCTCGACGATTTCCACCGCCACTTGCACATTTTCCAGCGCCGTAAGGGTCGGCACCAGGTTGTAAAACTGAAAGATAAAACCCACGTACTTGCGCCGGAACAAAGTGAGTTCATAATCAGTCGTATGGGAAAGGTCTGTCTCCAGGAAATGCACCGTGCCGCTGGTGGGCCGATCCATGCCGCCGATAAGATTCAGCAAAGTGCTTTTACCGGAACCCGAAGGGCCCACGATAATTAAAAACTCGCCGTCATGAATATCGATGGTAGCTTCGCGCAGGGCCGGCACCTCCATCTCTCCCATCTGGTAGATTTTACTGGCTTTTTGAACCTTCAGGATGGT